>JBEKMU010000192.1:0-3101 GCA_049523555.1 Verrucomicrobiota bacterium | reverse complement strand
ATCTTGTTTTGCTGGTCCGCCGGAAAGACGTCAATGATGCGGTCCACCGTTTTGGCGGCGCTCTGCGTGTGCAGCGTGCCGAAGACCAGGTGGCCGGTGGCCGCCGCCGTGATGGCCAGTTCGATGGTTTCTAGGTCGCGCATTTCGCCGACGAGAATGATGTCGGGGTCTTCGCGCAACGCGCCGCGCAATCCCGAGGCGAAGGATTTGGTGTGGACGCCGATTTCGCGGTGACACACCAGACAGCTTTTGCTTTCGTGGACGAATTCAATCGGGTCTTCCAGTGTGATGATGTGGTCTTTGCGATTCCGGTTCGCGTAGTCCACCATGGCCGCCAGCGTGGTGGATTTGCCGGAGCCGGTCGGGCCGGTGACCACAATCAGTCCGCGACTGAGCATCGTAAATTTTTTCAACACCGGGGGCAAAGGCACGTCGAGCTTTTCGAAATCCTCAAACGTAAGCACGCGGCTGGGAATTTGCCGGAACGCCCCGCCGATGCCGTTCTTCTCGTTGTAAAAGTTGACACGGAAACGCGAGATATTCGGAATCTCGTAGCCAAAATCCACGTCACCCGTTTCCTCGAATTGTTTGATCTTGTAGTCCGGCGCGATTTCGTAAAGCATCGCCTTGAGCGAGTCGTTTTCGAGCGCCGGATAATCCACGCGCTGAAGCTCGCCGTTGATGCGCAGCATGGGCGGGTTTCCGCATGTCATGTGCAAGTCGGACGCCTTCTGTTCAAACATCAGGTTGAAAAACGCATCTATCTTGGCCATAAATCTTTTCCGTTGTCGGAACACTAGCTAGACCCGCGCCACACTGCAAGCCATGAAAGCCCCCGCCGAAATCATCCGCCGCGAAATTGCCGAACGCGGCGTTTTGTCCTTCGCGCGCTTCATGGAACTCGCCCTTTACTGTCCCAATTCTGGATATTACGAAACGAAAAAAGACAACCCCGGTCGCCGCGGCGATTTTTACACCAGTGTCAGTGCCGGTGGACTCTTCGGCCAACTCCTGGCGTTCCAATTCGCCGAATGGTTGGAGGAAGTGCGAAGCGCGAAGCGCGAAGTGCGAATCGTCGAAGCGGGCGCGCATGACGGCCAACTGGCCAGGGACATTTTGACCTGGCTGCAATGGTCGCGACCAAAACTGTTCGAGCAAATCGAATATGGCATCATCGAACCCTCGGCGCGCCGGCGGGAGTGGCAAAGTGAGACGTTGAAAAATTTCGCGCCGCACGTTCGCTGGTTTGACAGCCTTCAATCTGTCGCCTCAAAACGGAAGAAACCGGCGAAGTTCTCGTCACTTGACACCCGACACCCGTCACTTTGTGGTATCATTTTCTCCAACGAACTCCTCGATGCCATGCCCGTCCACCGTTTCGGCTGGGACGCCGCCAAAAAACTTTGGTTCGAGTGGGGCGTTTCGCTTGAAAATGGAAATTTTGTCTGGACGAAAATCCAGAATCCGGGATTGCACCCGCCATCTTCCATCTTCCATCTTCCATCTTCGCTTTTGGATGTTCTTCCCGACGGCTACACCATCGAAACCTGCCCCGCCGCCGAAAACTGGTGGCGCGAGGCGGCGAACATTCTGGAACGCGGACGCTTGCTGACGATTGATTACGGTTTGACCAATGACGAATTGTTTTCGCCGGGCCGGACGCGCGGCACGCTCCGCGCCTATTTTCGGCATCACGCCACTGATGACCTTTTGGCAAACGTTGGCGAGCAGGACCTCACGGCGCACGTCAATTTTTCCGTGCTCCAATCCATCGGCGAAGCATGTGGCTTGACGACGGAAACTTTTTCCACGCAGGCACAATTTCTGACGCGGATTTTGGAAAAGACTTTGCGGGAAAAATCTTTTGGCGAATGGACTTCAGCCCAAGCCCGCCAGTTTCAGACGCTCACGCACCCGGAACATCTGGGCCGCGCCTTCCGCGTTTTGATTCAATCACGGCAAACCGGACAATGAAAATATTTTTCTTCCTATTGCGTGAAAACCACCCGGTAAAATCGCTGCGGATCGGCATTGACTGCGTCAGAAACGGATACGGTTTCATTGGTAACCGTGATAACGCCCCCCAGACTGATCCAGTTTGTTGAGGGCAGGTTCGTTGTGTACTGCACCTGATACGTTTGTCCGGGCACGGCATTCCAGGCGAACGAGATGGTGTTGTTTCCGCCCTCGGTCACCGACAGTTGTGCCGGCAGCACGGCAGATACGCTTAACGTGAAGGTTGTAGCACCATAGTTGGTTTGCCAGGACAAACCTGACGGCAGCTTCAAATCCGTGAATGCACCTGTTTCCGAATCGTAGGTCAGCACGGGAAACGAACTCCCCGCGGTTGGCGCGTAATTGTGATTGAGATTTACACCAAGCGTGCCGGTCAAAGTGGCGTTGCCGGCAAGATGGATCGTGCCCAAATCGTTCGAACTATTGATCCCGAAATTAAGTTTGCCACCCGCCAGGGAATAGCTTCCTAGAATGGCTAATTGACCGTTTTGGCTGTCCGCCATGCCGGCATTGTTGAAGATGACATTGAAGTCGAGCAGGGTCGCACCGCTGTTGGGGTCGCCGCCAGACTTGCGGAAGGTGCCGAAGTTGTTGAAAGTGGTGGTCGTGCCGCTGCCGCCAGCGAGCGTGTTGTTGGTTTGGGCGTCCCACAAACCGTAGTTGTATATCTGCGCAGAGTTGCCGGATAAATTGACGCCGCCCCAGTTAATCGCACCGTAGTTGGTGAAAACCACGGCGTTGAAAGACACCGGCGAATTGAAAACGCTCGTGAGGTTGGCCACGGCGTTGCTGGCCAGGGTCAACGTGCCCGACAAGGTGGCATTGTTGAACATCATCAGCCCGTTCAGCACCGCATTGTTGCCGTTGTAGAAACCCTGAAGGGAACCGGGGCCGGTGAAGGTGGGACTGCCGGCCAAGGTGCAGGCTTGGGAGACAAAGACCGCATTGGCGGCGACGTTGACCGTTCCGCTGTCGGAACCGTGGTCAAAGAAGAGCACCCCGCTCTGGCTGTCCACGGTGCCGGAGTTGTTGAAGGTGGTGTTGTAGTCGAAGAAGGTATCGCCGCTATACGAGTCGCCGCCAGA
>JBEKMU010000191.1:0-12622 GCA_049523555.1 Verrucomicrobiota bacterium | reverse complement strand
ACGCCTTTGCCCGTGTAGTAGCACTCGCCCAGACTGCATTGAGCCGGGGCGAGATTCTGCTCGGCGGCTTTGCGATACCACCTCGCCGCTTCCGCCGCATCCCTTGCTACGCCTTTGCCCGTGTAGTAGCACTCGCCCAGACTGCATTGAGCCGGGGCGAGATTCTGCTCGGCGGCTTTGCGAAACCACCTCACCGCTTCCACCGCATCCCTTGCTACGCCTTCGCCCTTGTAGTAGCAGGCACCCAGATCGTTTTGAGCCGGGGCGAAATTCTGCTCGGTGGCCTTGTGATACCACCTCACCGCCGCCGCTTCATCCTTCGCCACGCCCTGGCCATTGGCGTAGCAGTAGCCCAGACTGCATTGAGCCGGGGCGAGATTCTGCTCGGCGGCTTTGCGATACCACTTCACCGCCTCCACTTCATCCTTCGCCACCCCTCGGCCATTGGCGTAGCAGTAGCCCAGATGGAATTGAGCCAGGGCGTCATTCTGCTCAGCGGCTTTGCGATACCACTTCACCGCCTCCACCGCATCCTTCGCCACCCCTCGGCCATTTTCGTAGCAGATGCCCAGATTGAATTGAGCGGGGGCGTCATTCTGCTCGGCGGCCTTGCGATACCACTTCGCCGCTTCCACCGCATCCCTTGCTACGCCTTCGCCCTTGTAGTAGCAGTCGCCCAGATTGAATTGAGCCTGGGCGTCATTCTGCTCGGCGGCTTTGCGAAACCACTTCACCGCCTCCACCGCATCCTTCGCCACCCCTCGGCCATTTTCGTAGCAGATGCCCAGATCGAATTGAGCGGGGGCGTCATTCTGCTCGGCGGCCTTGCGATACCACTTCGCCGCTTCGACCACATCCCTTGCTACGCCTTCGCCCTTGTAGTAGCAGTTGCCCAGATTGAATTGAGCGGGGGCGTCATTCTGCTCGGCGGCTTTGCGAAACCACTTCACCCCCTCCACCGCATCCTTCGCCACCCCGTCGCCAAAAACGTAGCAGATGCCCAGATTGTATTGGGCAATGGCGTCATTTTGCTCGGCGGCCTTGCGATACCACTTCACCGCCTCCACCGCATCCTTCGCCACCCCTCGGCCATTATCGTAGCAGATGCCCAGATTGCGTTGAGCCTGGGCGAGATTCTGCTCGGCGGCTTTGCGAAACCACTTCGCCGCCTCCAGTTCATCCTTCGCCACGCCTTGGCCGTCGCGGTAGCAGATGCCCAGATTGCATTGAGCCGGGGCGAAATTCTGCTCGGCGGCTTTGCGAAGCCACTTCGCCGCCTCCACCGCATCCATCGCCACCCCTCGGCCATTATCGTAGCAGGCGCTCAGATTGTATTGGGCAATGGCATCTCCTTTTTCCGCCTTGGCTTTCAGCTCTGCACTTGTCTCGCTGTTTGTGACATAGGACAAAGAATTGGTTTGCTGAGCGGCAGCCACGCCCAACACCAGAAACAGAAACAACCACGTCAACCGATTCGTATTCATGCCGGTAGAATAATCGATTTCAATCCGCTGGCAAGCATCACAAGGCCATGCTCAATTCGCCATTCTGTTACTTGGCTTGGGAAATCATCGCGTTACGTCCGGCAGTTTGGCAGCCGGTAAATTGGATTCAGCGGAGCGACGGGATTTTTTCCACGGCGGCGCGGAGCTTTTCAAGTTCGTGGCGAGCGTAGCCGCGATGGGCAGCTTCGGTCTTGTGTCCGGCACCGTGATAATCCTGGAATCAAATGGGCATCAGCTTTCAACACCATATCTCAATGGAACAAGTGATACCGTGATTTTGCCGTGGGGGGTTGCACTCTCACTGCGGAAACCGAAAGCGAAACCCGCTGCTGCAATACAACACAATTTTTAAGGCACGCGCCACGGGACGCGTGCCTTTTCTGACGATTCATGGCTCTTGCGAGCGCAAAACCGCGCCCCGGCTCAAATGAATTCGTTGATGAGATTCTCCAGGAATTCCTGGCGGCCGCTGACGTTGGGCGTCACTTCGCCTTGCTTGAGCATGTAGGCTTCAAGATCAGCGGAGTTGGCCCTGCCGGATTCAATCTTTGCGCCGATGCCCGAATCCCACGAGGCGTAACGTTGTTTCACGAATTTCGCGAGCCGTCCGTCTTTGCGAATGGCGGAGGCAATCTTCAACCCGCGGGCGAAGGCGTCCATGCCGCCGATGTGCGCGTAAAACAAATCCACCGGCTCGAAACTCTCACGGCGCACCTTGGCGTCAAAATTCAGGCCGCCGGTCTTGAATCCGCCATATTTGAGGACTGTGAGCATCACCTGCGTCGTGAGATAAATATTGGTGGGGAACTGGTCGGTGTCCCAACCGATCAACTCGTCGCCGGTGTTGGCGTCAATCGAACCGAGCGCGCCGGCTGCGCCCACCACTTCCAGTTCATGCTGCATGCTGTGACCGGCCAGGGTGGCGTGATTGGTCTCAATGTTCAGCTTGAGATCGCCCATCAGATCGTATTCGCGCAGGAAATTCAGGCACGCGGCGGCGTCGGAATCGTATTGATGTTTGGTCGGTTCCTTGGGCTTTGGCTCGATGTAGAACTGGCCCTTGAAACCGATTTTCTTTTTGTAGGCCACGGCCATGTGCAGGAATCTGGCGAGGTGGTCCAGTTCGCGCTTCATGTTGGTGTTCCACAGTGTGGAGTAACCTTCGCGCCCGCCCCAGAACACATAGCCGGCGCCGCCAAGTTCGTGCGTGACTTCGAGCGCCTTTTTGACCTGTGCAGCCGCATAGGCGAAGACGTCGGCGTTGCAACTCGTGGATGCGCCATGAACGAATCGCGGATTCGAGAACAAATTGGCCGTGCCCCAGAGCAATTTGATACCGGTGCGCTTCTGCTCCTCTTTAAGAACTTTTACGACGGCGTCGAGGTTTTTGTTCGTTTCGCTCAGGGTCTTGCCTTCCGGCGCAATATCGCGGTCGTGAAAGGCGTAAAACGGCGCGCCCAGCTTCTCGATAAATTCGAAGGCCACGCGTGCGCGGCGCTCGGCGTTGGAAACCGAGTTCGAGCCATCGTCCCACGGGCGGATGGCGGTGCCCACGCCAAACGGGTCGGTGCCCGTGCCACGGAACGTGTGCCAGTAGACGACCGAGAAGCGCAGGTGATCGCGCATGGTCTTGCCGTCCACCTTCTGGGCGGGATTGTAATGTTTGAACGCCAGTGGATTCTTGGACTTTGGTCCTTCGTATTTGATCTTCGTAATGTTCTTAAACGCGGTTTGCATCATACAATAATTACCTGGTTGAATTTTCAGACGTGGGCGGAATTTAAGTGAGAGTTACGGGAGATTCAAGCGCAATTTGCGTAAATTTGCGATTTACTTTGCAGGATATTACGGTGCCGCACGGGGCTGGCAGGTCATTTTATTTCCCGGAACGGGCGATTTGGATGACGGCATCAAATGCAGGTTTGGGCTGGTAATTCCGGTCAAAGAGCAGCGGGTAGGCCGTCCGGCCCCTCACCGGCCAGTTGTTCAGCCACGAATCGGCGTCGGTCACGCCCCAAAACGTCACGCGATTCACATCCTTGTGGTGTTTGACGAGCGCGGCAAACAAATCGGCGTAACGTTTTGCGATGTTTTGTTGGACGGAATCCGGCAGGCCATTGGCGTAAGGATTCAATTTCGCCTGCAACGCAAAATTCATCGTGATGTCCGCGGCCCGCGAACTGGTGGCGGGCGGCAGCATGTCCATGTCCAACTCAGTAATGTCCACCTTCATGCCGAGTTGGGCAAACGCTTCAATGGTTTGATCAAGTTGTATCGCAGTCGGCCAATTCAATTTGTAGTGTCCCTGCAAGCCGACTCCGGCAATATGGATGCCTTGTGACTCAAGTTTTTTTATCAGCGCAATGGCACCGAGGCGCTTGGGCGTGTTTTCCAGCAGGTAATCGTTGTAATACAACTGGGCGTTCGGATCGGCTTCATGCGCGAATTGAAACGCCTTCGCGATATAGTCCTCGCCGATGATGTTGAGCCATGGGGATTGGCGCAACTGGCCATCTTCGTCCAACGCTTCATTCACCACGTCCCAACCGCCGATTTTTCCCCGGTACCGCCCGACGATGGTGAAAATGTGCTCGCGCATCCGCGCCAAAAGTGTGTTGCGGTCAACCAGGTTTCCTTTGTTGTCCTGAAAAACCCATTTCGGCGTCTGGTTGTGCCAGATCAGCGTGTGGCCGACGATGAACATGTGGTTTTCCACGCCAAACTCGACGTAACGATCCGCCGGCGCGAAATTATACGCGCCCGGCTGCGGATGTACGGCCTCCCACTTCAAAACATTTTCGGGGCTGATGGAATTGAACTGCGCTTTGATGAGTGCCGTTTCCTTTGGGTTCTCCCCGGTGAACTGGGATTCGTTGAGCGCCGTGCCGATGAGAAAATCGTTTTTGAAGGCGTCTTTGAGCGCGGGCTGCGCACGAATTCCGGTGGCGAGAAGACCGCCAAACATGATTAAAAAGGCAGGTAACAGCGGAATTTTTTTCATAACGTTTCGGACTGCAAATGGGTGTTTTTGTTTATTCCGGCACCGGCTTCCGGGTGGCTTGAGTGACCGCGGTGAATGCCGGTTTGGGCCGGCCGTTGCGGTCGAACAGCAATGGATAATTCATACGTCCCGGCGTGTTCAGCCAGGAATCCCCGTCCGTCACGCCCCAAAAGGTGACGCGCTCAATGACATCGCGATGTTTGAGATACACGGCAAAGATATCGGCGTAACGTTTTGCCAGCGCCTGTTGCACGTCGGCCGGCAATCCGTTGCTGTAGATGTTGGCGCCGGTGACCAACTGCGCGTTGGCGTTGATGTCGGCTGTTCGGTTTCCCTGGGTGGCGCGCACCACGTCCACGTCCAGTTCGGTAATCATGACTTTCACGCCGAGCTTTGCAAAATCAGAAATGGTGGCGTCTTCCTGTTCCACCGTCGGCCATCCCATTTTGAGGTGATCCTGCAACCCGACGGCCGTGATGGGAATACCATCGGCCTTGAGCTTTTTGATCAATTCAATTGCGCCTTTGCGCTTGGCTTCGTTCTCCAGTGAAAAATCATTGTAGTATAACTCGGCATCGGGGTCGGCTTCGTGCGCGTATTGAAACGCCTTCTCGATGTAATCGGGCCCGATGATTTTCTCCCAGCGCGACGGGCGCAACGTGCCGTCGTCCTTCAACGCTTCGTTCACCACATCCCAATCCTTGATCCGGCCCTTGTAACGGCCAACGACCGTCTGGATGTGGTCGTGCATCCGCTCCAGCAATACTTCACAGGTGACGTGGTTCCCATTCGTGTCCTCAAAGACCGATCTCGGTGTCTGGTGATTCCATACCAGCGTGTGACCGATGATGACCATGTGATTGGTTTCGCCGAACGCCACATAGCGGTCGGCATTGGTGAAGTCATACTCACCCGGTTCCGGGTGGACCGACGCCCATTTCAGAGCATTCTCCGGACTGATGGAATTGAACTGTGCCTTGATGATCGAAACGCCGCGTTGATCTTCATTATCAAACTGTTTCTGGTTGACGGCGACACCGATCAGGAAATCATTTTTGTAAGCTTCCTTGAGGGTTGGCCTGGTGGCGCAGCCGGCGAACACGCCTGCCGTCAGAACAATCAGAACCGCCTTGTTCAGGGAGAGATGAATTGTCATGAAACTTCAGGCGGTGGCCGGGTTCTCCGCGGCGAATTTCTTCCGGCGCTCGGCCAGTTCATCGGCCATTTGTATGGTCACCCGTTTGTTGAGTGGATAAACGAGCAACAGAATTGCGCAGATGGAGAACATGAGGCCGACGACGATGCCGACACAAACGCGGTAGCCGTGAACGGCTTCCGGCGCGGTGGGGAATTGTGTGTCGTAATGGAAAAAGCCGGCAAGAATCCAGAGCAATCCAGCCGAGCCTAGGGCCAACCCGGCTTTCAGAGCGAAGCCGATCGTGGCAAAAACCATGCCGGTGAAGCGGCGGCCGGTTTTCCATTCCGAATAGTCCGCGCAGTCGGCGAAGATGGCCCAGATCAGCGGGATGGTCGGGGCATAGAC
This sequence comes from Verrucomicrobiota bacterium, assembly GCA_049523555.1. Taxonomy (GTDB): domain Bacteria; phylum Verrucomicrobiota; class Verrucomicrobiia; order Limisphaerales; family UBA11358; genus UBA11358. Next base: position 6,573 of record JBEKMU010000191.1, on the reverse strand, counting down.
GATCGAACCGACCACGGTTAGGGCAACCATGCCGTAAACATCAGTGGGCTTGAGCAAATAGGTAGCGAAGGCGTTGACGGAGGAGAGAGCGAAGCCAGCGATGGCGACCGCTTTTTTCCCGAATCTCCGGGCGAAAGAAACTGAGAGGAAGATGACGACAATGGTGGTGGCCGTACCAGTCATGTTGATGATGCTATTGAAGACATCGGCGACATTGGAGGTGGCCATGTTGTCCCGGGAGCCGTGGACGATGCAGCCCAGCCATTCGAGGATGCCGCCGGGTGCGGGGGCGCCCGGCGCGAGTGCCGGCGCGGTAAGACCGAGCTTTTCCACGAAATCGAACATCGCCGCCTTGTCGGCGTATTGATGATAGTAGTAGTAATTCGCTCCGCCTCGCAGAGAAAGGATGCCGAAATGAATCATCGTCATGATCCACATGATTCTCCAGGGGTTGTTCTTGATCAGGTCCTTGAAGTCTTGCAGCGGCGAGGTTTTCTCCTTGATCATGGGCTGGATGCGTTCTTTGGCGGAGAAGAAGGTGATCAGGAAAAGAACGAGGCAAAGAGCAGCCCAGATGGACATGGTCATTTGCCAGCCGTAGGCACGGTTGTGGCCTTGGGCGAACTTGGCCACCAGAGTCAGCGTAAAGCCGCCAACAATGAACTGGGCCACGTTGGCGGAGACGAATCGGAAGGAGTTGAGCTTGGTGCGCTCGTTCAGGTCGCCGGTCATGACACCGCCCAGAGCCGAGTAAGGCATGTTGTTCATCGAATAGAGGGTCATGAGCATCGTGTTGGTGATTGCGGCGTAGGCAATCATCATGCCCATGCTCCAACCCTTCGGCGTGGTGTAGGCCAGAATCATCACAGCCGCCCAGGGAATCGCGGTCCAGAGAACCCAAGGACGGAACTTGCCCCAGCGCGTGCTGGTTCGGTCGGCAAGGACGCCCATGATCGGATCGAAGCAGGCGTCCCACAACCGCGGCCAGAGCAGGATGGCGGCAGCAGCGGCGGCGGTCAGGCCAAACACGTCTGTATAAAAATTCGTCTGGAAGAGGATCATTGACATGAAGACGAAATTCGCAGCCCCATCGCCGGCGCTGTAGCCCGCTTTTTCGAAGAACGAAAGTTTCTGTTGGAAATGTTGTTCGGCCATAGGTTTCAGGGGTTTAAGTTGTTACATCACTGTCAAATTGCCTTCTGCGAATCACCGATGGGAGACATTGCCGGCCTTGCGTACAATTCGCCCGGTTTGGCCAGAGATTTCATAGTGATGCCGCAAGGATGCGAACAGCTCCGGCTTGGTGTCAAGTTAAACTGTTTTCGTAGCAGGGCAGGGACATGCCCTCCCTAATTCTTTGGACCGGATCGCATGAACAAATCCGACATAAACGATTTCAACGTCTGTGAATCGATTTTCGTCGCTCCGGTTTTTTGTTGATGCTCTTTGACAAATTGCATCACCAATTGGGTCAAGACCGCGCCCGGCCGGGGATAACCGCCCACGATGTAGTGTGGCCCGGGCTTGGATTCGCCCGCTTCCTTTTCGAATGTCGGCCTGACACTTTCCGGGGTGATCAGGGAATTGCCATACTGGAATATGACCCGGTCCATAACTTTATAGACTTCCTTGCTTTCTTTGACCAGGCCGTAATAATCGAGGAGTTGGGCAAGCACATAGTTTGACGCCAGCCATACGTCTTTTCCCTGGTCCGATTCCACCGGTTTGCCGGTCTGTGTCCGGGCGGTGGCCCAGCCCATGGGGTTGCGGTTGTTTTTATAAATTGTCTTGAGGGCTTGTCTCGCCTGTTCAGCGGGGATAAATGGTTCTTCTCCCATCGCGATTAAATACCACAAACCATCCAATTGATTGGTCCAGACGTCGGCGTTGGTCTTTCCCGTGGCGGGGTCGAAGCAGGTGGCGAAATACTGCATCCGGCCGCGGCTGGTTTTCTTGTCTATCCACAATTTTTCGTAAACGGCAAACCCCTTTTCAAATATCTCATCATATTCTTTTTTGGCGGCCGCATCTTTCATCATGTCCGCCATTTTACTCATGGCCTTGCAGGCGGCCAGGAAACCATTGGTGCTGTAGGAATCTATGCCGAACAGGTTTATATTATCGAAGGTATTCTTGACCTCATCGGGATTACCCTCAGGGATGCCGTCTTTGTCCAGGTCAAGTTTCTCCAGGTACTCAAATCCAAATTTGAGCGTATTCCAATTCTTCTTTAAAAATTCCGTATCGCCCGTGTATTTAACGTTGCGCAACACCCTTAACGCCAGTTTGGGGAAAAGGTCTATCCAGTAATTGGTATTGTACCAGGCGTATTCACTTATATTACGCAGGGGAGTACCGAACGTCATGGCGCCTAAATCATGCGATACGCTGCCTTTGATTTTTGTAGGAGCTTTTACGTGGGTCAGCGATACGCCTTCATATTCTTCCGGATGTTCTTCGAAATGCTGCCTGGCTTCGGTAAAGGACGCGTGCGTATGATAATACCGCTCCCTGAGGTTTTCTTCCAGAATCGAATCAATGGAACGCTGGCAAAGCTCCTGCTCGACATTGGGGAACAGCATCAGCATGATCATTGAATACCAGTCAACGTCCGAGGAGTTGTTATAGGGATAATCAAAGCATTCCACGAACCGGGCCACGTCGTTGCCGTTTTTGTCTTCGATCCAGGCCGAGGCGTTTGACAAGGGACAACTGAATTCGTTAAACAGCAACCGCGCCAATCGCAATGCGCCGGCTTTGTCATTTTTATAGGAGGGATTTTGCTGTATATGTTCAAATATCCTGTTTTGGATTGCGTTTGTCCGGCTCAGCCAGCCGGGATAATTATCCAGGGCGATTTTCGCCATTTCCCTGGCCCGGGTTTCTTTGTCCTTGAAACTCCTGGTATATTTGCGTTCAAACACTGACCCGTCCGCGTACCACTGCTGGGGAAAGTCCAAAACGATGGCAACGGGAATTTTTATTGTCGTTTTGGGCTTTAATGTAAAAGTAATACTGAGGGCTGCCCCATAGTCATTATTAACTTTAGGCCCGAACTTTGCGTAGAAACCGCCATCGGCTTTCAACAGCAAATCCTGCTTGAGACTATTTAATCTAAAATAGGGTTGTGTATCTACTGTTATACCTTCCATTTCCGGCACAGCTATGACCATTCTTTCCGGACTTTCCTTGCTCCCCATAACCACTCCCGTTACGGCGGCGTAGCTGAAATCTTCATGCACATGGCCTTTCAATGGAATTGAGCATATAAAAGCGCTGTCCTGATCAATGGGCCGGTATTTCTTTTCTTGAAGATTTGCCAGGGACGGCCTGGGTATCACCAGAGTAATCTGCTGCACCTCGTTTGTAGTATTAACCACTTCATACTCTTCAACGCCAATAGGCATCAGCGCCTGGGAGTTTCCAGACAAGAAAGGAGAAATCATTCTCCTTGTTACTCCAATCTTCCCCAGTTTGTATGTTGCTTCCGCCAGAGGTGTAGCCAGAGCAATGGAGGTTTGCTCTACTGATACCGGAGGATGATAATAATTTTGCGACACAGGCAGATCATCAGGACTTTCCGTCACCGCGGGCTTTTTGGTGGTGAGCATGACTGTTTTGTCACCGGTGCGAATGAATGGCGCCGAGGCCAATTGGATCGCCTTTTGATTTAAAAAAACCAGTCTGCCGGCATCATTAAGCCGGTTATATAGACCATCGGGAGATATGCCTACCGAACAGGTCGGCGCGCCCTGAAGGAAAATGGTCTGGGGGAATTGCATGGTCTTTGACATTCCCTGAAAATGGACCCCCATTTTGTTATCAACGTAAATCGTTGATATCTGTTTTCCTGAAATTGTAAAAAGGTCGTTTGTTATTAAACCACTAGATTTTGGCATATGGCATCTCCGCTGTTAAACACTCCGGCTTCCTGGTTAATATAACCAGCCAAAGCAAAAAATTTCTTGTTAAAGAAGCCCCGGATTCTATGCGTTACTAACAATATGACAAGCCCGCAGGTGGTTGCTTCTTCGGCGGCGCTTTTACCGCGGATTCTTTCTGAGCGCCGAGTTTTATAGGCAACTGGGTCTTGGGACATTGTTTGATTTTCCCAAAAAGCAATTCGGTCGCCGCCCTGATTGAATCCGGCGTGCCGCTGAAATTACAGATCACAACGTCGGCTTCATTGGTTGTGCCTTCCACGTATGGGAAGTTGGTTACGACCACTATTCTTTTCCCCGCCTCTTTGAGCTTCTTGACCAGCAGCCGGTTGTTGCCCGATTTGACGATGCGGGCGTAATAATTGGTCATAACGACAAGGTCCACCTGCTTGGCAAGCTCAAGACACTCGTTAATCTCCTCCTCCGTTGCGGCAAAGTCGGTATCGACCAGAATCAAATTCGTCGCATGTTCCACCATGTCCTCGCAGAACATGTGCTGGTGCATATAGGGGTCTTTTCCGCAAAATTCATAAGGAATACGCTGCTCAATGACCAACATTTTCTCCTTGGGATTCAAAGGCAGCATTTTCTGTTCGTCCCGCATTACCATCAGGGCTTTTTTCGCCACGTCCCAGGAGAAATCAACGACCGGTTTGCTCAGGGCGTAGGCCTGGGCCTTCTTCGGGTCCTTCTTGCCTGCGGTTTCAAACAAGCCCTGGTCATACTTCATTCTCAAAAGATGCGTAACGGCCTCATTGAGCCGTTCTTCGGAAATGTCGCCGTTTTCCACGGCCTGCTTGATTCCGAAGAAGCACTGCGACCTCGACTCGTCGTCGGCTTTCAGCAATATCGTGTCACACCCCGCCTTTATCGCCATCGCGCAGGCAATCGGCAGCGGCCATTGTTTCAAGATAGCGGCCATGCCAATCGCATCGGAAACAATCACGCCGTCGAAGCCCAGCTCTTCTCTTAAAAGCCCGGTGAGCAGTTTTACCGACAAGGTCGTCGGGTATTTATCGTCATACGCCGGGTAAACCGAATGCCCTGTCATAATGGCCTTTACGCCCGCCGCGATTGCCGCCTTGAAGGGAACCAGTTCGACTTCCTGCATTCGTTTCTTGTCGGCCCTGATTACATCCAGCACATCGTGGGCGTCGGTGGCCGAATCGCCTCTGCCCGGGAAATGTTTGGCGGTTGCCGCAATGCCGCCGTCCTGTAAACCTTGTATAAATGCGACGGCGTGTTTTGCGCAAACCTCAGGGTCGTCGCCGAATGAGCGGACGCCGATTTCCGGGTTCTTGGGATTGATATTCACATCGCAAACCGGCGAATACATCTGCGTTACGCCGATATTGCTCAACTGCTTTGCGATGGTATTATTAATTTTGTAGGTCATTTTGGGGTCGCCGATGGCGGCCATGCCCATGGGGGGCGGGAACTGCCTTATACCACCGGACATATAATCGTTTTTGAAATCGCCCTCGAAATCAATGGTCATATGCAGAGGTATTGCCGAGCGCCTGGCCATCGCGATTTTCTGCAATTTGTTGAGATCCTTGGTATAATCGCCCGGCGTTATGCTGATGCCGAAATTTTTGCCGGCAAAATAAGTATTCGCTATTTTGAAGTAATCTTTAGGCGGTTTGAAGGTCTTGTCGAGCTGCGAATTGCCCCAATAAAGATTTTTGCAGGTCTCAACTGCATAGGGTTCCAGACAAAGGCCGCCGCATTGCAATCGGGTGATTTGTTCAATGCCGCTGGGTGTGAGCATCGCGCCGCGCCGGGTAAAGGTTAAAAGCTGGCCGACCTTCTCCTCCAAACTCATCTTCGCTATGGTCTTGCTTACAAAGGCCTCTCGTTTCGCATCGCTGTTCTTTGACATTTTTATCTCCTGTTTTGTTACGCTGGTTGTTTATGATTCCCATTGGCCGCGGTTATCCGGCCCTGCCCAGAATTCGCGTTCTTGCTTCCACCCCTGTTCGTCAATTTTCAAATCTTTTGTCTTCCACCCGGCTTTGATCCGCCTCGTCAAATCATCGAAGCCTTTATTCCAGCTCAGCCCGTCGGGAACGGTCACGTTCATGCTCCCGGCGGCATTCGCGTACCTCAGGCAGGACTCGAGGGTAAGCCCCCGGACAAATGCCGAAAGGAATCCGGCAATTGCCGAATCGCCCGACCCCAGTGCTCCCACAAATTTTTCCTCCTGGTAAACCGGGAACCAGAGTTCGCGATTGGCCCAGTTGTCCAGATCGGAACATCCCGCCGCGCCCAGCTTCTTCAACCGGTCTTTATCAGCGGTCCGGATGTACAATCCCCGGTGGCCGCATTTGACCATCGCTATCGCCGTGCCCAGTTTCAGCAAGTCTTTCCCAAGGGTGGAAATTTCCTTGACCGTCATATGATCAAGCACGCTCTCCTTGGCGCCGAGCTTTGCCCGCTTCTCCAGAAACTTTTCCTTGTAGAGGAAATAAAAAATCTCTTCCGCACTGGGCACCATAATATCCGACAGCGGAACCCAGTCGTTAAGGATTGCCTTCCAATCCACCTGGCCGGCGGGACTGTTTACATCCGGCAGTGAAAGATCCAGCGCGGTGGTGGTCCCCAATTCCTTGGTTTTTTTAAGGATTTTTGT
>JBEKMU010000190.1:0-15311 GCA_049523555.1 Verrucomicrobiota bacterium | reverse complement strand
CTGGTATCATGTCAATTTGCCCATTAATGCGTTCAATTATGGGTATTTTGGCCAAATCAGCAATATTGTCATTAAGATGGACGGCAATTGGTACAGCACCACCTACCCGCTCACTAATGGCACCACCACACTGCGGGTGGATAACATCAGTTTCCTGGAACTTACCGTCAATGATGGCATACTGGTAGTGAACCCGCCGCCGGCAATGGGTATAGAACCGGCGACAACCGGTGTGCGCGTTTTTGCCAAAGCCCCCACCAAATTTATCCACAACGAATTTGGCACAGTGTCTTCAGCCGAGTCGTTTGCGGTCGCACCTTACCCCAAAGGCTATGTGTTCACCGTTACAAACATGCCCCCGATGAGTCAATCCATGCAGGTGGACCTGTGGCTGATACCGGTGGCGAGTTTGCCAAGTGGTATTCAAAATAACGGGTATTGGTCGGATCCGGGTGCGGATTACGATGCGACAAACGCATTTGGTATGGTCATCAATAACGCGCTCACGGGAACAAATCAAAATTATGGTGTATGGGTCGGATATCATACCAACAGTCCACAAGCGTTTCTCAATCCGGGTTCGACCGGTAGTGGAGTCGTCAATCTGATGACCAACTACTCTACGACGGTTCACAACGAGACGACAGGCAATGGCACATGGTCCCTGATATTTAGTGACGCCAATCATGGCGCGGTTGACGGGCCTGGACTTACAACGAAGACCTTCACCATACCGACCGGTGCGGAGCTGAAGTTCAACGGTGCGGTGGTGGCCTATTTTGGAATTCAACCGAATGGAGCGGTTGGATACAGCCATGTTGACTACCTTAGTATCATTATCACCAATGGTGTGAATGGGTTCACTAATGACTTCACAATGCCGGGAACGGCGTGGTCGGGAAACGTCCTGGACAATTTAAGAGTTGTGGGAAATCCACCCGACACGGGTGGAATCTGGGTTGTCCCAACAACTACTGCCTTGTGGCTTAATTGGGCATTTCAGCGCGCTGGTTTTGACGTGGAGGAAAATACTAATAATAATATAACAGCTCCTCGCGTTGATTGGGTTTATCCAGCATACTTTGTGGGCTACAGCCCAAACCTTGACGAGAGATTGATGGGTGGTACGAGGTTCTGGACGCAGATTCCAGCGAATATGTTGCCGCCGGGACAAACCAATGTGTTCTTCCGGATGGCCAATCCGCCAAATGAACCTTAAATGCCAACGATTGTGGGGAAATTTCGACGGCTATCGCGGCATCCAGATGCGGAACTCACCGCTGCAATGCAACAGACCCAGCAGATACAACAGGCCGTCGTAATAACGGTGTCGCCCCGCCGGTGTCGGCGTGTGCCACAAAGCCTCGACGAATTGTCGTGAGCGTGGATGCGTTGCCGCCAGAGTGGCCACAGCATTCATCGCCACCAACCCGGGCGAGTGATCGTTGCTCAATTGATTGCCGTCCAGCGTAAACTGGTTGCCATAGGTGGACATACCTTTGGACTCAAAAAACGCCTGCAGATGATCGCTCAACTGTCTTTCCCGGGCATCCCTGCCCCACCACGTCCAATCCACGGCCCAATTCATCGCCGTGCGCCAGGCGTCGAACCGGAAATCAGCGCTGTGCGGGTTCCAGTCGCCGGCCAATGCCGTGCCATCGAAGTTGGCATAATCCGGCGTGAGGCCAGTGACCGGATGTGCCGCGCGTTGGAAGAAATCGCGGCTCGCCGCTGCTGCTTCCGTCCAAAAAGCCCGGTCTCCTGCCGGCCCCCAAAGCGCCCACAATTCGTAAAACGCGGGCAAATGATACGACGGATCGGTGTGGTTCAAATTGCCTATGACAGGGGTGAAGCGAACTATTTTGCGCTCCGGTTCAAACAATGCGCCCGCCGTCACCAGTCCTTTGGCCGTCTGGCCGGTAATAAGTGCCCGGTGCCGCATGTCGGTAAGCAGCCGATCGGCTTCAGCCCGATAATTGTAAATGCCGGAGCCATTGGCCCAGCGATTGGCGGCGAAGTACAGCGCTGTGACAAAATATTCCTCGCCATCCGGTGCGGGCATTTTGTCGTTGGGCGTGCCGTTGATTTTCATTGACCATGAAAAAAAGCCGCTGGCAGGATGATTCGGCAAACTGTGATACATGTACGTCCTGGCCCAATTCCAAATCGCGTCGAACTCGGCCTTTTTGTTCAACTGCACCGCGATCATCATGCCATAGGACATGCCCTCGGAACGCACGTCCTCGCTGCCAACATCGTGGATGCAGGCAAGCGGGCCGTTAGCGTTGCTCCCGGCAGGATAATAAACCGCCTGGGTGCCGGGGTCGCCGTGGAATAATTGTTGGAAGGCGGCGTCAATTTTTGCGGCCACTTCCTGTGGCGAATAACCGGCCTCGACAAAGAGATTGCGGTAACGTCCGCTCGCAAGCGCGCCGGTCTTGGAATATTGAAGACTCCGGCGTCCTGTCGAAAAAAAGGCCAAGATTGAACCCAGCCCGAACTTTATCCATTTTGCCATCGGCTGCAACTTCTTGGCAATTGACATGAACCAATTTTGATTTTTATTCCATCGCAAACATTCACAGCATCGGACAGGCCGGTTGCCGCCACGAAGCTGGCCACGGCGTTCACCGCCACCAGTCCTCACGCCGTAGATGGGGTTTGCATCAACAGGCTAGTTGGTATTGTGGTAATAACTTTCCGGCGGGCCGAGGTAACTGGGTTTCACCCCGCCCAGATCAACGACGAGCTTTTGCAACACGACACCGGGATCCACCATCCAGAATTTCAGCGTGTGATACCCGGAGTTCGTCAGCGTGAACGAGGAATTTACCTGGCGAGCACTGTCAGCAACAGTGTACTGCCAATCGTTGGTCCACGCGACCACGTAGTTCGTGGGCACGGCGGTTACGACCTGCGGCGTTTCATCGTCGAAGGAAAGGGCGTATTGCAGTCCGCGACCGGCGATAAAATTCAGCGTTGGTGAAGTGATGGCGGTAACATCCACCTGTCCGGTGTCGAACAGATACATCCGGTACTCGAGGCAGGGCGAATCCATGTGCGGCGTCGCGGCGGGCGCGTCGGCCGGTCCGGTGGCCCTCATACCTGACAACGTCCGCCCATAGTCCTCAATGCGTATCCAGCGATTGGAACCGGCATCGGTGTTTGTGGTGTAGTGTTCGGGTTCAATGGAAACGAAACCCTCGCCTTCCACGAACCCGCTTAGAGAAATGCGCGTCACATTAGTCGGATTGAAGGCCTCCACTTGAACCGTAACGTTGGTGTTTGCGCCATCGAGTACCACCGTGCCGTTGGCCATGCCTGGGGGCGCTTTGCTCCAATCCACACTGACCCACAGGCGCTGGTCATTTGTGATTGTGCCGCTCGTGCTGCTGAGAACAATCCAAGGATCGCTGGTTGTGGCGGTGAAGGCAAAGGTTGCTTTGCCCTTGTTAAAAACGTCAAGGTAGTGACGTTGTTGATTGAACGCGTCAAACTCCGGCAGCGTCGCGGCGACCGGTGTTCCGGGCCAGGAGGCTTCTGAACCGGCCACGGCCACGCCCATCGCCGCCATGTCCGGCACGGTGAGGTTTGTAAGCGTGATGGCTTGCAGGCTGTTGAAGGCCGGGTCCTGCCAGTTCGTATAGCCAATGTATGCCTGGTCCATGAAGTGGCTCCATTTGCCATTGGCAAACGTGTTATTGAAATAATCCATCAAGTTGGTTTGGGATTGGAACAGCGACAACGTTTGAGCCGCCATGTCATTGGCGCTGGCCCGGCCCTGCCGGGCATACAAAGCGTTTCGGCCGGCGGCGAAGTACATCTCATTCAACTGCGCACAGACCTTGACGGGAAACAATACCAGTTCATAAAACGCGTCCTGCATATTCGGCGGCAACTCGCTGCCGGTAGTTTCCGCCTGCGCGGCGAGCGCATTGTAATCGGCCACCACGGTTTCCGCCTCCCGATAGTTGACCAGACTGTAGGTATCGGGCGCGAGCAACTCGGGTTTGCGGCGGCCGTTGTATTTCGCGTACTTGGAAATGATGTCGGCGATTTCCGGCGCATGAGCCGGCCCGAATTCCCGTTTGGCCCACAGGCGGGTGTATTCTTTGAGGTTGTCGTTGGTCCACCGGTCCGTGTTCCATGCGAGGTTCATGAAATATTCGATCGGAAACTCGTAGCCTTTGAAATGTCCGACGTTCACAATCCAGATCCGGTCGGCGCCGTATTGTTTGGCGAGCGACATCTGGTCCCAAACCTTGGCAATTGGGCTGGTGTTGATCCATTGATAGCTGCGCGGTCCGCCGTGGTAATCGAAGTGGTAGTAAACGCCGGCGCCACCGCTGCGCGGACGTTCGTCTGCTGTCGGCAGACGGCGAATGTCGCCCCAATTATCATCGGTCCAGAGCACTGTCGCGTCGTCCGGGACGCGAAACCCTTCGTTGTAGTAATCCAACACTTCCTTGTAGGGACACCATAACTGGGGCACTTTGGTTACATCGGCATTCATTTCCTGGGCAATGATGTTCCGCTGAACATTTATGATTTTTGTCAGCGCGTCGATGTTCTGGGCGTCGGTTCCGTTTGGAAGCAGTCGCGTGTCGTTTTCTCCCCGCATGCCAATGGTAATGATGCTTTCGTAATTCTTGTTCCGCCCGATGCCATCCCACCAGAACTCCTGGAGGACGTTGGATGGATCGTCGATGGACGGCACGTAATAGTTCCAGTTCGTTGGCCAGAATCTACGATCCCACTCCTGCTGCGCCCGCAACATCGGCTCCTGGTGCGAGGTGCCCATGACAATGCCGTATTCATTCGCCAGCCGGGGATTTTCCGGATCATCTTCGTTGAAGGCGTTGTTCCACATGGCCGGCCAGAGGTAATTGGCTTTCAACCGCAGCATCACTTCAAACAGGTTGGTGTAGAATCCTCGGCCATAGTTCGCGACGCCTGGCGGCACCGGCGGGTCCTGGCTCTGGGGGGCCAGGCCATATTTACTCATGATCCAATTGCTCAGGTCCGGTGCTTCGTCGTTCAGAAAAATGCCGCGATATTTGACGGCGGGCGGCCCCTGCACGTATTTGCCGGCCCTCACAAAGAGAGCGTTTTTATGCTGGACCGGCACATCGGCCCACCAATACCACGGCGACACGCCCATCTCCTCGGATAAATCGTAGATGCCGTAAATGGTTCCCCGCTTGTCGCTGCCGGCAATGACCAATCCGCTCTCAACGCCGGGCAAAGGTTTCGGCACGACCTGGATGAGGAACGATTCCCACTTGCTGGAAACTTTCCGCATGCCGGGGATTATCGGCCCGTTGACGATTGGTGAGACATCAATTTTCCCCGTGCGGATCAGCAAGTCAATCACCCTGCTCTTGCCAACTGTGCCGACAATGATCACATTTTTACCGAGATTCGTTTGATTGTGGGTGATTACCGGTGAAAAACGCGTGACGCGCGCAATGTCCGACCGTAAATCGCCAACGGCGCGTACGACGCCCGCATAGTCGTTGGTATCCACATAAATGTCCGCCAGAATGTTTCGCCGGAAAAATGGGAAAAAGGGCGGACGATAGGCTTTCGCTTCAAAGATGGGGAAACTGCCCGGACGGTTAACATTCTCCACATATTGAATCTGACCGATGGCAAAACCATTGTGAAGAAAGGCAAAAAGACAAAGAACAGAGAACCCCGTGGCTTTGCCCCACGCCATTACCCGCAAATGTCGCCAGCTTTTGGCGCGGCGCAGACACTCGTAGCGGGTTGGCAAGAGGGAATAAATGGCATTTATTTTGGCAATCATGCCGTTAATTACCACTCATCTCAGGGGAGGTTCAAGACAAATAGTGCCGCTATCGCGGTGACCAGATGTGGAACTCGCCGCTGCAATGCAGCAGGGCCATCATATACAGCAAACCCTCGTAGTAACGCTCGATTCCGTCCGGGACCGGCATGTTCCACAAGGCTTCCACGAATTCCTTTGAACGCGGGTTCGTTGCCGCGAGACTGGCCACGGCGTTCACCGCCAGCAACCCCTGCGCGTGCCGGTTGTCCAGTTGCCGGCCGTCGAGTGTGAACTGGCATCCGTAATTCGTCATCCCCTTGGACTCAAAAAACGCCTGCAAATGGTCGCTCAACTGTCTTTCCCGGACGTCCTTGCCCCACCAGGACCAATCCACCGACCAATTCCCCGCAACCCGAAACGCATCGAACCTGAAATTGACCACGCCCCGGTTCCAGCCATTGCTGACCGTTGTCCCGTCAAAATTCGCGTAATCCGGGGCGAGACCCGTCACGGGATGGGTTACACGTTGAAAGTAATCGCGGCTGGCCGCGGCGGCGGCCATCCAGAAATTGCTGTCCGCCGGCGGCCCCCAGCGCGCCCACAACTCATAAAACGCGGGCAGATGATACGAGGGATCGGTAAAAGGCGGACGTTCGGTGCTAGGCGAGAAGAGGACCATTTTGTGTTCGGCATCGAAGAGCGGCCCGGAGGTCACGCGGGTGACATTGTTCGTGCCCCAACGTGACGAGAAAACCGGGCCGGTGATGAGCGCCCGGTGCCGCATGTTGGTCAATAATCGGTCGGCTTGGGCCTGGTAATTGTAAATGCCCTTGCCGTTGCCCCAGCGATTCGCGGCGAAGTAAAGCGCCGTGACAAAATACTCCTCGCCGTCCGGCGCGACAAATTCGCTGTTGACCGTCGCGTTGGTTTTCAACGACCACGAAAAAAAACCGTAGGACGGATGCGTGGGCGAGTCGTGATACATGTAGGTCATTGCCCAGTTCCAAATCGCATCGAACTCGGCCTGCTTGTTCATTTGCACTGCGATCATCATGCCGTAGGACATGCCCTCGGTGCGCACGTCGTGGTGTTTGATGTCGGTGACATAGGCGAGCGGCCCGTTCGCGTTGCTGCCGGCGGAATAATAGACCGTCTGGTTGGTTGGATTGCCGTGAAACAATTGTTTGAAGGCGGCCTTGATCTTGCGGTTCACTTCTCTCTGCGAGTGCCCGTCTTCAACAAAAAGATTGCGGTAGCGGCCGGTGGCGTAAGCACCCGAACCGTCAACGCCATCCTTTGCGTCAATGGCTTTCTGCTGCTTCCGCAAGACCGGCGGGGCGGGCGGGGCGTAAGCGTATAGAGGGGTTTCCGACCCGATGAATTGCGCCGGGGAATGGTCCGGCGGCAGGCCTGCTGGCGTCTGGGCAGGCAGAATGCCGCCCAAAAGCATGACCAACAATGTGACGGCAATTTTCACTGCAAACGACAGGTTCATATCTCCTGACAATACAAAAACCCGGCCGTCTTTTGTCAAACTGTTTTTGGGAGTTTTTGGGGGTGATGGACCAAAAGACCGCAAGTCCATGGCCATCGCGCGGAAAGCTTACTCATCACGTCAATTGATCATCAAGGCCGGCTCTCAGAAGAAAGCGCGTTCGTGGTACGCTCGAAAACAGCGGCAGATTCGCCACCAGGGAGGGAGAAAAACACCGCCCAACGGCCTGACGAACGAGGAAACAGCAATTTTCACCGCTGGCGGCAATTTACAATCCAATTCCCGTCAATTCAAACCCTAAAAACAAAACAGCCGCCACCTCAAATCGGCAACGGCTGTTGCTCTGAATACGGTTTGAAAAAACCATCTACTTGCGGCGGCGAATCACACCCAGCGCCATCAACGCACCACCTAGAAGCGCCAGCGAGGAAGGTTCGGGAACTACCGTTTCAGTAATACCACTAAAGCTGACGCCAGGGGAGGCAAATGCTGCATCTGAACCGTTGGCAAAAAATCCGACGGCGTTGAATGCGGACAACGCATAGCTACTGTCCGTGACTGTCCCGCTCTCGCTATAACTGCCGCCTGCCATTGAATATTGGATTCGCACCGAAGAGGCGGATAGCTCGGTTAGCGTAAGGCTGAAGTTGTAGGTGCCTCCGTTACCTATATTACCCGAGTTGCTGTTGCCAGTGCCAGAAACCGAATGTCCGTTGTTGCCACTATACCACGCATTCCCTGCACCAGTTGGTTTCACGGTAATTTCGCCACCGCCCGGATTACTTACTCCACCGCCGCTTGTCGGCAAACCCCACCAATAACCAGTTACACCGCTATCAGACGAACTCACGTTCCAAGTCGTGCCGCTTAATGTGCCAAGCGAGGTAAAGTCAAGAATGCCGATACGAAATACGCCGCCGCCCATGTAGCCGCTGGAATTGACAGTAAAGGAGCCCGACAATTCCAGTGAATTTCCGACACTCAGAGTAATGGGCCCACTGGGCAAAGCAGCGCGCCAATCAGCGCTGGCGGTTGGTGTGCCACTTACAGTAAAGTTTCCACCGCTGCCACTATCTACTATCGTCGTGCCGCTAATGCTATCATTGTCGTTCCCCCATCCATTTATAAAATAAGTTTGGGCTTGGGCGGTTCCGAACAGTGCCAGCGATGTCACACCGGTTACGAGGGCCAAAGTTCTGATGTACGTCTTCGTAAGCTTTATTGTGTTACTGAGCAGTTTTGCTTCGCGATTACGGCTTCATAATATCAAAAGTTTGGGTTTGTGGAATGGAGGATGCTATGGTTTTTCGGCGATTTTAATGGATAATTCTCTACTAACAAACAGGATACAGCCAAACGGGTATGCGGTGTCCGGCGGTCATCGCAGCGTGATGCCCCTGCCCGGTCATGGCCCGATTTGGATGCGGTAGAAGCGCGCCGGGTCGGCCGGGTTGGCGTCTACCAACGTGTAATCCGGCCCCTGCGGCCCGCTCACCATCAGATTCACCTGCCCTTCCAAAACCGTCACCGCACCAACCTCCGGGTTGGTCACCGGATTGACCGTTACCGTCAAGTTGTTGGTCGCGCTCAAACCCGGCGTCCTGTTGTCGGTTATTGCCACGAGTGATCGCCACGGTATGACCGCTCGAGCATCAAGCTTTCAAACAATCTTACGGTGAAATAATCCGATAGAACCTTTGGAGCAGATTGGTCGAACTGTCCGTAAAGGTCACCGTGCTTGATCCAAACGTCCCACTTGCTACTATCGTCCACTGGTTCAACGGCAGCGTCAGATCGTCGGTGGCCAGCACTTGGTAGCTTTGTCCAGCCGGACCGCTGAAACTCATCTGCCACCCCTCTGATCCCATGGATATCCCCGTAAGGACCGGTATCAGCGGCGGCAAAATGTCCGCTGTCAACCCCGCTGGCTGAGCCAGGGTATAATTGCCCGCATCCGCGCCGGTGATGGCGTATCCCGCCACTGTCACAGCCTTGTCCGTCCCCACGTTCGCATCGGCAAAGGAGGCTGTTACGTTGCTCGTCACCAGACTCACATCGTCATTGTTCACCTGACCATTCAACGCCGCCGTGCCGCTCAACGTTGCAGCCGTTGTCCCATCATACACCTTGTTGGCCGCCGTCACGCCGCTAACAGCCAGTCCGGCTGGTGTGATGTTCGCCATCACGTTCGTCGGCGCCATCACCGCGTAATTGGTGGCCGCATCTCCGCCCAACGCCAGACCGCTCACTGTCACCGGCTTGTTCGTCCCTACATTCTTGTCGGCAAATTGCCCAATTGCATTGCTGGTGATCAACGTCACGCCGTCGCCGTTCAATATCCCAGCCAACCCCGCATTGGTCGCATCCAGCGTGGCGTTCGTTGTCCCGTCATACACCTTGTCCAAGGCCAACAGATTCGTTACCGCCAACCCAGCCGCCGTGATGTTCACCGCGCCGCCGGCGCCCGACAGCGTGTAGCTGCCCGCCGCCGTGCCGCCCAGTCCCAAGGTTCCCAACGACGTGATCGCTTCCAACCCAACATTCGCGCCCGCCAGCGTGCCGCTGCCTGAGGCCACCGTCACGTCGTCGCTGCCGACTTTGTTTGCTACTGTCAAAATCCCCGCCGCGGCCGTCGTCGTTCCGTCATAAGGCCGGCTGCCCGTCAAATTCACCGCCAGCGCGTTGATCGTTAGCGCCGTCGCATTCCCCGCCGCCTGCACGAACGTGTAATTGCCGTTGTTGGCCGTCAAACCGGAACCGTTGATGGCGTAGCTGCCCACGCCGCTGGACGAAGTCGCCGGCGTCGTGAAGGTTAACGTCCCCGTCGTCGCATTGCCCTGCGTGTCACTACCCACAAACCCGCTCACCGAACCGCTCAGGCCCGGCACCGCCGACCCGTACGTCATGTTCGCCGGGTTGGCCGTGTAGGTCAGCGTCGCGGCAGTGATCGTCCCGTTGGCGCTGTTGACAAACGAATAGTTGTAGTTGTTCCCGCTGTTGCCGTCGGTGACCGAACCGGAAGGGGTCAGTGTCTTGCCCGTCTCCTGGTTCCGGGTGTCGTAGGTCTCCGCAAAGTTGGCCGCGTCCCCGCTCTGCACGCTACCCGAGGTAATGGTGGGCGTGGCCGCCGCGCTGGTCGTCCCGTCGTAGGTCTTGCCGTTGGCCGCCGCGGTCACGGTGATGTTGGTCTGGTTGATCGTACCAACCGCAGCGGAGGCCGAGGTGCTTGACAAAGTGTAGTTGCCGGCAGAAACCCCTGAAATCGTCAGACCCGTCACGGTCACCGTCTTGCCCGTGCCCTGGTTCCGGTTGTCGTAAGTCCCGCTGGTTGGATTATTCAGCGTCACCGTGTCGCCGCTTACCACCCCTGACAGAGTGTAGTTGCCCGCCGCCAGCGTGGCGGTCGTTGTTCCATTGTAGGTCTTGCTCACCGTGCCGGTTAATCCCGCCGTCAGCGTCGCCGGGTTTACTGTTTGTGACAGAGCCGGTGAATTGGTGCTCCCAGCGTAAACAGCGTCCCCGCCATACCCGGCAGTGATTAAGTGGGTGCTGGCGGAAAGTTGAGTGGCGCCAGTGGTATAAGCGGCTTGACCGCTGCCATTTAATGTTCCTGTGCCCAACGGGGTCCTCCCGTCATAGAACGTTACGGTTTCCCCGCTGATTCCTCCAACCGCTACGCCGTTGGTCCGGACGGTCGCGGTAAAGGTTACCGCATTGCCGTACGTCGAAGGACTGCCGATGGTTGTCAAACCAAGAGTCGTCGCGATCGGCGCGCCGGCAACGCCTTGGCCGACAAAAGTCACCACACTCATGGCCGGCAACACATAAGTAAAAGATGGATAAGGAGATGAGTTGGTGACGTTGACAGCAGACTGACTGGCCAACGAAAGATCACTGGAGGTGATCCACGGGGTCACTGAGCCAACCGCAGGGAAGGCGACTAGGTTGACAAGCTGAGTCAAAGTAGTGGAGGCGGGATTGATGGCGACGATGGCAAACATGCTGGAGTTGGTCTCTTTGTAGGCGCTGAAGAGAGCGGGATTATTGGGGGCAGCGCCGACGTTGATGCGATAGTAACCGGGACGGACAAAGCGGCTGAATTGGCCGAACGCATACATGCGTTTGGCGGGATTGCCGGAGCGATTGCAAAGTGCCTCATTGTCCGAAGCGCCATTGTTAATGAGCAGCCACCAGTAATGGTAAGCGTTCGCCTGGGCCGCCGTCAGGAACAAATGAATCCGGGTGGCCCAATACAACGCATTGGCAATGCTGCCGTCGAAAGGATCGGTCGTCATCACTTCGGTTTCCCAGAGCGCCTTTCCATAATTGTTCAAAGCGGCCGGCGTCGTGGTATCCCCGGTTTGGGAATTGGGCCCATCGTAATTGTGGTCGGCGATGATGCCCACATTCGTGGCCACATCCGGATCGAACATGGCGATCCAATCGTAGGCGTTCTGCCAGTGCTCGTCTTCCGGCAGCATAATTTTCGTTGAAGCCACGTTGCTGGCCACCAGCGCGCTGTAAAGGTTGGTGACGAAATCATGATACTGTTGGGCGGTCCACAGGCAGGAAGCGTAAGTGTTGTTTGAGACCTCCGGTTCGTTCTGGATGGAGAGGGCGTAGAGGCTGATGCCTTGCTTCTTCATGTTGGCCACGTATCCGGCCAATTGTTTGGCGTAGAGCTGGTTGGTGTAGCCGTCCCCCACTCCGAGATAACTCCCGCCGTTAAGGGTTTGGGGATTCTTGAAATTGGCTGGTGGACTCCAAGGCGCGCTCCAGACCAGCGCGCCCCGGTCCTGCGCCCAGCGCATGATGTTGGTTTCGCCTGCACTGGCAAAAGCAATACCATTGGTTGCTGGTGCAGGCTGGATTTGGTTGCGCAATAACGAAAGACCGATGCAGATGTTGGTGCCGACATCATTCGTGGAGAAGAACATGTTGGCCAGGTTCGTGTTCCACTTTCCAACCCCCGAAAAAGCCGAGGAAGCGCCGAAGCCATCTATTCTTTGGCAAACGTTGGTCCAAGTCACGTAGCAACTTTGTGCATAACCAGTCGCAAATGTCATTAGTACCGACAAAACCACCGCAATGCCGGCACGAATTTTGAGACAATTTTTCACTTTTTTGAGCGTAGTCCATTATGGTCCAATCTGGATGCGATAAAAGCGCGCCGGGTCGGCCGAGTTGGTGTCCACCAACGTCACCGGCATCACCGGCGAATTCGTCGTGTATAACACCTGCCAGCCCGCTGTCAGGTTGGTCGTCGTCAACAACGTGTAATCCGGCCCCTGCGGCCCGCTTACCATCACATTTACCTGCCCGCCCGAAATCGTCACCGGACCAACCACCGGGTTGGTTATCGGATTGACCGTCACCGTAAAGTTGTTGGTCGCGCTCAAGCTCGGCGAGCCGCTGTCCGCCACCACCACCGACACCGGATTGGTCGTGTCGGCCTGGCTGACCAGCGGACGCCAATAAAACACCGCATTGGTCGCATCGAGCTTTGTGAGGGTCGCATTGGCCGGGCCGCTCAAGAGGCTGAAGGTCAACGTTTGAGACGGCAGGTCCGGATCCGCCGCCACATTGGTGACCTGAAGGGGAAATCCTGCGCCGATCGTTCGGTTGGCCACCGGCGTCAGCGTTGGCGGACTGTTGCTGCTGGCCTGGCCGACAAAAGTCACCACGCTCATCGCCGGAAGCAAGTAAGTGAACGAGGCATTGTTGACCGCGACGCTGGATTGGCTGGCTAACGAAAGATTGCTTGTGGTCATCCACGGCGTCACCGATGCGGTGTCGAAATTCGTCAGATTGAAGGTTTGATTGATGTCCGTGGCGTTGTTGGTGTTGATCGCAACAATGGCAAACATGCTGGAGTTGGTTTCCCTGAAGGCGGTGATCAGGGCAGTGCCGGTATTGTTTGCCCCGATGCGGTAGTAACCGGGACGGACGAACCGGCTGAATTGACCCACCACATACATGCGCTTGGTGATACGGTCGTTCGCTTCCCCTCCCCCGATATTACCCATCAGACCTTGATTGTCCGGAAGGCCGCTGATGAGCCACCAGTAGTGCCAGGCGTTCACCTGGGGCACGGTCAGGAACAGATGAATTCGTCCTGCACAATACATCGCGTTGGTGATGCTAACGTCCAAGGCATTGGTGGTGCCAACTTCCGTTTCCCACAAGGCCTTCCCATAATTAGGCACTACCGCCGGGGGGTTCTGGTCGCCGATATTGTTGTCGGCAACGTAATTATGATTGGCGATAATATCCACGACGTTGGACGAATTCGGATCGCTCATGGCAGTGGTGGCGAGACCCCGCGGGTCCGTCCAATTCTCACTTTCGGGGAGCATGATTTTCGCGGTCACGTTGCTGGCTTGGAAAGCATTGTAAAGGTTGGTGGCGAAATCATGAATCTGTTGGGCCGTCCACCAGCAGGTGGGCTGGGCCGCAGTATTCGTGAAGTCCGGTTCGTTTTGGATGGAGACGGCGTAGATAATGACAGCGTTCGTTTTTACGTAATTGGCAAGCTGGGCGGCGTAGGCCTGGTTGGTGGAGTTGACTCCAAATCCGCCATAAATGCCGCTGAGAGTTCTGCCATTGCTATTAAAGGAAGCCTGCGGGCTCCATGGCGAACTCCACAACCTGGCGCCGCGGGCTTGCGCCAGTTGCATAAGACCCAGTTCACTGGTACTTACAAAACCGCCGGGCTGAATTTGGTTGCGTAAAAGCGAAAGGCCGATGCAGATGTTGGTGCCCACATCGTTGGTGGAGAAAAGTATGTTCGCCGTGTTCGCGGACCACGTCCTGCCCGAAAAGGCGCAGGAGGCGCCAAAGCCATCAATCCGCTGATGCACGTCGTTCCAGTCCACGGTGCACTGCGCGCGGGATTGAAGCGCAGAAATTATCAATGCCAGTGAAGCGAGCCAATAAGCAGCGGCACACGCGAACCTGGCGTTGCCGGTTGTTTTTTTTGAGTTCATCCCGGTATTATAGCACAAAATTTGGATAAAAAAAGGCGCCGGTTTCCCGGCGCCCGTTGTTATTCTTGGTTGCAACCCGCAACCGTTTAGATTTTACGGGAAGTATGGCGGACTGGACAACCGGAAAAACAGATTGGTTTGTCCCGCCTGCAAATCAACCTTGGGAATCTGCACCCAGTACCTGTTACCACCCATCAATATCGTGTTAAGGTTTACGTTGTAGGGCGGTGTCTGAATGGATGCAGGATAAACCCAACTGGTGTGAGGCTGTATTAAACCAGCATCAGAATTAGTATTTTCCTCCACGTCAAAACCAGCGGCCGGAAATACCCAATCAAGCCACAAGGCAGTAGTCGATGGCACAACCGGGGCTGCATTCGGGTCGGGTGGATTTGCCACAATTTTTAAATTGCCCAGTGTCGATCCACTATACGCCAATCCCGGCTTTGTGAAGTCGTTAGTGAACCCATTCACATCATTGGTGATAACGATACTGGTGTAGTCAACATGGGTGTATCCAACCGCTCCATTCGGTTGAATTCCAAAATAGGCCACCACCGCACCGTTGAACTTCAGCTCCGCACCGCTCGGTATGGTGAAGGTCTTCGTTGTAAGTCCAGGCCCGTCAACCGCGCCATGATTGGCGTCACTAAATATCAGGGACCATGTGCCGTCGCCTGTCGTCTCGTTGTGAACCGTCGTAGAGTAGTTGGTCAGCAGATTGACGACTCCACTACCGGTCGAACCCGGATTGAGAGACGTTTGTGGACTGTTGGTATGATATCCGACCCATACGCCATAATTTACATTTGTTCCGGTTTGCGAGTTATTGATGACCAGACCAAATGCGTTTGTCGCATCGAAATCCGCACTCGGATCCGACCAATAACCGTTATTTTGAATACCACTTGGCAAACTCGCCACCGGTATCAGCCACAGGTCCACCTGCATGGATTGACTCATCGGGGGCATGTTTGTAACGGTGAAGACGTAGCCTTTGGGGTAAGGTGCGACCGCAAACGACTCGCCTGAAGACACT
>JBEKMU010000189.1:0-4251 GCA_049523555.1 Verrucomicrobiota bacterium | reverse complement strand
CCCTGTACGACGTGCATTTCCAGTCGCCCCGGGAGGCGCTCAACGCGTTCAGGACGACCCGGGACGGGCGGTTGCAGTTGCCGGACGCCATCCAGGAGCTGGAGCAGAATGCGGCGTTGCGGCTCGACCAGGCCCGCGCGCTGCGTGCTTTTGTCCGCGCGGAGCCGGGCCCGGTCATTCTCGCCGGCGATCTCAATTCCACCGACTCCTCCCGGGTCTGCGCCACCCTCCGGGACGCCGGCCTCCAGGACGCCTTCAGCGCCGGAGGCAGGGGCTACGGCTACACCTACGGCCACTTCCTGCTGCAGCACCGGATACCGTGGCTGCACTTGTCGTGGATGCGCATCGATCACATCATGACCAGCGCCCAGCTCCATGCGTGGCGCTGCTGGGTCGGCACCGGATGGGCGTCCGACCACCGCCCGGTGATCGCCGACCTCACGCTGGCGGAGGGCGCCGCCGGGGACTGAGGATCAGTTGATGGGCGGGATCTGGCTCCGGTAGGCCAGGGCCACCACCCCGGTGCGGGCGAGGTTCTCGATCCCGAAGGGCGACAGCAACTGGATGATCGAGTTGATGTGCCTGGCGTTGCCCACCACCTCCAGGATGATCGCGTCCTCGGCCATGTCCACGATGTTGGCGTCGAAGACGTCGGCGATCTCGATGATGCGCGAGCGGTTCTCGTGCTGGGCGGTCACGGCGATGATCGCCAGCTCCCGGCTGACGGACTCGTTGTACTTCAGGCTGGAGACGTTGATGACGTCCACCAGCTTCTGGCACTGCTTGAGCACCTGCTCCAGGATCTTGTTGTCGCCGGTGACGACGATGGTGATGCGGGTGATGTCGGCCCGCTCGGTGATTCCCGCGGAGATGCTCTCGATGTTGTAGCCGCGCCGCGCGAACAGCCCGGCCACGTGGGACAGGACGCCCGCATGGTTCCGCACCAGGATCGACAGGGTGTACTGCTTGATCTCGGGCTCTTGCATCCCCATTCCGCCTCCTCCGTCAGCATCCGAGGGTGTCGTTCACCGTCCCCCCGCTGGGGATCATGGGGAACACGTTTTCCTCTTTTTCCACCAGGCAATCGACCACCACCGGGCCCGGCAGCGCGAACGCCTTCTCCAGCGTGGCGCGCAGGTCTTCGGGGCGGGCGACGCGGAACGCCTCGACCCCGAACCCTTTGGCGACCATGACGAAATCCGGGTTGCCGCCCTCCAGGCGGGTCTCGGAGTAGCGGCCCTCGAAGAACAGTTCCTGCCACTGCCGCACCATGCCCAGGAAGCCGTTGTTGAGGATCACGATCTTCACCGGAATGTGGTAGAACGCGGCGGTGGCCAATTCCTGGATGTTCATCTGGAAGCTGCCGTCGCCGGCGATGTCGATGATGGTTTTTTCCGGGAAGGCCACCTGGGCGCCGATCGCCGCCGGGAACCCGTACCCCATCGTCCCGAGGCCGCCGGAGGTGAGCAGCGTCCGCGGCTTGGTAAAGGTAAAAAACTGCGCGGTCCACATCTGATTCTGGCCCACTTCCGTCGTGATGATCACATCGCCTTGGGTGATCTCGTTGATCTTCTCGATGACGAATTGCGGCTTGATGAAGGGGCCCGGCTTATATACCAAAGGCGAGGACTGCGTCCATTCCGCAATCTGCTTGAGCCAGTCGGCGCGCATCTTCGGCCAATCCTGCACCGGCTCTTCCTCGAAGAATTTGAGCATGGACTTCAGAACATTGCGGGCATCTCCCACGATGGGAATATCTACCTGGACATTCTTGGATATGGAGGTGGGGTCGATGTCGATATGGATTTTTGTGGAGTGGGGAGAAAACGATTCCACTTTGCCCGTGACCCGGTCGTCAAACCGGGCGCCGACGGCAATGAGCAGGTCGCAATGGGTGATGGCCATATTGGCCTGAAATGTCCCGTGCATCCCCAACATGCCCAAAAAGAGGGGGCTCGTTCCCGGGAAGGCCCCCAGCCCCATGAGAGTCGTGGTCACGGGAATGGAGAACTTCTGGGCCAGAGAAGTCAGCTCTTTGGAGGCGTTGGAGAGGATCACCCCTCCTCCCGCATAAATGAGAGGCTTACGGGCCTTGGCGATTAATTTCACCGCCCGTTTGATCTGTCCGGAATGGCCCTGGTAGGTGGGGTTGTAACTGCGCATCTTGATCTTCGAGGGATAGTTGAAATCAGTGCTATCCGCCATCACATCTTTGGGGAGGTCTACGAGGACGGGGCCGGGTCTTCCCGTCCGGGCCAGGTGAAAAGCCTCCTTGATCGTCATGGCTAAATCCTTGACGTCCTTGACCAGGTAGTTGTGCTTTGTACAGGGGCGGGTGATGCCGACGATGTCGGCTTCCTGGAAGGCATCGTTCCCGATGAGCATGGAGGATACCTGACCGGTGAAGATCACTATGGGGACGGAATCCATGTAAGCCGTGGCGATGCCCGTAACCGTGTTGGTGGCCCCCGGGCCGGAGGTCACCAGGCTCACCCCAACTTTCCCGGATGACCGGGCGTACCCATCGGCGGCGTGCACCGCTCCTTGCTCGTGCCGGACTAAAACGTGGCGAATCTCCTCGCGGTACGCGAGCAGAGTATCGTAAATGCTCAGGACGGCCCCACCGGGAAACCCAAAGATCGTGTCGACCCCTTCCTGTTTCAGACTCTCCAGGAGAATTTCGGCGCCGGTTTTTTTCAAATCCTTACCCCCGTACACCCTGGGACCGGTATTTGGCGAGAATGGCTTCTATGCGATCCCGGCCGGCGAGTTTCAATTTTTGAATTCTTTTCTTTTCCACTTCTTCCTCTGGAGTCAAATACAAGCGGCGGTTCCACTCAGCGAGTTTGCGTTCGTATCCATCGTGGTCTTCCATACGTTGCTTCAATTCAGGGTCACTGGAGATGTACTTCTGGATTAGCTCGAGGTCACGGTTCTCCATTTCCTCTCCTCCTCCAATACGGGAGTGAATATAAAAAAATATATTAGCCCGGCTAATCTAATTTGTCAATACTTTAGCCCATATTGGGAAACATTGCGTGGCAAACTTCTTCCCGGGGGGGGTATAATGATTGAAGAGTAATGGGCGAGGCGCAAAGCGTAAAAACAGGACACTCAACCCTCAGCCCTGATTACGGCTCCTGGCAAGGAGGTTCTATGGAATACGTAAAAAAAGAAAAGGCTTTGGATTGGGCCCCCCACCCCTTTTTGCCCATCCAGATCAAAACCCTTCTCACGCAAAAATCCGACCGGGCGGAGATCACCTGTTTCCTGGTGAAAGTTCCCGTGGGCAAGGATATTCCCGAACATGTTCACGAGACGCAGGAGGACATTATTTTCCTCCTGTCCGGAAAGGGGAAAATGTGGATCGACGGCCTGGGAGATTTTAGCATTGAGAAGGGAACTTTTATCCGCGTTCCCAAAAATACGAAGCACAGGATCTATGGAGTCACCGAAGAGATCATCAACTATGACGTATTCGCACCCGCCCTTTTTTGATGGACCGATCCACTTTCAGCACATGGTCAGGCCCCCCGAGACACTCAGCGTCTGGCCGGTGATGAACCCCGCCTCATCCGAGGCCAGGAAGGCGACGGCCCCGGCGATGTCTTCGGGTTGGCCCAGGCGCCGGAAGGGAACGGCTTTGGTCATGGCGTCGATAATCTTGGCCCCGGTCTCGCCCTTCGTGATTTCCGCCAGCAGGGGAGTATCGGTTGGCCCGGGGCAAACGCAGTTGACGTTGATCTGGTAGCGGGCCATTTCCCGGGCGATCGTCTTCGTGAAAGCGATGATTCCCCCTTTACAGGCTGAATAAACGGCCTCCCCGGAACTTCCCACTCTCCCCGCATCCGAGCTGATGTTGACAATCTTCCCATATTTTCTCCCCATCATCTGGTCCAGGGCCGCCCGGATGCAGAAGATGGGGCCCTTGAGGTTGATGGCAATGACTTTTTCCCAAAACTCCGGGGTATTTTTCGTGAAGGGCTCGACGATATCCCATCCGGCATTATTTACTAAGATGTCCAGTTTGCCGAAGGTATCCAGGGTCGTCTGGACCATTTCCCGCACCCTGGCCAGATCCGTAATGTCCGTGTCCAAAGCGACAGCTTTTGCTCCTCCCTTTTCCAGAAGAGCGACGGTTTCCTTCGTTCCTGCGATCTTAATATCCGCGACTCCCACCTTCGCTCCAAGGGATGCAAATTTTAGCGCGATTGCCCTCCCAATACCCCCGCCGGAACCCGTCACGATGGC
>JBEKMU010000188.1:0-3522 GCA_049523555.1 Verrucomicrobiota bacterium | reverse complement strand
CCTTCGAGCACCGGCTTCGGCGCGCCTTCCACCAGCGCCTTGGCTTCCGCCAGGCCGAGTCCGGCCTTCACTTCGCGGACGGCCTTGATGGTGGCAATTTTCTTGTCCGCCGGGGCGGACACGAGAATCACGTCGAACGTGTCCTTGGCAGCGGCGGGCGCAGCCGCGCCACCGGCAGCCGGAGCCGCAGCCACCGCAACCGGTGCGGCAGCGGTCACGCCCCATTTTTCTTCCAGTTTCTTCACCAGGTCGGCGGCTTCGAGAACCGTCAACTTGCTCAGTTCCTCTACGAGGTTTGCTATGTCAGCCATGTTACCTTTCCTTCGTCTCGTCGTTCGCCGCGGCCCGCCTTTGCTTTGGCGCGACACGCCACGGCGTTTTTAAGTTCGTTCCCGAACCGACGATTTACGTTGTTGTTTTTGTTTGTTTGTCCGACCCACCGGTCAGGCGGATCGGAAATTGTTCAAGCTTTCTCCGCCTTTGCCTTGACTACACGCACGAGTTGCGTCGCGGGTGTGTTGATTAAAACGACCAGTTTTGTCGCCGGCGCGTTCAACAGGCCCAGCAGTTTGGCGCGCAACACGTCCAAGCTCGGCAAATCAGCCAGGGCGAGAATCGCCGTCTGCTCCAGACGTTGATTGTCCAGATAGCCGAATTTGATCTTCAGCTTGTCGAATTCCGCGCCGAAGTTCTTCACCACCTTCGCGGTGGCGGAGATGTCCTTCTGGCCGGTGACCACGGCAAGCTGTCCCGTCAGGGCGCCGTTCAATTCGCCGACCCCGGCTTCCTTGGCCGCGATGCGGAAGGTGGAATTTTTGACCACGTGAATTTCCGCGCCGGCCTTTTGCAGACGCTTCCGCAATTCGGTCATGTGGGACACTTTGAGTCCCTTGTAATCCACCACGATGAAGAACGGCGAGGCGTTCAGCCGCGCGATGTATTCCTTCGTCAAAATTTGTTTTTCAGCACGCATGATTCAAAATCGGTTTCGGGTTAATGGGTCGTGAATTCGCGCACGTCCAGGCGCACCGGCGGACTCATCGTTGCCGAAAGCGTGCAGGTGTGAACGTACGTGCCTTTGACGCTGTTCGGACGCGCCTTGAACACGGCTTCAATCACCGCGCGGGCGTTTTCCTCGATTTGATTCGGCGGGAACGACGCCTTGCCAACGCCCACGTGAACGTTGCCCGCCTTGTCCACTTTGAACTCGACGCGGCCGGCTTTGACTTCTTTCACGGCCTTGGCGGTGTCGTCCGTCACGGTGCCGGTCTTCGGGTTCGGCATCAGGCCGCGCGGGCCAAGCACTTTGCCGAGCTTGCGCACCTCAACCATCGCTTCGGGCGTGGCCACCGCCACGTCGAAATCCGCCCAGCCTTCCTGGCACTTTTTAATCATGTCTTCAAAACCGACGTATTCCGCGCCCGCAGCCTTGGCCGCGTCGGCAGACGCGCCGCTCCTGGCGAACACGAGCACGCGCACGGTCTTGCCGCTGCCGTGCGGCAGCGGGACCGTGCCACGGACCATCTGGTCCGATTGCTTCGGGTCCACGCCGAGGCGGAACGCGAGGTCAATCGTTTCGTTGAATTTCGCCTTTGGAAATCTGGCGAGGACGCCAACGGCGTCCTTCAGCGAATACGCCTTTTTAGCGTCCACAACTTCGAGCGCTTTCTTGTATCGTTTACTGGGCATTTATGTTTGTGCGGTGCAAGCGAGCCTTTCCTGACTCTCCCGCAGTTGTTTGGTTTATCCGACGACTTCGATTCCCATGCTGCGCGCCGTACCGGCGATGACCCGGAAGGCGGCTTCCTCCGAAGTCGCATTCAAATCCTTTGATTTCATTTTCACGATGTCCAAGACCTGTTTTCGCGTCACCTTGCCGACCTTTTCCTTGTTCGGCTCCTTGGACCCGGCGGTGATGCCCGCGGCCTTTTTCAACAGCACCGACGCCGGCGGCGACTTGGTGATGAACGTGAACGACTTGTCCTGGTAAACAGTGATGACGACGGGAATCACGAGTCCCGCGTCGGCCTTGGTCGCCGCGTTGAATTCCTTGCAGAAGCCCATGATGTTGACGCCGTGCTGGCCGAGCGCCGGACCGACCGGCGGCGCGGGATTCGCCTGGCCCGCCGGAATCTGCAGCTTGATTTGTCCTATAATCTTCTTCGCCATAAAATTCTTCGTGATGCGTAAAACGTGAAACGTGAATTTTATTCACGCATCACGCTTCATTCTACGCTTTCTCCACCTGCCAATACTCCAATTCCACCGGCGTGTTGCGTCCGAAAATGTTGACGGTCACCTTCAACTTCCCGCGTTCGGGATCAGTTTCCTCAATCACGCCGCTAAAATTCAGGAACGGCCCGTTGTTGATCTTGATGGTCTCTCCGACTTCAAAATTGACCTTGGGTTTTTCCGTCTCTTCCGACGCGGATATCTGCGCCTTGATGGATTCGACTTCCGCCGTGGGCGTCGGCACGGGCGGTTCACCGCCGACAAAGCCAATCACACCTTGCGTTTCTTTGATGAAATACCACGGCTTTTCGATGATGCGGTTGTTTTCATCCAGCAGCACCATGTCCACAAACACGTAGCCCGGCCACAATTTGCGGCTGGACACGGTCTTCTTCTGGTTGCGCACCTCGACGACCTTTTCCATCGGGACGAGGACTTCTTTGACGTAATCCTGCATCTCGTCGGTTTTGACGCGCTTCTCAATACTCTCCTTGACCTTCTGTTCCTGGCCGGAAAGCGTATGGATGACAAACCACTGGCTGCGCATGGTGCTCAATGTTTGAGGAGAATGAAAACCAGGACCATATCAACCACCCGGACGAACCCGCCCATCAGGGCAATGGTAATGGCAATGAGCACGGTTGAACCTTTCAACTCCTCCCACGTCGGCCACGTGCATTTTTTCAACTCCTCCCGTGTTTCCTGAATATAAGTGGCAAATCGCCGGATTTGTCCCTGCCACCATAGATAGCCAAAGACTGATCCAATCACCGCCACCCAAATTGCAATTGTCAAATTACTCACAAATACTCACTCACAACTCTTTCTGGCTTGCCGAGCCGCAGCTCACAGCGTTTGTCCACAGCGCGTGCCCGTTGCGGGATTCGGGCGCGGCAATCCCGCCC
Source organism: Verrucomicrobiota bacterium (assembly GCA_049523555.1). Lineage (GTDB taxonomy): Bacteria > Verrucomicrobiota > Verrucomicrobiia > Limisphaerales > UBA11358 > UBA11358. The sequence goes on along the minus strand of JBEKMU010000188.1, from coordinate 385 downwards.
TGCGGGACTGGCGGAGAGGGAGGGATTCGAACCCCCGTCGGGTGTCAAGACCGCCGCATTAGACCGCTCTGCCACCTCTCCAAAATCACTGGCAGGGCGTGAGGGACTCGAACCCCCAACCAACGGTTTTGGAGACCGCTACTCTACCAATTGAGCTAACGCCCTACACCGTCGAACCCGTTTCATATTTCAGACAAACAGGGAGCCGCGAGATTCATCGTCCCGCGCTCCAGATTTGAAAACCGCCTTACGCGATGACTTCCGTCACGCGACCGGCGCCAATCGTGCGGCCGCCTTCGCGAATCGCGAACCGCTGGCCTTTTTCCATCGCCACCGGCGCGATGACCTTCACTTCCACGGAAACATTGTCGCCCGGCATCACCAT
>JBEKMU010000187.1:0-2509 GCA_049523555.1 Verrucomicrobiota bacterium | reverse complement strand
CCGGACACATTACCGGCTTATCAGCCAACAAAGTTGTGATCTGTCTTGTTTCACGCTTGCGACTTTATTCTGCCAGCCAGTTTCCGTCCAGCATTCTTTGAGAAACCCGCCTGCGTTTCCCCCTCGACGCGGCAAGCAGGTCGCCGAACGTGTGGATCAACTCGCCAGGTTTGACTCCGCAAACCTGCGCGACCATCAGTGTGAGCAGCGCGTATTCGAGTTGGGAAACAACCAACTCACTAGCCCGATTTATTAACCATAAAACTCGAAGTCTCAAATTTCCACAGTTCCTCCGCCAAATTCATTACGACTTCATAACAACGCCACTTGGGAAGATTTTCCGGCACGTAGTAGATGTAAGCCAGAGCCTTCTCATAACGGAGCACCAACGGCCGGATTATTCGCTCGAATTCCCATGCAGGGCCAACTAGGGTGTTTCATGCTGTTGATCACAGCGAACAAGTCGAAGCGGTTGCTGCACTTAAGTTACATCGGGCCGGTGCGATTGGAGGAGCTTCAGCGCAGCCGGGAGGACCTGACGACGCAACTGGAGGAGTTGTCGCCGGGCTTTCGTTTGCTGGCGGATTTCAGCCAGATGGAGTCCATGGGGCTGGATTGCACGCCGGAGCTTGGCCGGATGATGGATTTGATTGGGCAGGCGGGCGTGGGTTTGGTGGTGCGGGTCATTCCGGAGCCGGGCCGGGATATCGGGATGAATATCCTTACGCTCTTCCATTACCGGCATCATCCACGGACGGTCACTTGTGAAAGCATGGTCGAGGCAGCCAGGTTGCTTGAGCTTTAGGGAGAACCCCTCCCGCTGCCCGGCAAAACCGGATGGTTTTCCGCAGATGACACGGATGGCACAGATGAATGAATCGGCGAAAATCCGTGAAATCCGCGGATGACTTTCACGTCGCCCCGCCTGTCGGCGTCTGCCGCAGCCCGGTGCGGCGCGCGCAATCTTGCGAAGTTCCCAAAATGGTGTTTAATCGTTTCCCGGCCGGGGCATTATGCGCCCGGCAAGACGCAACGCAGTTTGAGTACCCGTATAATTTGCAAAAAGGATTTTGATGAGCATGACCAACCCGCCTTCCGCCTCGTCGTTGGTGCCAATGAATGAAACGGTGGTGGGCCGCATTTACGGCCACTTTTCCGGCCATGAGTCATCCTTGGAAACGCGGCTGCTGCTCATTGTGCTCCTGGCCGTGCTCGTGCATGTAATAGTCAAGGTCGTCCGGCGCACCAGCGAATGGGTCATCAACAAAAGCCAGGCGCAGAAAAATCCGCTCGGCTTCGTGACCCAGCAGCCGAAATTCATCACGCTCACCCGGCTCATTGCCAGCGGCGTCATCTTTGTCATCTACTTTTTTGCCATTGGATTGCTCCTGCAGGAATTCGGCGTCAACTTGACGGCCTATCTGGCGAGCGCGTCCGTCGTTGGCCTGGCCATCAGCTTTGGCTCGCAGGGGCTGGTGCAGGACATGGTGATTGGCCTGACGCTGATTTTTTCGGACGCCATGGAGGCGGGCGAACTGGTGGAGGTCACCGGCGCGACCACCGTCATCGGCCGCGTGGAGGAAATCGGCTTGCGGTTCACCAAGCTCGTCAATTTTTACAATCAGGAGGTGTTTGTTCCCAACCGCACCATTGCCAACGTGAGCCGCTTTCCGCACGGCGGGGTTTATGCGTATGCGGACATCCAGCTTCCGCGGGGCGCCGACCGGGAAAAGGCCGTGGAGACAGTTGCGAACGTCGCCAAGGGAATGTGGCGGCAATTCGGCGCGATTATTTTGAGCGAGCCGGTCATGGGCCCGGTGGAAACGGCGGCGGGCGGCGGCTGGGATTTCCTGCGCGTCCACTTCAAAATTTGGCCGGGACAGGGAAGCCTGATTGAAACGACGTTCCGCCAGCAGATGGTCAACGCCATGAAAGCCTTCGATGCGAATTACGCCGACTGGCAGGTGCCGGTGACCTACCGTGCCATGACGGTGATCAAGAAATTGTAAGACTGCGCCCCACCCTCGCTGCGCAGTTGTATCCGGCGGACTCCATGCTTAATTCGCGCCGGTGAAAGTAGGGATGAGATTTGCTTCCATAAGTTTCCCGGGCTGGCGGCTGCGGCTCGCGCTCGGCTTTACCGTAATTGCGGCATACCTACGCGGCAGTCCCGCCGGCCGCCGCGCAGAATGCTTGCACCGGCCCGGTTCTGACCCGGATCACCAATTCCTCGGTCAAACTGGAGCAGATCATTGGCGATTATGATTGGGCCGCGCTGGCGCATGGCACCAATGGCTTGATCTTCTCCCAAACGGTTTGCGGAGTCAAACCTGGCGAGTTGATCCACACGTTCGGCGACCTGCTTGCCGCGTCGAGGGGGAAACGCGGGCGGGTTTCTCAAAGAATGCTGGACGGAAACTGGCTGGCAGAATAAAGTCGCAAGCGTGAAACAAGACAGATCACAACTTTGTTGGCTGATAAGCCGGTAATGTGTCCGGTGTTTTAATGG
>JBEKMU010000186.1:0-2734 GCA_049523555.1 Verrucomicrobiota bacterium | reverse complement strand
ATTCGCTGCCATGACCAATGCCCCCGTAAATTCTTAAACCGATTTTTCATCCAGCCTCTTGCTTTTCATGAAAATCCGCACATAAATATCGCGGCATCAATCGCTATTGGTTGGCAGTGATCTGGTTTGTTAAATCATTTGTTCCACGGAGCATCCACCTTCCTGTTGTTTTGATGCTCTCGTTCCCTTGGCCGCAGCTTTAGCCCAAAACGTGCCAACCGCCGAATCACCGTCCCACCGTTGATTTTCGCGGGTTGGTTTTGGATCAGGGCGCTTACCAGCTCCCACGGGTGATATTTTCCGTTTCAACGCTGCTCGTTTTCAGGCCAGAGTACCGGTCGAAATTTATTTTCGGGCTTTTTGAAATCCAGTGTATAATGCACCATTGGGGGTGGACCGGCCGGCGGGAGTTTTTATTATTAACCCGGGCATTAAATTGAGGCTCGCAATTTTCATCACCGCCATCACCCTGCTGTTGATGCTGATCGGGTGGAAGCGCCGCCGGGTTATTCGTTGTGCGGAATCTTGATAGTGCTCCCGCCGATGAATTCGCGGATGACCGCGTCGCCGGGAATGAGGTCGCAGGTTGAAATCTGTTTTTCCGTGAACCCGGCCACCGATTCGAGCAGCGCCTTGATACGGTCGTAGCGGATGCGTGCGTCGAGAAAGCCGGCGTACGGCCCGAAATCCTCCGGCCGGGGCAGCAATTTGCATTCGCCAATGAAAAACGGTTCGAGCGCGGGCAAATCGAACGGGAACCCGCCGTTGACCACGTGATCGGCCAGCCCCATCAGGGGAATGATGCTGAACAATTCGCCGTAGCGCACATAATGCCAGTGCAAAATCGTGCCCAGCGGATGGTGATTGCGATGGCGCACGTCGCGCAACATCCGCCGGATGAGCCGCACGTCCGCAAACTGCACGAGCCGTTTTGTGCTCCCGCCTGCCGGGCCGTAGCCTCCGGGCGAAGGCTGGTCGCCCTCGTAAAGCATGTTCAGTGTTTCCAGGTAAAGCCGGAATTGCGCCGAGGCGTCAATGCCCTCGGTGATGGGCGGATAAAATCCGTGCAGGCAATCCAGCAACAAAATCTGGTCCGGTTCCAGCCGGACCGGTTTGCTGCCAATGCGCCGTCCTTCCTTGAAACTGTAAACCGGTTTTTCAACCGTCTGTCCGTCGAGCAATGCCCGCAGGTGCTGGTTTAGCAACTGGATGTCGAGCGCCTCGGGCGCCTCGTAATTCCGGTCGTTGATCCAGTCCGTCGGATGTTCGACCAGCGACCAGAAATAATCATCGAGGTTCAGCATCACAAACCGCAGGCCCCGCTTTTTAAGCCGTTGCGTGAGCTTGACGGTCGTCGTCGTCTTGCCGGACGAACTCGGCCCGCTCACCCAAATCATCCGCAACCGGTCGCCGGCGTTCAGCCGCGACACCACCTTTTGCGCGGCCTCATCCAGCGACGCCTCATAAACCGCCAGCGACGCGTCAATCACTTCCTTGATGCGTCCACTGCGCACCGCATCGTTGAGACCAGCCACCGTGTCCGCGCCGTGTTTGCGGTTCCATTCGAGAATTTGTGCCATCCGCTCGCGCGGAAAACCGTTGCCGGAAAATTTTTCCGGCGTCAGCGCGCCTTCGCGCAGCCAGTGCCGCCCCCAGCGATAACATTCGTAGGCATCGGCGGTCTTTTGGAAACCGTGGCTGCGCAACGCGTGCAGCACCTCATCCTGAATCGCCTCAATGGTCGGCGGGAAATTGGAAATCAAGTGATGCGGGTCGGAATTGAGGCAGACAATCGCCGTATCCGCCAGAAAAGTGGCGATGCCCTCGTTCGAGCCGTGCATGCTGAAAATCTTGTCGTTCACGCCCGGCAGAAAATCCGTGCGAAAGCCGCCGATGGATTCCGCCGCGCGCAACATCGCCTTGCAAATGCGGTCCGGAGCGAACTTCACCAGCGCGCGGTTCCGTTTCTGGACTTTGACGATGAGGTTTTGGACGGGCATTGGCGCGAACTATAACGCAGCCGCGCGCAGGGACAATTTCTTTTCGATTGCGATGTTTCGTCGCGTCCCGGCATTGAAGCGAACCTGTTTCCCGGCAAGGTGATTTGATTTGGTTGGCAACTGTGGCACAGGCCTCTGGTCTGTGTTTTGGGCTCACAGGCCGGAGGCCTGTGCCACGAGCAGTTGCGCCCTGCCAACGCAGCAGTGTCAAAAAACGACCATATTCCAGCAAAAACCCATTAATTTCGTTTGCCAATTGCCCAAGTGTGATGCTAAATTATCATGGTAACACTGAAACTGGCTTTGTAATTATGGTGTCTGGATATACTGCAAAAAAGATTTTGGTTGTTGACGACAATCCAGTCATTCTGAAGACATTGACTTCGGCGCTCGAACCCAAAGGCTACAAAGTGTTTACCGCCCGTGACGGTTCTGAGGCCTTCAATATTGTGCGCCGGGAAAAGCCGGACCTGCTCCTGCTCGACATCTTCTTTCCGCCCGATGTCGTCGAGAGCGGCAACACCTGGGACGCGTTTCACATCATGCGATGGCTCCAACGCATGGAAGAAGCCAAGGACATCCCGGTCGTTATCATTTCCGTGGCTGAACCGGAGAAATACAGAAACCGTTGTCTGGCCGCCGGCGCACGTGCGTTCCTCCATAAACCGGTGGACTCGCACGAACTGCTGGAAACTATTGAAAAAATTTTCAACCCAAACCCCGCCGCCAAAACT
>JBEKMU010000185.1:0-2751 GCA_049523555.1 Verrucomicrobiota bacterium | reverse complement strand
TTTCGTGTGGGTGCTGTTGCTGGCTTGTTGCGCAATTGCAGTTGACAACCAGAGTCTGTGGACTGACGAGGCCGCAACCGGGTTGATCGCACGCAGGCCAACCTTTGGGGAATGGTGGCACCAGTTTACCTTCCCACATTCTTTGTTCCGAACATCGAACGTACAGATGCCACTTTATATGTTTGGAGTGTGGGTGTATGCAAAGCTGTTTGGCGCGAGTGAAATTGCGCTGCGGGCATTCAACGTCCCCTGGTTTCTTGGCGGAGCAATTGCATTCATCAAATCGTTTTCCGGGAAGGAACGCGCCGCCGCCTTCGTGGTTATCGTTCTTTCTCCGTTTGTCTGGTACTATCTGGGCGAAGCGCGTCCTTACGCGATGCAACTGGGTGGAAGCCTGATGGTCGTTGCCGCGTTGAGGGTAATGAGCAGGGGGATGGGTGCCATCACGCACAATTGGTTCATTGTTTTTTGTTTGGGTCTGATTTGTCTGGGAGGCAGCAGCTTGACGGGCATGATCTGGGCGGCAAGCGCGTCGGCGATGCTTGTCGCCTTGCTGGGTTTTTATGAATCTTTGTCCCTGATTTGGCGGTGGACGGGAGTTTCGATGGCCACAATAGTGTCGTTGCTTTTCCTTGGAGTGTTTTATTTTGGGACGCTAATGATTGGAGCAAGGGCCTCAACCCTGGGGGGAACCAACTTGACCAATATTGGCTTTGCAATTTACGAGTTGGGCGGTTTTACCGGACTCGGTCCGGGGCGTCTTGAATTGCGTAGAATGGGGGTCGAGGCGCTGCGTTCCCATCTTCCATGGCTGTTGACCTACGGGATGGTGTTGATGTTTATCGCAGCCGCCGGCATTGCCGCGGCAATTCGTCTCCAGAACAAACGCCGGCTGGTCATAATGGGTCTGGGTTTGTTCCTGCCCGTTGCATTTCTGGTGGGAACAGGAATTGTGACGCATTTCCGGGTGCTGGGGCGCCATCTTGCGCCGCTGGAAGCTGTCTGGCTGCCAGGTTTGGCACTGGGGGTTGCTGCACTTTGGTCACAGGCGGGAGCATGGAAAAGAGGTGTTGTCGTGCTGTTTGCAGCCCTAAGTCTGGTGTCGTGTTTGTCACTGCGATTTGCCGAAAGGCATGCACGGGATGATTGCCGCGCCGCCGCCAGGTTGGCACAAACGCATTTGGCAAAAGGTGAAATGGTCTGGTGGAGCGCAACTGACGACGGCGCCGAATACTATGGTTTGCCCCTGATTCGTTCGCCGGGCAGCCAAAAATCCGCCCTGTTTGTAATAAATCCCAGTGCCGGGAAAATTGCCAGCCTGCCCACGCCGGATCTCGTGGTTGTTTCCCGGCCCGATACCTATGACGTAAATGGCGCGGTGGCAAATTTTTTGAAGGCGAACAACTTCATCCAGACAGGCACATTTCAGGCATTCACAATTTGGAAACGGACCAAAGGCTGACGAATGAATTAATTTGAATTATGGTTTGGCGGGATCACCAAGGGACCTCAAACGTGATTCTTGACTACTTGCATTTGACAACGGTTGCGGCAAGCTCATCCAGTTGAAAAATTCTTTCGGTCAACTGTTTGCCTGTGGTCGTTTCCTCTCAGCCGTCCTCGCCGGACTTTTGCTGACCACTGCGTTTCCCGGAATCGGCTTCGCCGGGTTCGCCTGGATTGCGCCCGCCGTGATGATTGCCGCGGCGCAGGGCAAACGCGGTGGTGACGCCTTTCGCATCGGTTACGTTGCCGGCCTGGCGCACTTCCTCTCGTCGCTTTACTGGCTGCTGCTGATGCCGGTGGCCGGCCTCCCGATTCTGGCCTGGCTCGCGTTGGGCGCGTATCTCGCGCTCTATCCCGCCGTCTGGCTTTGGTTGCTCGCGGAAAAAATCGGCGAAGGCCACTGGGCAAATCGAACATGGTGGTCACTCCTCGGCGCGGCCGTCTGGGTCGCGCTGGAAATGGTTCGTGCGCGCTTGCTCGGCGGTTTTCCCTGGAACCTCATCGGCGTTTCCCAGTTCAAAATGATCCCGCTCATTCAAATCGCGTCAGTGACCGGTGTGTATGGCGTTTCGTTCCTGGTCGTCTGGCTTTCCCTTTCGTTGTATTCCGCCATGCGCCTGATTCTTCGGCAGCCGAACATCCGATTGGTCTGGCAGGCGGAAATCATTTTGTCGCTGGTCGTTATCCTGATTTTGTTCATCTTCGGTTTTGCGCGCATGAGCGGAGAAAATCCGCCGGCGTCGATCCTGCGCGTCACGCTCGTCCAGCCGGGCATTCCGCAGACGCTGATTTGGAATCCGGACGAGGATGACAGACGATTTCAAGAACTCCTCGTCCAATCCCAGGCGGCGCTTGCCAACCAGACCGACCTGCTCCTCTGGCCCGAATCCGCCGTGCCGGACACCGGCGAAGCCACCTGCCGCGCCATCAGCCGGTTCGCGCAATCAAACCGCGTCTGGCTCATCCTCAACGGCGAAGACGCGGAACACCTCCCGGACACGACGAACTATTTCAACGCCGCCTGTCTCATCGGCCCGGACGGCCGGTGGCTGCAGGTTTATCACAAACGCAAGCTCGTCATCTTCGGCGAATACGTCCCGCTCGCGCATTGGCTGCCGTTCGTCAAATACCTCACGCCCATCACCGGCGGCTGGACACCCGGTGACCAGCCGGTGACGTTTGAAATAACCCGGTGGGGCGAGCGCCTGTCGCGCCGTAGCCCGGCGAAGGCTGATCCGCGCGAGC
>JBEKMU010000184.1:0-2855 GCA_049523555.1 Verrucomicrobiota bacterium | reverse complement strand
AAGTTCCAGGCCGGTTACCTTTACTTCCTCTCGCCCACTTATGTGAACTGACGTGAAAGGCGTCACTGTCATCACGCACCCGTTGGTGCAGCACAACCTTACCCGGTTGCGTGACCAACGGACGCAGTCGCAGGAATTCCGCCGGCTGCTGGGCGAAATCGCCTCGCTCATGCTTTACGAGGCCACGCGCGACTTCGCCGTCCGCTCCGTCTCCGTGCAGACGCCGCTGTCAACCGCGCAGGGGTTCCGGCTCGAACGCGAAGTGGCGCTGGTGCCTGTATTGCGCGCCGGACTCGGCATGTTGGATTCCATTTTGCAATTGATCCCCCACGCCCGGGTCGGCTTCATCGGCCTCAAACGCGAAGAAACGACGTTGCGCGCACAATTTTATCACAAAAGTTTTCCGAAAAACCTTGGCCGCTTCGAAGTCATTTTGATTGACCCGATGCTGGCGACCGGCGGCAGCGCCGTCGCCGCGCTCCATCTGCTGGCCGAGCAGGGCGCGAAACATATCCGGCTGGTTAATCTGGTTGCCGCACCCGAAGGCATCCGCCGCGTGCAAAAAAGTCATCCACGCGTGCCGATCTTCACCGCCGCGATTGACCGGCGGCTTGACGAACGAGGTTACATTTTACCCGGTCTCGGCGACGCCGGCGACCGGCTTTTTGGAACGTAATCCGGGAGGGACGGCGTGTCGCCGTCCCTGAATTTGGATCGCCGGCACGGCGACCCTTCCTTTTTAGAATGGCAACGCAGGAAAATTTATTGATCGTCGCGGACAGCGAACGTGACGCGAACATGCTTTACGCCACGGGCCTGTTCGTGCCCGACCCGTTCATCTATCTTAAAACGCACGGACGACCGCTCATCGTGATGAGCGATCTGGAAATTGACCGCGCCCGCGCGCAAGCCCCGCACTGCCGCGTTGCTTCGTTGAACACATACCAGCAAAAACTCCGCACCCGCGGAATCAAACGCCCGGGCTTGGCGCATGTCATCCGCCAGATTCTGCGCGAAAAAGGCATCCGCCGCGTCACCGTGCCGGATGATTTTCCGCTCGGCATGGCGATGGACCTGGAAAAACTTGGCGTCAATGTCAGGGCGCGCCCCGGAACCTTTTTCCCGGAACGCGAAATCAAATCCGCCGCCGAAGTCAGAAAGATTTCCGCCGCGCTGGTGATGGCCGAAGTCGGCATGGCCGAGGCCATGCAAGTCCTGCGCACGGCCAAAATCGGACGTGACCGAAAACTCATTTACCACAATCTGCCGCTGACCTCGGAAAAGCTGCGCTCGGTGATTGGTTGCGCGATCCTGCAAGCGAGCGGGCTGGCGGCCAACACCATTGTTGCCGGCGGAAGGCAGGCCTGTGACCCGCACGAACGCGGCTACGGCCCCCTCCGCGCAAGCGAACTCATCATCATTGATATTTTCCCGCGCTCGCAAAAAACCGGCTACTTCGGCGACATCACGCGCACGGTCGTGCGCGGGCGCGCGAGCTAAGCCGCGCGAAGACTTTATCACACGGTTTTCCAGGGACAAAAAATCGCATTCAAAAAAATCCGCGCGGGTGCGCCGACCGCTGGCGTTCACCGGGCCGTGCAGCAATTTTTCGAACAGCAAGGTTACAAGACCGGTCGGCGCAACGGTCGCATGGAAGGATTTTTCCACGGCACGGGACACGGACTCGGTCTGGAAATTCACGAGGCTCCGCGCGTGGGCGCAACCTCAACCGGCAGGCTTCAACCCAGCCACGTCGTGACCGTTGAGCCGGGGCTTTATTATCCGGAAATCGGCGGCGTGCGGCTGGAAGATGTGGCGCTGGTCATGACCAGCGGCGCGCGCAACCTGACGCGGTTTGAGAAGGTGCTGGAAATTTGAGGGGACATGAAACTCACGAGCTTTGAAACCATTGTCCGCGCGCTCAATGTGGCAAACGTGCGCTATCTCGTGGCCGGCGGACTGGCGGTCAATGCTCACGGCTATGCGCGTTTCACCAACGGTGTGGATTTGGTGATTCGTTTGACAGAAACGGACATTTTCGCCGCATTCAAAGCGTTTGGAAAACTCGGCTACCGACCGGCTGTGCCTGTCACCGCCGGGGAATTTGCCGATCCTGCCAACCGCAAGCGATTGGCTAAAACAAAGAAGATGACCGTGCTTCAGATGTGGAGCGACAAACATCGCGAAACGCCCGTTGACATTTTCGTGACCGAGCCATTTGATTTTGACGCGGAATACAAAGCCGCGTTGGTTGAAAATCTGTCACCCAAGCTTCCGGTGAGATTTGTTTCGATTGAGACGCTCATCAAACTCAAGGCCAAAGCCAATCGCGTGGAAGACCGGATTGACATTAAAAATTTGAGAGCGATTCTGAAACTAAAATGCGCGGAACACTGATATGGCTCACAAAAGAAGAAGCAATTCTTGGGACACTTGCACTTGGGAAGGCGCTCGTCACGAACAACTGCGCCGTTGGGGCAAACTCACGCTCCGCGAGAAACTCAAAGCGGTGGAGGAAATGGGCAAAGTGGCCGCGCGCTTTGCGAAAATGCGCCGCTCGTCGCGACCAACGGCGCGCGCAACCTGACGCGGTTTTAGAAGGTGCTGGAAATTTAGGCGCGAAATTCAAACCCGTTTGCTGGTCGATGAAAATACTGATCACGGGCGCCGCAGGTAATCTCGGATCGCTGCTAGCCCGATACCTGCTCGTCCACGGGGTTGGTCCACTGCGCCTGATGGTTTTCCGACGTGACGTGCCCACCGATTTGAAAGTCACAGGAAAAACCGAGATTGTTCGCGCCGACCTTTCGAAACGTGAATCATTGGCAGCCGCCGTGAAGGGGGTCGATGTCATC
>JBEKMU010000183.1:0-5597 GCA_049523555.1 Verrucomicrobiota bacterium | reverse complement strand
CGTTCGACGGCACGACCAATGATCCCGTTGTTTATCCCAACGGCAGCAGCATCCAGAATCTTGCCAGCCAGATCCTGATTCAGATTTATAGCACGCCGTCAACTTTGCCGGCGGCCACCAACGGATTCCCTTACATTGGTGCCCAGTTTTCGGCCACGGGGGGCGAAACCCCATACACCTGGTCGCTGGGCTCGGGCACGCAATTGCCGGTAGTGGGCTACACGCTTATATTGCCCCCGGTAATGCAACATCGCTTTGGTGCTACCAACCACCTAAACGGCGAATCGTCAATAAAGACGGGCATTCCCGATGAAAAATGAAACAACAAATTTCGTCCCACTGCATCTTGCTGAAAGACGGCGACTTGGTAAACCGGGGCGACCGCTGGCAGATTTATCAGAACGGCGGCCTGGAAAATACGCCTGCGCCAAAGGCATCTACTTTTTGTATTCGTTCTCTACTTCGAGGCATATTTCGCCCTCATCGCTGTTCATCCCGCGTCGGAAATAGTGAACCACATTTTTCACTGAAAATCGAAACGGCTGCTGGGCGTCTCCCAGCCGAACGATTTCGCCAATTCGTGGAATAGTTTTCCACTCGAAAACTTCCGATTCGTCTGTGATTTTTTCGTTAATGTCTTTGACCGTTATTTTGAATGTTTTGAATTTTGCCATATCAGCAAATTAACCCGCAATTCTCGTCACAGGTCAACAAATGAAAAACAAACTTTATTTAGCCGGTTCGGAAGGGCTGGCCGGAGATGCTGGTTCGGCTGGCTTCGCAGGCTGTGCGGCGGGAGCTGGATGGGCTATCGGTTTAGCTGGGGTGGATTCGACTTGTTTTTTCTTGGCTTCTTCTTCCGCCTTTTTCTTCTTTGCCTCGTCCCATGATTTTACTGTAGAAAGGACGGAGTGAAAATGAGAAACATCATGAGCATACAAAAGTCCGGGCAAAGACTCACCACCAGCCCGATAAGCAGAGACAACGCCGATAAATTGAACCCCATCGGTGACGCTGGAGAAAATCACGGGGCCGCCGCTGACGCCTTTAATTGCGGCACCATCAATCAGGTAGGTGTTTCTGTCTTCTTGCCGAGCACTGATGTTGCCGGAGAAGAAGCAAAGCGTCCAAGGCTCCAAGAACGGGAAGCCCATCCAGCCCAATTCGACTCCGATTGTGAGAGGGGCATTTATCGGACGGAGGGAGACCAAATCCTCTGGCAGCTTCAAATCCGAGGACTTCTGGAAAAAAATAACCGCTGAGTCCGTTTTCCAGTCTGTAAAAATGATACGCCTTCCTTCCGGCAAAAACAAAGGCGGTTTGATGAAATTATAAGCGTGAATTTTTATTGGTTTTTGCCATGCGTCTGCTTCTCCCACCACGTGTAAAGCAGTAGCGATTCCGCACCATGTTTTATCTTCGCTATAAAGCGCCACAAACCCCGTCCCGTTTCCATCGGGCGTTTCTATTTTTACCACATACGGGCTTACCTTCTGCACAATGCTATCCCAGTTCATAACCTAATAAGATTCGGTCTTTTTTGATGCGGAAAGCAAGATGGTTCTCACCCATTCAGATTTCACCTGTTTTGCGCGTTTAACGGCCCTGTGAACTTGTTCTGCCTCGTCGGGCGCGAATCTCGCTCCGATTAACACGTCTTTTGATTGGCCGGGGACGATTGGCGGACGGCCCATTTTCTTTTTCATACTTTTGTTAAACAAATGTCTTGACAGAAGCATACAGATTTGTTAAACATAAGTCAAGACTGAATTTTATGCAACCACTGACCAGCGAAAAACGGGCGCAAATCCTCAACTGTCTGGTTGAGGGATGCAGCATGAGAAGCACATCGCGTTTGACCGGGGCGGCCAAGAAAACCGTAGAGCGGTTGCTGGTCGCAGCGGGCAAAGCGTGCGCCGAATACCACGACAAAGTAATGCACAACCTGAATTGCCGCGTGTTGCAGGTTGACGAAATTTGGGCATTTTGCGGGAAGAAAGAGGCACACGTTCCCGAACCATTGCGTGGTAGCGGCGAGATTGGCGATATTTGGCTTTGGGTCGCGTTGGACGCACAGAGCAAGCTGATTCCGTCTTACTACGTAGGAAGTCGCGGCAATGGCGCGGCCAAGTGGTTTATTGCCGACCTTGCCAGCCGGTTGAAAGACCGTGTTCAATTGACCAGCGATGGGCACTCCGCATACACCGATGCCGTTGAACGTGGATTTGGCTGTAATGTGGATTATGCCATGTTGATAAAGCAATACGAGGCCAAGCCATCTGGCAAATACAGCCCACCAGTCTGCATCGGGGCGCATAAAGTAACCCGTTGCGGTTCGCCTGACCGGGATTTGATTTCGACGAGCTACGTTGAGCGTTCAAACCTCACTTGGCGAATGAGCAACCGCAGGCTCACAAGATTGACCAACGCTTTCAGCAAGAAAGTTGAAAATCATAAACACGCGATTGCACTTTCCATGATGCACTACAATTTTTGCCGGATTCATCAAACCTTGCGTGTGACACCGGCAATGGAAAGCGGAATCGCAGACCACGTTTGGAGCTTGGAAGAACTGGCGGGGCTTATCGTCGAACCCGTTTGCTTGGCCGCTTGACAGCCGAAACGGGCTTCTCGCTCAACGCAATCACGTCCCGCATGACGCTGTGCGCTACCTGCACAGCATCGCCTTTGCGCTTCTTTGTTGGCCTTTTCACGCAGAAACATTGCCACACTTGCGGGCCGGGTCATATCTTTTTCTACCATCAATTGCCGCAAAGCTTGACATTGTCCACCGACGGCGTAGTTTCGGGCATGGTGACCAACAATTCCCCCGGCGTGTATGTATTTACCATTCAATTGACCGATTCGGCGAATCGAGTCGAGTCATTGAACTATTTTATTACCGTTTACTGAGCAGTATGGAATTCGTAAATCACCCGATGAACCGCCCGAACTGCGCTAGGCAATGGGGATTGGCCCTGGCGTTTGGCTTGATGCTGGCGCCGTTTGCCGTGAGGGGGCAACAATCAATATACGTCAATAACGGCACAATTTCTGGAATCCCGCCCCAAGTTAACGCGACTAATTTCTACAACTCGGGGAGTTGGGATATTTTTACTTCACCATACCCCTACCAAACCGCCAACACCCTTAACTACACCAACGTTGGCTCCATGACCGGCTCGGTGGGCTGGGAATTCGATCATGGACCGCTTCCCAACGGCGGACGCGGCATGTCGGCGAACTTTGTCAATAACAGCGCCAGTGCGATGATTCAGGCGGAGGATCTCTGCGTTGCGAATCCAGTAACATTGTACAGGTATCCGGTGAGTTTTTTGTGGATATCGGCCACGAATATCGTCAATAAAGGCACGCTGATTGCCAGTGCCAATGGCGAGATCAAGTTGACTGGTGGGAATGTGAGTCTTTCTCGCAGCCAACTGGAAATCATGCCAATCACCAGCTTCTTCTGCTACGGCCAGCCGCCGGGCATCAACGGGACAAATTTTACGTCAGACATCGCTGTCTATAGCACTGCTTGGGGACAAACCAATGGATTGAACATAGACAGCTCGGCGCTCTGGAATGGGACGAGCGTGACCGTGCCTGCTTACACCGTGCATGATCCAAACTTCCAGAACGGTTGCTCGACCAACCTTGACACAGGCCCGCTCGCGGGCGAGATCATCATCCCCAACTTGATTGGCTCGACGAACATGGTGGTGAGCACCCAAAACGTGACCTATACCAACAACGATGGTTCGACCACCACCACCGTCCTGGCCACGAATGTAATCAACCAGGCGGTGTTTGTCCGCATCAACACCAATAGTGGGATAACGGCACAAATAAGATTTTCAGGTGTTTCCACCAATTCTCCCCAAATCATTGCCGTGCAGTTGGGGGCGCCATTCACGAATGTAATAACGCTCGCGGTGCAGACCAACTATATTTACCTGGTTGATTTGTTGGCTGCGGCCACGAATAATTCGCTGGTAACCGATACGAATTTTAACCCCAGTTATTACTGCACCGCTCCCAAATATCGCCCGGCCAATTATCTGGTGTCCCGATCAGATCCGGTTTTGCTCCAAACCGGCCTGTCTGCGTTTGGCTCCGGGGTTCCCGGCGCGGGCACGGCCGCACCCAACTTTTTCTACCAGCCGACCTTCACCAATAACGTGGTCGCGGTCAGCGCTGCCGCCTATTCCGCCTTCATTGACAATCTGGCTGCGGAACTCAGCGAGGCCGCGATTACGAACTTGCCCGGCCGGATTGGTGTTTATGCGAACAATTTGGACCTTACCAGAATGCGCGCGACGGCTTTGAGCGAAATTACCATCCGGGCGGGCAACGTGGTAAACATTGCCAACGGCAACGCCGTCTTGGATTGCCAGAATTTGAGCTTGGACCTCGGCTCGACGAATGGCTATTTGAATATCACCAATTTTGTCAATCAATATGTTTCCCGCTTTCAGGGAAATATTTCCGCATTTAGCGCCGTTTGGACCAACCAGATGGACGTCCAGTTTAATAACTATACCCGTTCGAATGCTGTCAATCCTCTCGGTCAGACAAATGTTGTCTATCTCTACACTCCCTTTACCAATTTTGTTCAGGAAAGGTTTTCCATCCTGATTTTGGATGCGACCAATCTTTCGGCCCAGATCCCGGTGATAATTCAGGATTTGCGCCTGCACAGCACCAATTCTGCGGCAACCAATTCTCCGGGAAGCATCGTCATCAGCGATCCCGCGACTTCTCACCTTCCCCGGCTTTTTCGCGGCGAATCCCATCGCCGGGACGGCGTTTGTCGCCTCGCCCATTCGGGATTGGGTCTTTACCATGGCGCCAAACCTTCTCTATTTCACCAATTACGGGTATCTCTACATTGCGAACTCCGCACATTTCGGGGACGACACGGCCGTGCCCTATTCGGAATTTATCAACAGCGGAGTATCCACCAATATGCCGGGAATAATTGTTTCGGGCGATCAAACAATTCGCTGCCTCGACCTTCAGATTATCAACGGGATCAACTATACGTTTTGTGGAGATTTCTCCGCCACGGCCCAGTCCATTAAAATCACCGGTCCTCCCGCCTCTCCCTATTTCTCTTATTTAGGGCAAGTTTACTATCTCTCCGCCAATTCAATTCGTTCAGCAAACGATATCAATCTCTCTGCCAACACCTTGGTGTTTGACCCCGCGGCTCTCTTTGCCTACGGCGCGCTGAATTTCACCGTGGCCAGTATCTTGTCCGACAACGGGACGGCAGGCTCTTTCACGTGCTACAACGGATTCAATTTGTGGCTCTTCCCGACCAACGGGGGGGATTTGCTCGGCTCCACCATTACCAGCATCGCGTCCGCGGACAACGGCGAAATTGACCATGCCTGGGCCGGGCAGGACCGCGGGCCAAACTGGGCCGGTTTCATCAACAACGTGGCCATCGGCAAGCTGGTGTTGTCGGCTCAAAATCCGCATTCTCAACTGCCGCCGCTCTTCCATTTCTACGGCACAACCGGCAGCAACGGCATGTATGTCAACACACTCGACCTGTCCCGACTCACCGCCAATTCCGCGGACGTCGCGAA
>JBEKMU010000182.1:0-3036 GCA_049523555.1 Verrucomicrobiota bacterium | reverse complement strand
CCGGATGTTGCGCTGGTCAATTGTTCGCGCTGCCGGTCGGGGACGCGACGCGCGCTGGTTGCCGGCATATCGGCGTTTCGTGGCGAACATGAACAGTCGCGCGAATCGTTCCTACAAACCCGCTTTTTATCCCGGCGCCATGACATTGTTCATCACTGCCGACACAAAGTTTTCACGGGAAGACCTTCGTCTCCTGATGCGCCACCACGTGCAAGAGACCCACGTCATTACCATCTCCGGTAATCGCTCCGGGCTGTTTGGCCGGCCGGCGGTGGATGAACTGGCTCGGCAATTGCAGGTCTGTCTGGAACTCGCCGAAAGAACACCCAATGGCCAAACTTGGTTGCGAAACAGTCGCTCTAGTGAAACCAAGCCGCGACCGGATTAAAACCATATGGATTGGAACGAGTGGTACAAGCAATACGACAGTTTTCACAGCCTCCAGACGCGGCTGCGGATTGTCCGTGAGCAGATCGTCGCGACGCTCAATGACTGTCCGCCCGGCCCAATTCAGATCGTCAGCGTCTGCGCCGGCGATGGCCGTGATGTGATCGGTGCGGTGCAAAGTCATCCGAGACGGAATGATGTCACCGCCTTGCTCCTCGACAATCACGCGGAATCCATCGCGCGGGGCAAGGCGGCGGCGGAACAAGCCGGCTTGGGGCGGCAACTTCGATTCCTCGAGGCCGATGCCACCCAGGCGGGTAATTATGCCGGCGCGGTGCCGGCGGATCTTGTTTTGCTTTCCGGTTTTCTCGGCCACTTGCGCCATAAAGATGTTCCCCGCTTGATCGAAAGTCTGCCCATGCTCTGCCGGAAGGGCGGCTGGACCATCTGGAACCGGCACCTGGTAATGCATAAGGGCCGCGAGCAGGTCCCGGTGATTCGGGAGCTTTTCCGGCGGACAAGGTTTGAGGAGGTCCACTTCGAAACGACCGCGCCGGACGGTTTTGCCGTCGGCCGCGGCCGCTTCGCGGGCCGGGTCAAATCGTTGGACCCGGCGCGGGTGTTGTTCGAATTCGTGGGGCTTGATCACCTTTTGCCGGTTCCCCCGCCAACCCATTTGGGATTACCCGAAGGGAAAAATAATTCCCAGGGCGAGATCAACGGAATTGTAGCCGATGAAAATTGGGGCAACGTGGAACAGTCCCTTCCCGAATGTTTCGCGCAAATCGTGGCCCGGCATCCGTCGCGCCCGGCCATCGGCACAGGTGAGTGGCAGCCGGCTTACACAGACTTGAACACCTCCGCCGACCAGCTCGCCCACGCGCTGGTTAGCCGCGGCGGTGCGGTGGGCGGCCGCGTGGCGTTGCTGATGCGGCACGATACGCCGCTCATGGCCGCGATGCTTGCCGTTCTCAAAGCAGGAGGAATTGTCGTCGTGCTGAATCCGACCGATCCACCGGCGCGTCTCAAACAAATTTTGGAGGACGCGGAACCGGGCGCGATCATCACGGATTCGGCGAACCGTGAACTCGCGGCCCAAATCGTTGAAAATAATCAGCGCATTGTTCACTTTGAAGAACATTTGACCGGCCCGGCTCATGATCCCGAAATCAAAGTCGCTCCGGATGCGGTGGCCTTCATCATTTTTACTTCTGGTTCGACGGGCCGGCCAAAGGGCGTCATGCAAACGCACCGCAACATCGTCCACAATGTGTTTCGACTTTCACGGGGAATGCGGTTGCAGCCGGAAGATCGCATTACCTTGCTCGCTTCGCCAAGCGGCGGTCAGGGCTTGAGCACGATGTGGTGTGCCTTGCTGAACGGCGCGGCGTTATGTCCGTTTCCGATGGTTGAAAAAGGCGTCGCTGACCTGGCGGACTGGATGAAGGAAAACAAAATCACGGTTTTCGTTTCGTCGGTATCCATCTTCCGCCATTTCGTTCGAACGTTGAAAAACGGTGAATGCTTGCCCACTGTGCGGCTGGTGCGATTTGCCTCCGAACCCGCCACTTCGGATGACTTCGCGATTTACCAGAAACATTTCACCGCCGGGTGCGTCTTGTTTAACACGCTTTCCTCGACGGAAACCGGCAATGTCACCCAACTCCGCTTCACGCAAAACGACCGCGTTGCGCCGGGCCGGCTGCCGGCAGGATGGACGGCGCCAGGTCTGGAGATTCTGCTCCTGGATGAAAACGGTCGGGAGGTCCGCGACGGTGAAACTGGTGAGATCGCCGTGAGGAGCCGTTATCTTTCGCCGGGTTACTGGCGCAACGCATCATTGACCGCCGGGTGTTTCTCCGACGGTCGCGGGCCCAATGGCGTTCGGGCTTTTCACAGCGGTGACCTTGGTCGTCGCATGGCGGACGGCTCGCTCATGTTCATGGGACGCAAGGACGCGCGCGTCAAGGTTCATGGCTACCGGATCGAGGTGTCTGAAATCGAAGACGCTCTGGTCCATCAACCCGAGGTGGAGGGGGCCGTTGTCGGCACGTGTGAGACGCCGAACCATGACACTCAATTTGTCGCATACGTGGTTCTGCGCGCCGGACGGAAATGCACCGCGGAAACGTTGCGGCGCGTATTGCGCTCCACTCTACCCGGTTACATGGTGCCTGCCCGCTTCATCTTCCTCGAAAAATTTCCACTCTCACCGCACGGCAAAATTGACCGGCAGGCACTGTCGCCGCCGCCTGGAAACAGGTCTCCTGCGCGTCGCGGGGCGAGGCCACGGGACATCGTCGAATCGCAATTGGCGCGGATTTGGCAGTCGGTTTTGGGTCTGCCGCGGATCGGCCGGCATGATGATTTTTTTGATTCGGGCGGAACTTCCATTCAGTCCGTCGAAGTGCTGGCGCGCATTGAGGAATCGTTTGGCGCGTCCCTGTCGCCTTCAACACTGGTCGAGTACAGCACCATTGAACGGTTGGCCGGGCTGGTCGCCGGCTATGTGGTGATTCCATCGCCGAGTCCACTGGTCCCGTTGCGCGCGGCGGACGCCGGACGACCGCTGTTTCTCATCCACAGCGGGCAGGGCGACGTGACCACCTATGGTCTGCTGGTGCGGCGGCTGCCGGGGCGCCCGATTTA
>JBEKMU010000181.1:0-3129 GCA_049523555.1 Verrucomicrobiota bacterium | reverse complement strand
ACACTGGTCGCGGATGTTGGCCAATTCGAACAGGTAAGGGTTCAGGCCCGCTTCGCGCAGCGTTTCGCGGAACAACGGCTCATGCGTGCGCGGGGTGCAGGAGGCGACCACGATGCGGTTGAGCCGGTGTTGACGGATCATGTCCTTGATGTTCGACAGGCTGGTGTCCGAACAGGTGAACAGGGAGTGCGACGCGAAAACCACGTTCGGCTCGTGCTCGATGCGTTTGACCACCTGCTCGACGTCCACGATCCCGGCGATGTTAATGCCGCAGTGGCAGACGAACACGCCCAGGCGCGGTTCCTCGTCCGTGACATCGTGTTCGGTGGGATAGCTCTTTTTGGTGATGAGCGAATGGCGGGCCGAGGCGAGCAGTTCCATGGCCATGGACGCCGCGCCGCTGGCCTGGGTGACGGTCTCGGGAATATCCTTGGGTTCCTGGGCGGTGCCGCCGACAAACACACCGGGCCGGGAGGTGCACAACGGCTGGAGCCGGTCGGTGTCGCAGAAGCCGAATTCATTGAGCTTGATGTCCAGGCAGGCGGCCATGCCCGCCATGCTGTGCGGCGGTTCCATGCCCACGGACAACACAATCAGGTCAAACTCCTTCTGCGACAGTTGGCTGTTTTCGTCGAGGAACGAAACGCGCAGGTCCCTGCTGCCGGGCAACTGAACAATCCGGGAGGGGATGCTTTTAACGTAATGGATGTTCTTCTTCGCCCGGGCGCGTTCGTAATACTGGTCGAAATCCTTGCCGTGGGCGCGGATGTCCATGTAGAAAATCGTCGCGTCCAGCCCTTCGACGTGGTCGCCGGCGACCATGGCCTGTTTGGTGGCCATCATGCAGCAGATGGAGGAGCAATATTCGTTGCCGCACGTCGAATCGCGCGAACCGACGCATTGGATCCAAGCGATGCGTTTCGCCTCGCGTCCGTCGGACAGGCGGATGACATGGCCTTCGAACGGTCCGGCCGCGGACAGCATCCGTTCAAATTGGACGCTGGTGACAACGTTGGCATAGCGACCGTAACCGAATTCACCTTTGCGTGAGGCATCGAACTCCTTGAAACCCGGAGTCAGAAGAACCGCGCCCACTTTCAGGGTGACCGTCCGCTCCCGCATGGCGTGGTCAATGGCGTGTTGCTTGCAGGTTTCGACGCACCGATTGCATTCCGAGCACAGGGCGCAGTTCAGGCAACGTTCGGCTTCCGCCAGGGCCTGTTCCTCCGTGAGGCCGATTTCAACCTCGTCAAAATTTCCCACACGGCTGGCCGGGGCCAGTTCTTTCGCCCGGGGCCGGGACTTTTTTTCGACTTTATCGAGCGTGGGCAGAAAGGCCGGGGGAATCGGACGAAGGCTTTCCTCGAACCTGTCGCCCAGCAATTCTTTGCCGTTCAAGTATCGTTCAATGGATTCGGCGACCCGTTTGCCGGCGGCCACGGCATGAATCACGGAGGCGGGACCGGAGGCATTGTCGCCCCCGGCAAAAATGCCTTCGATGGAAGTCTGGCCGGTAACCGGGTCGGTCTTGAAACAGCCGCGTTCGTTTTGGACGTTGATGTGTTCAACAAGCTGTTCATCCACCATCTGCCCGATGGCGACGATAATCTGGTCGGCTTCGACCGTGACGAGATCGTTTTCGTCGTAGGCCGGGCTGAACCGTTTCTGTTCGTCAAAAACCCGGGTGCAACGTTTAAGCTCGATACCGGTGACGGAGCCGTTGCCGAGGATGCGTTTGGGGCCCCAGCCATCGCGAATTTTAATGTTTTCCGCCAGGGTGGCCTCGATTTCCTCGGGGTAGGCGGGCATTTCCTTCCGCTGTTCGAGACAGATCAGTTCGACCTTTTTGGCGCCCAGGCGCAGGGCGGTCCGGGCCACGTCCACCGCCACATTGCCGCCGCCGATGACCAGCACCCGGTCTTTCACGGCGGGTTTGTTCGCCGAACCGGCGTCCCGGAGAAATTCAATGCCATGAAGGACACCTTTGATTTCCTCGCCTTCCACGCGGAGTTTGCGGCTCTTCTGGGCGCCAGCCGAGATGAAGACCGCGGCATAATCCTTCTGGAGCGTCTGGACGGTGACATCCCGGCTGATGCGGCAGTTATAGACGAACTTGACGCCCTTGCGGCGGATGATTTCGATTTCGTGGTCGAGCACCTTCTTGGGCAGCCGATACTCAGGAATGCCGTAGCGAAGCATGCCGCCGGCGGCGGGCATCGCTTCAAAGACTGTGACCGCGAAGCCGGCATCAGCAAGGTCGTTGGCCGCGGTGAGTCCCGCCGGGCCGCCGCCAATTATTGCCACCTTTTCCGCGTCCGGCGCGGGAGTCTTTTCCTCCGGCAGGGCCAGCTTGCCCGCTTCGAGCATTTCCATTTCCTGGTCGGAGGCGAACCGTTTCAGGAGCCGGATGGCAATGGGATCGTCGGCCTTGCCCCGCGTGCATTCGGACTCGCAGGGATGCGTGCAGATGCGGCCGCAGATGGCCGAAAGCGGGTTGCGCTGGCGGATGAGCTCGACCGCTTTGAGATATTCCTTTTGCTTGATGAGCTGGACGTAGCCCTGGACGTTTACCCGGGCCGGGCACTTCAGCTTGCAGGGCGAGTGGCCGTTTTTGAGAATGCCAAATATGTTGGGCGTGGCCTGGGCATACAGTTTGGCAATACTTTTTCGTGTCCCCAGACAGCGGTTGAATTCGTCCGGTATGTCCACGGGACAGACCTGTGTGCATTCACTGCAACCAGTGCATTTGTCCTCGATGACATACCGCGGATGCCGCCGGACAGTGGCCTTGAAATGGCCCGGTTCGCCTTCCAGCCCGACGAGTTCGGAAAGCGTCAGGATTTCGATGTTCAGGTTCCGTGCGCATTCAACGAGCTTGGGCGAAACGATACAGGTGGCGCAATCACCGGTCGGAAAGGTCTTGTCCAGATGCGCCATCATGCCGCCGATGGCGGCGTCGCGCTCGACGAGATAGACCTTGAAGCCGCTGTTGGCCAGGTCGAGCGCTGCCTGGACACCGGCAATGCCGCCGCCCTGCACCAGCACCGCGCCGATTTTCTTGTCGCCGTTTTTACTCATGACTGTTTGCGTTCATACAGTTTGCCAACATGGTAGGGCCGACCTGCTGGT
>JBEKMU010000180.1:0-3245 GCA_049523555.1 Verrucomicrobiota bacterium | reverse complement strand
TGCCATTCGGCGTCGTGCCGGACAATCGGCGTGCCGCGCAGCCGTTTCAGAATGCCCACCTGAATTTCCTGCGGACCGAGCGCGATGAGCCGGTCGAACCCGGCGGCAAAACTTTCCAGTGTTTCACCGGGCAACCCGACAATCAAATCGGCGTGGATGTGGACGCCGGTTTCATTGCGCAGGAAACGGAAATTATCGGCGAGCTTTTCGTAATTCTGCCGGCGCTTGATCAAGCCGCTGACTTCCTCGTTGAACGTCTGGATGCCCACCTCGAATTGCAGCGCGCCGGGCGGGAATTTGGCGATGATTGCGCGCAACGATTCCGGCAGGCGATCGGGAATCATTTCAAAATGGAAGAAATGGCCGGGTTGATAACGTGCAAGAAAGAATTCAAGGATGGCTTTGCTGACGCCGACATTGAGGTTAAACGTGCGGTCAACGAACTTGAACTGTTTCACCCCGCGGTCGAGCAGCCGTTGCAATTGTTCGAACACGGCCGCCAGCGGGACCTGCCGCACCGGGATGTCGAGCGATGACAGGCAAAATTCGCACGTGAACGGACAGCCGCGCGACGCCTCGACGTAGATAATACGGTGCGCAATGTCGTCGTCGGTGTAGAGGTCATAGGGCAGGACGATTTGCGAAAAGTCCGGCAACTCCACGGGAATGATTTTGGGCAGCGGCGCGCCGATCTCCGAATCGGCGTGTTGGAGTTCACGCTTTAGCGTGCCATCTGAACAATCCCGCACAGCGCGGGATTGAACTCCAACGTTTTCGTGCCGGTCAGGAGACCGGCGTTCCAATAAAACCCTGCATACCTCCGCAAACTTCAAATCCGCTTCGCCGGTGATGACGTGGTCGGCGAGTTGAACGATTTTTTGTTCCCCGGTTTCGTAGCTGACCTCCGGGCCGCCGAGGATGATTTTGATGTCGGGCCGGACGCATTTGATGGCGGCGATGACTTCGGCGGTTGGTTCGACGTTCCAGATATAAATGCCGAAGCCGATGATTTTGGGATTGCGCGCGAGCAGGGCCTCCGCGATGTCGAGCGGACGCTGGTGGATGTCGAATTCCGCGAGGCACGCGCGCGGTTGCAGTTCGCCGAGATTGGCCAGCAGATAGCGCAGGCCGAACGCGGCGTGGATGTATTTCGCGTTGAGCGTGGTTAAAACGATGTCCGCCACGGTTGGCAGCTTAGCAACGTGCATGGTTCGGTGCAATGGGTCAGGCTGCGCCTTCCCGTCCGTGGGAGATTCTCCGTGTCCGGCGTTGGGGCTGGCTGGATTCCCCAAAAACACTTGCCAAAATCACTTTTCAAGTGTTATTCTTGCAGGCGCAGAGATGATTGACGAATCAAATGAACGCGCTTTGACGGAGCTGTGTTCGGGTCATCACCTCCCCAGACCGGTGCGGACAAAATAATCACAAACATGAAACCACACGAAATGATTTTCAAAAGGCTGGTTCTGACAGGAGCCTGTTCAATTCTCTTGTGCCTTGCCGCAGGATGCGCTTCGTCTCGCATCGAGAACAGACCACAAGGCGCCGCCACGGCAGTTTCCCTCTCCGGGAAAAATTACCGGCTTATTCAGGGTGGCGCCAAGGGGGAAAGTTACGGTTTCCGGCTTTTGGGCTTGATTCCTTTTGCCAGTCCGCATTACGCGGATGCCAAACGCGCTCTTTATGCCTCCGTGCATGAGCCGCTGACTAACAAAGCGGTGGCCCTGGCCAACGAGATGGAAGACAAATCCACCGTGTATCTGATTTTGTTTTCCATTCCCCAACTGTCCATTACAGCCGATGTGATTGAATTCACCGACAACCCAGGGACGAAATAACCGTGTCACACAGGCTATCGAAGCGGCACAAGGAGCGATGGGGGTCGTGTTGAGCCGTCGCTCGCGGTTGATGATTTCATCTGCGGCTGAGTTTTGCAGGGGTTTGCCTCTATACAGTCCATTCCGGATTTGCTAGCATGTGGCACCTATGACACTCGACGATATTTTGCTGGAAGCAGAGGACAAAATGATCAAGACCGAGCAGGTGGTCATAAACGAGTTCGCGGGTGTGCGCACGGGCAAGGCTTCGGGGGCTTTGGTCGAGAACATCACGGTGGAGGTTTATGGCGCGCAAATGCGCATTCGCGAACTGGCGGGCATCACCACGCCGGAACCGCGGATGCTGGTGATCCAACCGTGGGACTTCAACTCGCTGCATCCGATTGAGAAGGCGATTCAAAAGGCGAACCTCGGTCTCATGCCGGCGATTCAAGGCAAAATCATCCGGCTCGTGTTTCCGGAATTGAGCCAGGAACGGCGGCAGGAATTCGTGAAAATATCCAAAAAAATGGCGGAGGACGGGCGCGTGGCCATCCGGCACGTGCGGCGCGACGCGATGGAACTGTTGAAAAAGCACGTCCACGACAGCGGCATCACCGAGGACGAGGAGAAACAGGCGGAAAAGGATTTGCAAAAACTGACCGACCAATACATCGCCAAGCTTGACGAACACCTCGTCCACAAGGAAAAGGAAATCATGACGGTGTAGGCAACTGGATTTACGATGGGCGATTTACGATTTACGCGTGCCGTCCCCTATTCACTGTCAATGGGTCATGGTGCATCACAAGGTTGATGGTCGTTATTCCACTTGAGCAGTTCCCAAAGCCATAGATTTCAAGACGGCGTGAAAATGCTTTTTGCTGGCGGGCGGATATTTTTTCTCATGCTCGCTGGCAAATTGATTCAATTTGCCTTTTTCTCTGGCTTCTTTTAGGTGCATTATTTCTTATGGTGTGTTTGTTTGTATGGTTAAATGGAATTGTTCGTCTTGTGCCTCAACCAAGGTTCGCAATGATTTGTCAATAGATTTTGTGTAATTTGTAAAAGGCTGTTGTTCGTTTGTCCCCGGTCCATAGGGAATACTTAGAATAATCCCTATGCGAGTAATCTCTACGGATATTTGATGGTTTGTTCTGAACGTCGGAAACATGCTTGGTATAATGGTTAAGGTTGAGATTCCGTCGCTTCCTTGGCATAAAATTGTAAGGCGTGAAATTCTATTACGCAGTTGGAAGGGAGTCGGTAATGAAGAATTGCCTAATGTGTTAGTAAACGGGAGTTGCCTTGACCTGACCCCAATAGCTGGACACTTCATAAGTAGAATTCTGCCATTGGTTTGATGTTTTGTTCGGCTATTCGGGACGGAGGGAGGGCGAAGCCCGACCGGAGTCCCGAACAGCCGAT
>JBEKMU010000179.1:0-3245 GCA_049523555.1 Verrucomicrobiota bacterium | reverse complement strand
ATAGTTCTTGCCGGTCTGCTGGTTGATGTCCTGCTGCCGCAAATCAAGGTTGACCTGGCACATGGGACAACTGACCGCGATGCAATCGGCGCCCGCGCGGACGGCCATGTCGAGAATGGACTCGGTGAGCTGGACCACCACATCCGTCCGCGACAGCGCCAAACCGCCGCCGCAACATTCGACCTTGCAGGGCCAGTCAAGGCTCTGGCCGCCCATCGCGGTGACCAGGCGGTCGAGGCACGTCGGATTTTCCGGGTCATCAAATTTCAAAATCCCCGGCGGACGAACCAGCAGACAGCCGTAATAGCAGGCCACCTTGAGGCCGTTCAGCGAACGTTTGAGGGACTTGGTGATGGCCGGCAGGCCGACATCTTCGAGCAGCACCTCGACCAGGTGGCGGACCCTGACCGAGCCGTCGTAATCCCGGTCGAGTGCATTGCGGACACCCTGGCGGATTTCTGAATGCGCCGAGATTTCGTGGTTGGCCACTTTCATCCGGTTGTAGCAGGCGGCGCAATTGACGACCATGTCCAGCTTCATGTCCTGGACCTTGGCCAGGTTGGCGGCGGGGAGGGCCACGGACAGCAGGCGGTCGGTCTGGTGTCCGGCGGTGGCGCCGCAGCAGGTCCAACCCTTGGGTTCCTCGAAATCAATGCCCAGCGCCTTGACGACCGCCAGGGACGACTGGTTCATGTCGCGGGCCGTGGATTCAGCCGAGCATCCGGGATAATAGGCGTATTTCATGCTTTGGCCTCTTTGCTTTCCTTGATTTTCCGGAAAATGCGTTTCACGGTCTTCCGGTCACCGCCCCGGGGCGGCAGCAGCGCGATTTTTCCCTTCTTGAGCATGGCCGGGAATTTTTCCGTGTCGTTCATCAATTTCCCCGTGCCGAGTTTGTAGGCGGCGATCATGCCGATCTCGTAGGTGCGGCCGAAGGTTTCGACCGTCTTCAAAAAGGCGCGGTTGAACAGCGGCACATTGCCTTCCGGCTTCGGCGCTCCCCGTTCGATGGCCAGCCGGCGCAACGCGTCCATGACCGCCGCCACATCAATGCCCATCGGGCAGCGGGTCGAACAGGTCTCACATGAGACGCACATCCAGACGAGGTCGCTGGCCAGCAGTTCATCACCGGCGCCCAGGTGCAATTGCCGCATGATTTCCGAGGGCCGGGACTTGGTAAGTTTGGCCACCGGACAACCGTTGGAGCATTTCTTGCACTGAAAACAGACGCTCAGGTCCACACCGGACAACAGCTCGACGGCGTCCTTCAGGCCGCGGCTGGTTTTGTTTTTCTTGATGGTTATCACTGTAATATTCTCCCGCTATTTCACGGCCAGATCTTCAATCAATTCTTCCGCTTGGACTTCGTCAGTTTCCTCCGAGGCAATGGCCTTGAGATTGCCGGGAACGACCTTGCGATAGACCTGTGCTGGCTGGAGCCGTTTGCCGTTTACGGTCAAAAGCTGTTCGACGGTTATCCCGAAAAGTTTCTGGTTCTCTTCCAAGTACGGCAGGATCAACTCCCAATCGGCGTCGGTCAGCCGGGCAAATTTGCCGCCGTTCAACTGCTGGTCCACCAGCGTCTTCTGCGGGTCGCGGACGAAAATGGCCCCGCCCGAGGCGAGGGAGAACAGATTGCAGCCCGGATACGGCTCGGGCAGCGGGACCAATTGTCCGTCATCATCGAATTTGACCCCGTTTAATACAACGAAACCGCCGCCGTGATGAGGGTCGCCGGCCATGAAGGACTCGGCGAGGAAATCGAGGCAGGTGCCGTTGATGACCACCTTGGGTCTGCCAACGGAATTGATGAGAGGTCTTCCGGCCGCGTTGCCCAGCACAAAGACAGCGCCGCCTTTGGCGCCATACATAAATGTCTGGCCCACGTCGCCGTGGATGACCATTTTCCCCAGCTTGATGATCTGGCCCAACTGGTCCTGGGCATTGCCGTGCACGGTGATCGTCAGCCCATCGAGACCGGAACCAAGATAATCGCCGCTGCTGCCATAAACATCTATGGTCACCTCGTCCGTGTCCGGGCCCAGGCCGCAGCCGACGAATCGCTGGCCGATGCAATTGAAACTGATAAAATGCCGCCACCCTTTCATGTAGGCGTCCACCAGCAGCGCCGCGTCGCAGTCGTTGCCTTCGGGTGGAAAAAGGGCAGCGTCAATCACCAGGGTGGTTTCCTTGCCTTGCGGCCCCCGCAGACTGCCGCGTGTCTCAAAATCAACCAGACGATGCGCGCCATCGTAGGCATTCTTCACGCCGAGGCCGGGTATGTTGCCGAGCAGCTTGTTCAATCCGCTGCGAACGATATGGAGGATATGGCTGCGTTTCTTCCGGCCGGTTGCGTATCTTCGGTCATTAAGCAGGGCAAAGACTTCTATCGCCGTGGCCGTCTTGGAAGCGTCCTTCGCCTGATTAATAATTTGCTGGCACGCCAGGCGGAGTTCGTCAAACGTCCATTGCGGCATCAGCTCGCGAATCATTTCAAAAATCGCCAGGGCCCGGCCAGGCAAAAATCGCTCGCTGATGATTGTCTGTAAAGACTCCTCAGATTCAGAGGACAACGAAAATCCCTGGGAAAAATCACACGGCTCGGCATCTCCTGGCAGGTCAACCTGCTTGCCGAACTTGTCTGTGCACGTGATCCGCATTTTGCCGGCCGGATTTTTTTGCAGATCGAAAATGAACGCTCCGCCGTCGTCATGGCTGCCGCCGCGCGCGTTCCAGTAGCGGTCCGCCACGGGACAGATGCGTTTGTCATCCTTCGACAGGCTCAGGAGCGTGGCATCGATGGCCTGTTTTTCCGAGGCAATCAGGCCCACCTGGACTTCGCCGTCGCAGAAGGCAAACACCTGGGGCCGGAGCATCGCGGTGTCGGTGATGCCCATCAACTGGAATTGCTTCTTTGGGGCAAGAGTGCGGGCGATGATGAAGAACCACGGGCCGTCGGGCGAGCCGTGGATGTGGGTGGCCTGGATGGCCCGGTAAATTTTCTGCTTCTCCGGATCGAGGCGGTCGAAGTCCAGCTCCGTGGTCGGCGCCAGGGCCTCGATGATGTACTCCAGCGGATAACGGTAGGTGCGGGTGAACAGGTCGAACAACAGCGCGGACACTTCCGTGTCGGTGAGAAACTGCGGATAAATATTTCGCTGCTTGAGATATTCGGTCACGGAATGGTAATTGGCGAAGTCGCCGTTGTGCACCAGCGCCATGTCAATGGCCGCAAACGGATGGGC
>JBEKMU010000178.1:0-3376 GCA_049523555.1 Verrucomicrobiota bacterium | reverse complement strand
TATTCTCGGAAGAAGGTTTCATACAAGTGGCGCATTCCTTGAGGTATAGATACTCTTTACTTGGTTTCCACAATTATTCTGTCCTAAGGCTTTTTAGGGAGAGGCACGTTGATGTCCAGCGCCGCGCTCAAATCAATTTCATGCTCCTGCTCCTGCACGATGATCGCGCGCAAGGTCTCGCTTAACGCAAATTCCCCCATCGCCTCGGCCTGGCGGATGCGCTCGCGATAACGCCCCACCGTTTCCCGTTCGTTCTCCAGATCTGCGCGCAGCATGGCGACCGGGTCATTTGAGGTTTTGACCGGCTTGGGCGTCACGGCCGGCATGCCGCCCAGATAATCAATCTGTTTAGCAATTTTTATGGCATGCGCCAGTTCTTCCCCGGCGTGCGCTTCCAACTCCCGCGCAATGTCTGTGTAGGCGGCACCCTTCAGCACCTGGCTGTACACGGTGTAGGCAATGATCGCCTGATATTCCCCCGCCAAATCCTCGTTCAACAGTTGAATCATCTGTTCGCGAGTTATATTCAATCCTGTAGTGATGTTTTCTTTCGTCATAAATATTTAAAGGTAGTCCGCAGATTTCCAGGTCCGGATGCGCTCAGCCTTCCACGGCGAAGCCGAGTTTGATGGTCACCTGCCAGTGATGCACCTTTCCCTGGTTGATATTGCCGCGCGTTTCAACCACCTGAAACCAGCACAGGTTCTTGATGGTTTTGTGCGCGCGTTTAATGGCCTTATCAACGGCATCCTCGATGGAAGTGGTCGAGGTGCCGGTGAGTTCGATGAGTTTATAGACTGGGTCTTTCATGTTCGGTTCTTCCGGTATTCGCGCATCCGCAGCCTCGGAATGTCTGCTTAATGGCAGCAGCAGGTGGAGCAGGATTCCTTGATCACCTTTTCGACCGCTTCGCGGGTTTCGCCCGTGCGCTTCTGAATCCGGCCAACCAGTTCTTCCTGCTTGCCTTCGGCGTATTGGAGATCGACATCCGTGAGCTTGGCCCATTTCTGTTTCAGCTTGCCCTTGGTGATGTTCCAGTCGCCTTTGATTTCGAGTGTGGTCATAATATTTATAGTTCGTGATTTGCTGTTTTCGTTTTGATTCGCCGCCAACGTGACGGCAAAAGTGTTCCCGCAGCACTCGTGCTGCCTCTGCCGATTAGTCCACCACCAGCTTGACGGCAGTGTCACCGCGCAGGGCTTTGGAATACGGGCAGGTTTTGTGCGCTCCGTCCATGATGCGTTGAACCTGGGCACGATCGATTCCAGGGAGTTGCGCATGCAGCTCCACCGCCAGGCGGTAACCGCCTTGGTCATCTTCGATCAGGCTCACCAGTGCCCGCACCGTGGAATCCTTGACCGGTGTGCCGAGCTTTTTGGCCGCGTTGCTCAAGGCGCCGTGGTAACAGGCGGAATACGCGCCCGCAAACAACAGCTCGGGGCTGGGGCCGCGCTTCTCGATGCCTTTCTCCAACGGATTTCCCAATGTGACATCCAACAGCCCGTCCGGTGTCCGAATGGTTCCCGAACGTCCGCCCTTGGAAATTGCTTCCGCCGTAAACAAAGTTTTCATAATGGCATCGAGTTGCTCGGTCGCGTGGTCTGGTTAAGTCTTCGGCGGAACGGCTCAGCGGTTAACGGAGCAGTAGAACCACAACGACGATGACGAGAAGGAGGCCGCCCACGCCGCCGCCAATCCAGATGCCACTGGCAAGAACCGGTGAGAATAATAACAGATGCATAGTTTGTCTTTCGTTTTTGATGGCAAGGTATTCACCATCACTTTTCGGGGTACGCTACGCGATGGGCCGGTCTTTAACTATGGGGTGTAACCCTACCGTGGATTACTGGCGGCACTCTCCGAAAACTGATCCAGCACCGTAGTCGCGGGGCAGGAACGATACAAAAAAGGCCGTCGTGAAACGGCCTTCAGATACGGATATCACTGCACCGCGCTCTCAGGTGCTCATGATCTTTCGACCGGCGGGACGATTCTTAACCAGCCCTTTTCCACCCCGCCCCTTCGCCGCGCGCCTTTTTGCTGCTGTCATTCTGCCGCCTCTGCTTTTCTTTGCCATAGGGAATCCTTTTTATTGTTGCGTTTTGACGTTTATCGTTGCGCAGCAAATTGCGCGACGGGTTGGCCTTTGTCTATGGGGTGTAACCCTACCGTGCGTTGTTGGTGGCGCCCCCCGAAAGCGGCCTCCGCCGTCCCGGTCGCAGCGGTAATGTCCTGATTTGGCGGCAGGATTGCGTCGCGGATGCGCTTCGTGTAGAAAATCTCCATGCCGAAGCGAAAGATTACCAACGCAGTGTGTCGGATAGAAACCGAGACGGTGTGCTGGCCTTCGTGGCCGAGCAGCTTGCTGCCAAACCCGAACGCGCGGATGTCGTCCACGACCTGCTTGCCTTTCTGGCTGAACAGATGACGGCCCTTAACCGGGAGAAACACGCCGCCGCCAAGCAATTCCTGACCGACCTCAAAGATTTCCACGACATTGACACTCACGCCTTGAAGCCCAAAACCAAGCTCAACGAGTTTTGGGAGCTCGAAGCCGCCGAAATTTTCGCCCATTTCCGCGCCAACAAACTCCGTCTCAAAGATTCCGATGAAGAAAAAATCCGCGCCCGTTTTCAGAAAGCCAAAGACGAACTCGTCCCGCTTGAAACGCAAATTGCTTTCACGGATCAACTCATTGATGAAATTGTCTATCGCCTCTACGGCCTGACCGAAGCCGAAATCAAAATCGTATCCATCCGTGGTGGCAATTCCAGCATGGTGCGCGTGGCCTGAGGTTTCACCCCCGGCTTTGAAAACAAAAAACAGCCTTCGTCTCCGAAGG
This sequence comes from Verrucomicrobiota bacterium, assembly GCA_049523555.1. Taxonomy (GTDB): domain Bacteria; phylum Verrucomicrobiota; class Verrucomicrobiia; order Limisphaerales; family UBA11358; genus UBA11358. The sequence continues at coordinate 534 of JBEKMU010000178.1, read as the reverse complement.
CCGCCTTGAATCAAGACACGGACGCGCAGCAACACGTCCCTACCATTAAACGGGGAAAATCGCCTGGGGTGTTCACCCCATAGCCAGATCGAGACAATCAGTTGATAGTGGCATTGGGATTGGCGGCTCGCCATCGAGGGATCAAGCATCCCGGGGAGTCGCGCCTGGATTCGACATACAATATGAAACGAAATTTGACCGCGTTGTCGCGACGATATGTGACGGCCTTGCGAAAGCACCTGCAGCAAGGCCCGCGGGCGAGCTTGCAGCCGGCGCTGGGGCTGGGACGCCAGGCCGTGGCCCTCGATCTGGAAACGCTGGACGTGGTTAGGATTCACGAGGGAGCACTCGCCGCACTGGAAGCCTCCAGCAGCAAAGATGGGGTCATCAAGCGGTCGGAGATTTTTTTTACCGAGGCCATCACCCCGATCGAGGAAACGCATCGCGCCGCGCTCAAGGCCAATGTCCGCTTGAGCAGACTGCGCCAGACGCTGGGCCGGCGCACGGTGAACCTGGCGGCCTCCAACCGGTCCT
>JBEKMU010000177.1:0-3409 GCA_049523555.1 Verrucomicrobiota bacterium | reverse complement strand
ACCATCCAGAAAGTCCGCGCGATGGCTCTGGCGCAAGGGCAGGACGAGTTTGCGGCACTGGATGAACAGTTGCTGGCACTGTTTAAATCCGGTCGGGCTTACCACCAGGAAGCCAAGCCTGCCCCGTAAAACGTCTGAAAATCCCAAGTGGAACATTCAAATTCCCTCCTGCAAATACTTGAAACTGCTCTCGGCGGCGCACAAGAACCGAACAGCGTTTCAGAGACCCGTGACGCCCATTAGTGAGAATTCACAGCGGCTTCGGAGACGTGCGGTTCGAATTTGTGGGAAATCTGCGCGTCGCGCTGCTCTGATAGGCCGGCATTTTTACGTATCGTGGCTTCGACGAAGGCCGTGACTTTTGAAGTGTCAGTCACGCCAGCCAGTTTGGCGCAGTTCTGCTGCATCTCCACAATTTCTTTGATGTACTCAATGTTCCTTTTGATGGACTCAAGTTCAATTGAAAGGGTGGTTTGTTCATTCGTCAGATACTCGGCCAGTTGCGCGATGTACACGGGTAGCTTTTGGCCCCTCGGATCATGCGCCATGAAATCACCCAAGTCCCCCTTGTGTTCGCGTATCAGGGTTCCGACATGAGCGACATTGGCGATTTTGGATTGCTTCACCTGGTCGGATACCAGACTTGTGGAAACGTTGACGCTCTTGAGCATGTTGCCCACATTATGCAATACGCAGTTGGCTATCTCCGCCATGCCTGCCTGACGGGAAGCGGCGAGGAGTTCTTTATGCGTCCGCTCGACCTCCGCCTCCATCTGTTTGCGTTCGGCAATTTCCGATTGTAAATCCTCAATGGCCTTGCGCAGGTGTGCCGTCTTCTCTTTGACCTGTGATTCCAATTCGGCCTGTATGCGTTCTTCTTCCTGCTCCACCCGCAGGCGCTCCCTGAGCAGGGTTTCGATGTGAACCATGCCGGTCAGCAGCAACAACGAAATGAACGAATATATCGCCTCAATCTCGACCCCCAACGGTGCGCCGTTATTGGACGGCGTTACGGATTGAATCAGGTGGATCAGTGCCAGAAGTGAAAAGGCCCAGAACAGCGACCAGCCCACACGCGCCGTCCCGAAAATCCGATTTAGTCGCAGGGCGTAGCAGGCGACGGTGAACTGCAGCACACCCGTAATGATGCCCATGACTTGCGGAAAATTCATGCAGCCCCCCTTGGCGTGCTGGCGGCGGTGCCGCTTAACGCGCGCCTGCACCCAAAATTTAGGCACGTCGTGCCCTGATTTTGTGCGAATAGCCCTTTATCATCCGTTTGCATAACAACCCCAACGGAGACGCAGCATTTGTAAAGCCAAGTGGCTTTCAATTGGTAACCCCAGACGCAAATGCAATAGCTGCTGCAATCGAGTCATGCAAGAAACCAATAGAGGAAAAAACTTTGTCAGGTTGCTTGAAGCTGGCTCACGATGAATACGTGAAGCTTGGTGGCACAGATAAGGTAGCTAAGGGGACCAGACCTTCAATCTAATCTAAAAGCGATAATGCAAGGCAAGTTTCCACCTCAAGTTAAGAAATAGCGGCGGCAGCGGATAAGGCCCAAAAACATACGCCTTAGACAAGCATCGTCAATGCTTCTTAATTCTTTTCAAAGAGTCGGGGCTGAAAGCAATTCTTCAATCGCCCACGGGTGGTCAGTCAGCCGCCTTGAATTAAAAACACGAATTATCTTCCTTAGCGCAGGTTTTCCAGTATACTCGAGCTTTCATGACTCTGATTTCAGGTTTTATTTTCTGGATGGCCACCGGTTTTGTCGTCGCCACGGTCTATGCCTCGTTCTTCGAGTGGACGCTGCATCGGTTCGTGATGCACCGGCCGCTGGGGAGGTTCCGTTATCCGTTTGAGAGCCACACGCTGGTGCACCATCGCGTCTTTCGCGCGGACGAGACGTATCATTTGATTCACGCGCAGGACGCCAAAACGATCCCGATGGCATGGTGGAACGGGCCGGTGCTGGTGGTGGTGGGGATGTCGCCGTTCGTCATGGCCGCGTTTTTCCTGGGCAGTTGGGGTTTCCCCTGCGGCGCGCTGCTGGCGTGCGCGGGTTACTACGCGGCTTATGAATACATGCATTGGTGCATGCATCTGCCGAAGAAACGGCCGGTGGAACGGTCGGGGATTTTCTTCCGGCTCAACGGCCATCACCTGCTGCATCACCGTTACATGCGAAGGAATTTCAACGTGGTGTTGCCGCTGGCGGATTTGTGCCTGGGCACGCTGCTGCTGCGCGCACCGGTGCATTTCAAACAGGCGCGCGGGCCGGCGGTGCCGGACGTGCAGCCCCGCGCGAAGAAACCGCATCTGGCGACGGCCTGAATTCCATCCGCGCCCGGCAAATGCCGTGATCTGATTTTTCAACGCAGAGATGCGGAGACGCAAAGAAAAAACTGGCGGCTTTGCGTTGGGTTTCACCCGAAGCGCGGCTTCATGTTCAAAGGATGGCCTCCAGTGCCTCTACCACGGTCCTGACACAACCGGTGCAGGTCTTGTTCAAGAGATTGTTCTCCTTGAAATATCGCTGTCCCTCGGGTGTGTTCAGGTCGCAACCATTCAGCAGTGTGCGACAGAGGCATGTGCCGTGCTTGGATTCAAATCGGGACATCAACTCCCGCACTTTCCCGTACGTTGCCTCCGTCGGCGCCCGGTCCTGCCCCTCGCCACGCCCGTGCTTGAGCCCGATGGTGAGTATGCCCCCGGCGACTGCTCCGCACACCTCTTGTTTCCTCGCCATTCCCGCCCCAAACCCGCAGGCGAGTCTGAGTGCCGTGTCCTTGTCGAAACCAAGGTCATTACAGAATGCGAAGAGCACCGCTTGGGCGCAGTTGTACCCCGCCAGAAATTTCTGCAGGGCAATATCGCTTCTTGTTTTCATACCTTTCCTGACGCCTGACCTGTCATTCAACCGCAAAAGTGTGGTTTGATTTTTTCAAAACGACCCTATTCCCCGGTTTCTTCATTGTCCACAAGATTTTGGGCGGCAATCCGTGTTCATCCGTGTCCACCTGCTCGCGATTTATCGGAGTTCGTGGTTGAATAAATCTCCGCGCCTTCAATACACCGCCCAACAGTTTGCGGGGTAGTTTCAAAAACCACCGTCTGAACGCACAGGTGGCCCGGTTTCCCCGACCGGATTACCGGCCCCCAAAGTTGGAGGCTGCATTATGGAACAGGTGTTGCACCAACCGCTTTGCCGGAGGAGTACAGAGTCAACCATTTGGCATTTTTCGCGGCGATTTCGTTTTGGCCAGTCACAAATGCAAGGGCGCGCGCGATTCGTGCCATTTCGACCGCTTTTGAAAACTGGCCGGTTTCGGCGTAGGCAGCGGCCAGTGTGCCGATGAAGAGGGGCACTCTACCGTCGGTCAATTCAACGGCCTGGGTCGCA
>JBEKMU010000176.1:0-5683 GCA_049523555.1 Verrucomicrobiota bacterium | reverse complement strand
TCGAGTGACGCCCCACCCTGACATGGGCGACTTCTAAAAACATGCTCAAGAAACCTGACAACCATGGGTTGAAAATGATTTTGGAGGGCGGACGATGAGCCAAAGCTCGGGGGAAAAAGCCCGTTCGGCAAAAGCTGAACCAAAACCTTCCGGGTGTGACTTTCACCCCCCCACAATTGTTTCAGACAGCTCTGGAAAGATTTTCAGTCTGGGCCTCTGCCTCTGCCTCGCACTGGCCATAGGGGTGGTTTTCGGCCAGACACTGGGATATGAGTTTGTCAACTACGATGACAATATTTGTGTGTATGAGAACGCGCAGGTCAGCCAGGACCTGAGTTTGAGGGGAATCGAGTGGGCGTTCAGCCACAGCGTAAATGCCAACTGGCATCCGCTGACAATAATGTCCTACCAGTTGGATCACCAGCTGTACGGGTTGAAGGCCGGCGGATATCATTTGACGAATGTCCTGCTGCATGGGGCGGCGGCCATGCTTCTCTTCCTGACGTTGCGTCGGATGACCGCCGCCCCCTGGCGGAGTGCCTTTGTGGCAGTTGTGTTTGCGATTCATCCGTTGCATGTGGAATCCGTGGCGTGGGTAGCGGAACGCAAAGACGTGCTGAGTGGGGTGTTTTTTATGCTCACACTTGGGGCGTATGTCGGGTATGTGCGCGAACCGCGGCGGTTATCTCGATATCTGGCGGTGGTCTTCTTTTTCGCGCTGGGCTTGATGTCCAAGCCGATGTTGGTGACGTTACCCTTGGTGCTGCTGCTCCTGGATTACTGGCCGTTAAACCGCTTCACGACGACCCTCAACGGTCTGAAACATTCTTACACTCCCGGCCGGCTCATCCTTGAGAAAATTCCCCTCTTTGCGCTTTCTGCCGCTGGGTGTTTGGCCACGCTCGTGGCCCAACAAAAAGTTATCGTATCTTTGCCATTTTCTTTGAGCGTTAACAATGCCTGTGTGGCGTGTGCCACTTACTTGTGGCAAATGGTTTATCCGAGGAATTTGGCGGCTTACTATCCTTTCAACGAACAGGGATTGCCACTTTGGGAAGTCGCTTTGTCGTTCCTGCTGCTTGTGTTTGTTTCCACCCTGGCCTTCGTGTGGCGGCGCAAGCGTCCCTGGCTGCTGATGGGCTGGCTATGGTATCTGGTCATGCTGGTGCCGGTGCTTGGACTCGTTCAATCCGGGCTGCGCGCCCATGCCGATCGCTACACTTATCTGCCGCAGATTGGCCTGTATCTCATCATCGCCTGGGCGGCGACCGAGTTGGTTGCAGGCCGGCGATACGGCCGACTGTTGCTGGGAAGCCTGGCCTCCGCCGTGATTGTGGCTTTGATCCAAGTTTCATACTGGAAAAATAGCGTGACGTTTTGGGAGCATACGCTGGCAGTTTCAGGGGATAGCGATCTCGCTCGTAACAACTTGGGCCTTGTCCTTGTCCAAAAGGGACAATTGGACGAGGCGATTGCCCAGTATCAACAGGCCTTGAAAATCAACCCCGACTACGATGTGGCCCACAACAATCTTGGCCTTGCCCTTGGCCAAAAAGGACGATTGGACGAGGCGATTGCTCAGTATCAACAGGCCAACAGGGACGATTGGACGAGGCGATTGCCCAGTATCAACAGGCCTTGAAAATCAACCCCGACTACGACTCGGCCCACTACAATCTTGGCAACGCTTTTCTCCAAAAGGGCAAAGTGGATGAGGCAATTACCCAGTATCAACAGGCCTTGAAAGCCAACCCCGACTACGACTCGGCCCACATCAACCTTGGCAACGCTTTTCTCCAAAAGGGCAAAGTGGACGAGGCAATTATTCATTATCAACAGGGCTTGAAAATCAACCCCGACGACGATTTGGCCCACAATAATCTTGGCTTTGCCCTTGTCCAAAAGGGACGATTGGACGAGGCAATTACCCAGTATCAACAGGCCTTAAAAATCAACCCCGACTTCGAGCAGGCTCACAACAGCCTCGGCTATGCTCTTATCCAAAAAGGACAATTGGACGAGGCCATGGTTCATTATGAACGGGCCTTGGAAATCAACCCCGGAAACGCGGGACAATGCAACCATCTGGCCTGGCTGTTGGCGACCCATCCGCAGGCGTCCGTCCGAAACGGCGACAAAGCCATTGAATTGGCTCAACAGTTGAACCAGCTTTCCGGGGGCAAAGATCCAACCATTCTCCAAACCCTTGCGGCGGCTGATGCGGAAACCAAACAATTTCGACCTGCAGCGACAAATCGAATTCTATCAGGCCGGCTTGCCATTCCGCGACACCGGTCTAACGAACGCCGCGGCTTTCCTGCATCCGTGACAGGGCGCGGCCGGAAGGTTTTGTTTTGCATGAAGCTGTATGCCAAGTGCAAATGATGTTCCGGTTTCCGGGGAAAGAAGGTCGGGATGAGAACGAATTAGAATAAAAAGCAGGTTGAGGATCACAAGGTTGATCCACTCCAGGCTCTGAAAACTCAATAAATTTGAGTGATAACAGAGCCGAGCCCTGCCTCTGGGGCCATTTAACCCGGTGAAACAGGCCATTATTCCATGTTCTGGGTTTATCTTCTCGAAAATCCGCAAGGGCGGTTTTACATCGGCCACACGGCTGACCTCCAGACGCGGCTGCATTCTCACAACCGAACGGATAAGCTCGCCGTCAAATTCACACGGAAGAACGGATCTTGGGAGCTGGTTTGGACTGAAGAGCACGAAACGCAAAATTAGCGATGGCTCGCGAACGCCAAATCAAAGCGATGAAATCGGCGCGCTGGGTTCGGGAACAACTGCTCAATGGTCGAGTCCCGACGAGTCGGGATTAACTGACAGGTTGCAGGTTCTCCTAACACGTCGGGATGGAGCCAAATTGAACGATTTTACGAACCTCTCGTGAAACCGGCTCGTTCGTACACTTCCAAGGCAGGTTTCTCAGGCAAGCGGCGTTGCCGGTCGGAGAGTTCGCTGCAAGTGTTCCGGCGAACAGTTACGCCGCTTTGGTCGCGCCAACATCGGGGCATCGTGACGAAACGAGCTTGTGCAATGGAGCGTCCCGTTGGTGTCGGAGCGCGTCGCGGAGTTCGGTCGCGCGGGAAATTCAAGCGAAGAGTGCTTGGATCACAGCCTTGCGAACGGGCGCGTATCTCCTGGCGGCAGGTTCCATGGCGGTGGCGGTTCGAGTTCCGCCAATGCCGCCAAGAGCGATTCCAATGTTGGGTCTCTGGCTTCAACCAAGGCTCCCCCCGGGCGTCCACCGATTGGCACCACTTCATTCGGTTGCTTGGCTCGCTCCGGATCATACACAACGTCCAACAAGTTGTTATCGTCGGGATCCTCAAGCAGGTGCTTGTGGAGCAAATAAATTTGGTCTGGCGTTAGTTTTTCCGGTTTTACCTCCAATGATACAAATGAGCTTGGTACGTCAATCCCTCTGCGGAACAAATCCACTTGATCTACTCTGAATCGTATTTTCATACGTCGTGGTCGTTGGCTTATGGCAGCTTTGCACAAAAAAACCTTGATTTCAATCTAATTTTTGTGAGGCCGGCTGGGCAGCGCAAGTCTTGCGGCAGTTCAGTCATAAACAGCTTCATCATGCCCGCTGGCAATGCGGACAATAAAACGTGCTCCGCGCGGTCTGGGTGATGCGTTTGATCGGGTGGCGGCAATTCGGGCAGGGTTGTTCCTCACGGTCATAAACCTGCAATCGTTCCTCGTAAAAATCCGGCGCACCCGGCGCACGGCCAAAATAAAAAAGGCCGTCCGATTTGTTCCCGCCCAAATTCAGTGGAACAGTGCTGCCGCACTCGATGGCTTCGGCCAGCACCGCACGAATGGCAAGCCGAAGCCGTCGGACTTGTGCCACCGTCAGTTTGTTCGCTGCCAATCCCGGCGAAATGCGCGCGCGGAACAGCGCCTCGCTCGCGTAAATATTTCCGATACCGGCGACGAGTCCTTGATCGAGCAATTTGACCTTGATCGCCTGCCGCGAGCGCTTCAGCGATTGCGCGAATGTCTCCGCCTTGAATTCGTCATCCAACGGCTCCGGCCCCAATCGGGTCATGGCGGAGGTGTCCAGCGTCAACCGGCCAAAATAGCGTGTATCTTCGTAAACCAGATTGCTCGCGCCCAAATCGAGCGTCACCGCCGTATGCCTGGGCAAACGCCGGCCTTTTTGCGCCAGAAAAATTCTGCCCGTCATGCCCAAATGTCCAAGCAGGGAAATGGACTTGCTGTTGGCCTTCGCGCGGAGTTGAAACAGGAGATATTTGCCGCGCCGTGACAGGCCGGTGAATTTTGCGCCCAGCAACGTCCGGCGAAATTTTCGCGGCGGGGTCGGCAACAGCACTTTTGCGCGACGCACGTTCACGGCACGTATGGTTTTGCCGTAAATCAACGGACGCAAATGGCGCGCCAGCACTTCAACTTCCGGGAGTTCAGGCATAAACGGCTTCGTCACGAGGGCGCCTGGCCGTTTTTTGCCTGATGGCGCAACAACGCCAGCACTTCATCGTCGGTCGTCTCCTCAAATTCCTCGTAATACTGGCCCACCGCGCCGAAATCAGGGTCAACCATTAACGCCACGACGTCGTCGGCCACGGGCATCAGCCTTTCAACCGCGTGGGTTGAAGCCACCGGCGTGGCGACGATAATTCTCCGCGCCTTCTGCCGTCTGGCCGAGAGCACGGCAGCTTCGGCAGTCGCGCCGGTGGCCAGCCCGTCGTCCACGAGCAAAACAGTTTTCCCCTCCAGGACCGGCGCGGTCGCGGTGTGAAATCGCGAACGGTAGGCTTGCAGACGTGCGGTTTCCTCATTAATCACCTCGTCCAGTTGAAAACGAACAACCGGATTTTTCCCCACGGAAGCTTCGTCGAGGATGACCACGTCCGGCTCGGCGAGCGCGCCGACGGCGAATTCGCGGTGCCACGGATGTCCGATTTTGCGGACAATCAGCGCATCCAGCGGGCGCTGCAACAGGCGCGCCACTTCGGCGGCGACCACCACCCCGCCGCGCGGCAGGCCAAGCACGAAATCAACCTCGACGCCCTGTTTCCGCAGGCATTGTCCGAGTTGCCGCCCCGCATCCGCGCGCGATGCGAATCTCATAAGACAAACAAAATGGTAACGGATTACTGGATTATTGGATTGCTGGATTAATGAATCATCATCCGCCAATCCATCAATCCACTCATCCATGAATCCAATTTGCCGCCTCACCCCGTCACCAGCGTTCCCACTTTTTCGCCCATGACCACGTGCCGGAGGTTGTGCGGCTTGAACAAATCGAAGACGATGATGGGCATTTGGTTGTCCATGCAGAGCGAAAACGCCGTCGAGTCCATCACCTTGAGCTGTTTTTTCAGCGCTTCGAGATAGGAGATTTGCGCGAACCGTTTTGCCCGGGGATTTTTCTCGGGATCGCAATCGTAAATGCCGTCCACCTTTGTCGCCTTCAAAATCACTTCCGCGCCGATTTCATTGGCGCGCAACGCGGCGGCGGTGTCGGTGGAAAAATACGGGTTGCCCGTGCCGCCGCCGAAGATGACCACGCGGCCCTTTTCCAAATGGCGCACCGCGCGGCGGCGAATGAACGGCTCGGCGACCTGCGACATGGCGATGGCACTCTGCACGCGGGTGGGCACGCCGATTTTTTCGAGGGCGTCCGGCAGCGCCAGCG
>JBEKMU010000175.1:0-3462 GCA_049523555.1 Verrucomicrobiota bacterium | reverse complement strand
AGTCCCGGTTCAAGTTCCTCGAACACGCAGGCGACGACTACCGGTTCAATGGCACGGATGTGGTCAATCAACCCCTCCGTGTCGTCGCTTTCCGCGCCGGTGCGCGCGAAGTCGCCCTTCTTTAACCAGAACCAGGCGATACGGTCGTCGTGCGTGAGCCGGAATTTGCTGTAAATGTGTTTGAGCAACCGGGCGCGCGACAACGGATACGACTGATAAACCTCGTCACAAATTTTGGCGAGGTTCGCACCGCGCGTGACGAGTTCCGCGCCGGCGTGGAACGTGCCGGGCCGCGTCGTGGCATATTGGAATGAACCAGTGTCGGTGGAAACGGCGGTGAACAGACAGTCGGCAATTGGTTCGGTGATCGGCCAGCGCGCGACCTTGAGCAGACGGTAAATCAACTCGCCGCAGGAAGGTTCGCGCGCGGACACCCAGTTCACGTCGGCATAGCGCGTGTTGCTTTCGTGATGGTCAATGTTGATGAAAATTTTCCGCTGGGCAATGCACCTGCCGACCTTCCCCAGCCGCTCAAAACTGGCGCAGTCCGTGGCAATGACACAGTCAAATTTCAAACCTCGCTTCGGCTGTTGGAACAATCCGTCGGCGTTGAGAAATTTATATTTTTGCGGAACGGAATCCTCGTTCCAGCAAACGACCTTTTTGCCTTCGTTTTGCAATGCCAACGCCAGCCCGAGTTGGGAGCCGACGCAATCGCCGTCGGGCCGGACATGGCCGGCGACGCAAATGGTTTTGCTCCCGCGGATGGCGTCGAGGATGCGGTCAATGATTTTCGGGTAACTTTTCACGGCTTAATCATTATCGCCATCCGGCGCGGTTTTTTCCAGTTCCTCGATGATTTGGAGCACGCGGTTGCCGCGCACGATGGAATCGTCAAAGGCAAATTTCAGCCTCGGCGTGTATTTCAGGACGACGGCACGGGCGACCAACCCCTGGATGCGGACCCGATGGTCGTTGAGCATCTGAAAGCCGCGCTTCTGCTGGTCGGGATTGCCGAGAATGCTGATGAAGACGGTCGCGGACTTGAGGTCGCCCGCCACGTCCACGTCGTTGACTGAAATCAACCCGCATTCGCTGACGTGGAATTCGCGGCGGATGGCTTCGCCGATTTCGCGCTTCAAAAGTTCGCGCACGCGTTGGAGTCGGAGGGATGGCATTTATTTCGTTGAATTGTTAAATCGTTAAATTGTTGAATCGTGAACCGTTTTAACGATGCAACGGTTCAACGATTTAACGAATCATAATTTCGCCGCCACTTTTTCAATCGTGTAACATTCGATGTTGTCGCCGACCTGAAATTCGCTGTAACCTTCAATGCGGATGCCGCATTCCATGCCCGCACGGACCTCGTTGACTTCGTCCTGGAACCGGCGCAGCGACTGCGCAATGCCTTCGTAAATGACGTCCTTGCGCCGGCGCACGCGAACTTTGCCCCTGACGATGCGACCGCTGGCCACCATGCAACCGGCGACCGGCACACCCTTGGACAATTCAAAAATCTGCCGCACTTCCGCCGAGCCGATGATGTTTTCCTTGACGACCGGTTCGAGCAGCCCGGCCATCGCCTCCTTCACCTGGTCGATCAGCTCGTAAATGATCGCGTACAACTTGATTTGCACGCCTTCATGCTTCGCCTTTTCGGCGGCGGTGTTGTCCAACCGCGCGTGAAAGCCGAGAATGACGGCGTCGGACGCGGACGCCAAAGCCACGTCGTTTTCGGTGATCGTGCCGACATCGCTGTGAATGATTTCGAGCGAAACTTTTTCCGCCTCAATTTTCTTGAGCGCCTCGACGATGGCCTCCACCGAGCCTTGCGTGTCGGCTTTGACGACGATCTTGAGCACCTTGCTTTGTGCCGCCGCCAGCGAGTCGAACAGATTTTCCAGCGTGACCTTCGAGCGATTCTCCAAATCCTGGGTTTTGATTTCGTTGCCGCGTTGTTCGGCCAGTTCGCGCGCGGCTTTTTCGTCTTCGACCACGCTGAATTCCAGACCCGCTTCCGGCACACCGTTCAAACCCAGCACTTTCACGGCAACCGACGGCCCGGCTTCCTTGAGACGATTGCCTTCCTCGTTGATGAGGGCGCGGACGCGGCCATAAAACTCGCCGCACAAAATGATGTCGCCAAGGCGTAGCGTGCCTTTGCGCACGAGCACGGTCGCAGTCGGGCCACCCGGCTCGACGCCGGATTCGATGATGTTGCCCTTGGCGCGGCGGTCGGGATTCGCCTTGAGTTCGAGCAACTCGGCTTGGAGTAAAATCATTTCCAACAATTTGTCCACGCCCTGTTTGGTGAGCGCGGAAACGTCCACGAAAATCGTGTCGCCACCCCAATCGTCCGGCACCAGGCCCTTGTCCTGCAACTGCTGGCGGACCTTCATCGGGTTTGCGTTCGGGTGATCGCACTTATTGACGGCAACCAAAATCGGGACTTTGGCGGCCTTGGCGTGGTTGAGCGCCTCGAGCGTCTGTGGCATCACACCGTCGTTGGCCGCCACCACGAGCACCACCAGGTCCGTGACGTTCGCGCCGCGCGCGCGCATCGAGCTGAACGCCGCGTGGCCGGGTGTGTCGAGGAACGTGATTTGCGCCAGTTCCTTTTTGCGTTCCGGGTGCGGCACGGAAATGGTGTAGGCGCCGATGTGCTGCGTGATGCCGCCGGCCTCGCCCGCCGCGACGTTCGATTGGCGGATGACGTCGAGCAGCGTCGTTTTGCCGTGGTCGACGTGGCCCATGATGGTGACGACCGGCGCGCGCGGTTTGAGTTGCTCCGGTTTGTCCTCCACGTCGAGTTCGACTTTCTTGACCGGCGCGTGAACGACCCCGCCGCCGCGCTCGCGTTTTTCCACTTCAAACCGGAAACCGTATTTGGCGCAAAGCTGCTGGGCGATTTTTTCGTCAATCGCCTGGTTCACATTGGCGAAAACGCCCAGTTCCATCAAATCGGCGATGATCTTAAACGGCTTTTGCTTGAGCTGCGCGGCAAGTTCGCGGACGACAATCGGCGGTTTGATGACGATGACCTCGGCGCTCGTCGGCGCGACAAATTTCGGCGGCGGCGCAGGAGCCGGTGCTTTGCGGTCCTCTTTTTGTGGCGGTGGCGCGGCGGGTTTGCCGCCCCGTCTGGCTGGCGCCGCCGATCTTGACGGCAATTTCGCCGGGCCGGCTTTCTCGCTGATTATCGGCGATGGCTTCTGCGGTAACTGAATAAATCCGACTTTGTCGCCGATTTTGGGGCCGGCGGGTTTGGGCGGCGGTGGCGGCGGCTTGGGCGCTTCGACCACGGGCGCAGGAACTTTGTCCGGCTCCGGTTTGGGTTCAGGCGCGGGCGGCGGAGCCTTGATGACGATGATTTTTTCCTCAACCGGCGCGGGCTTGGGCGGTTCGGGCGCGGGCTTGGGCGCGAGTCTGGCGGCAGCCTCGGGGTGGATTTTTACCAGT
>JBEKMU010000174.1:0-3572 GCA_049523555.1 Verrucomicrobiota bacterium | reverse complement strand
CGCTATGCCGCGTTGTGCCAGGAAGCCGGACTGGTCCCCGTCGTCGAGCCGGAAGTGCTCATGGACGGCGAGCATACCCTGGAGCGGTGCCGCGAGGTAACGGAGGAAGTCCTGCGAACGGTTTTCAACCAGCTTTACACCCAACGGGTGACGCTGGAGTGTATGATCCTGAAGCCCAACATGGTGCTTCCGGGATTAACCTGCTCCAAGCAAGCAACGGTGGACAAGGTAGCCGATGCCACGGTGAGGTGTCTCTTGCGAGCCGTCCCCGCCGCTGTTCCGGGGATAGCTTTCTTGTCGGGCGGCCAATCCTGCGAACTGGCCTCGGCCCGTTTGAATGCCATGAATGTCAGATTCAAGTCGCGACTGCCCTGGGCGTTGGCGTTTTCGTTTGCCCGCGCCATCCAGCAACCGGCTTTGGAAATTTGGCAAGGCAAGGAGACCCATGTGTTGGCGGCACAGCAAGCCCTGCTTCATCGGGCCCAGTGCAACCGAGCCGCGCGCCGCGGTGAATACACTGCCGCGATGGAAAGGGCATAAACCAGTATCCCGCAACTCACGAAACCTGCGGCCTGGCTAATTCAGGAAGAATATCCATTGTGGAACCCCATGCCGGCCAGTCCAAGGCTCCCGAATCAAAGCCGGGATCCAAGGACGATTTGAAATCCCTGCCCCTGCCGATGCTCTTGAAATTCGCTGGCATATTTACGCCAAGGAGAAAAAGTGGGAGGCGTGCATGTGCAGATGTTGCCCTCACTGTTGCGGGCGCTGTCAGTCTGCTTCCGCGATAAGACCATGATGATTGAGAGTCCAGCCGATGAGGGTGAGGAGCAATTTCGTGCATTCGTGAGCGAGCTTATCATCAGTATTCATCGGCGGATGTGTCCCCCGGATGGAACATCGTCTGGCTTGTATTTGTCCCTTCTTGAATCCTTTCGGTCTGCAAATTCTGATATTGCGATTCGCTGGTGGGAAAATAGGACGCGCATCCAGAGCACGCGAATACCAAGTAACAACACACCAAAGCTAAACAGCATCTCCACAGCCCAAAATTTGAAATTGCATTCATTGTGTGTGGCTTATGGTGCCCTTCGGGGCGTCCGTTGCCTCAACTTGCCCATCATTTTTCGGGATGTAGGCTACTGCCAATTGGGGCAGAACAATACGCCCACGATGACCAGCGTTATTACAAGAATTTGTATCATAAGCTGTTTCCAATCTGGAACAGTTCTTGGCTTTTCATTAGATAACAATAGCCGGAAAACGGCGCTCGCACTATGGGGTGTTCACCCCACAGACACAAAGGAATTCGCGGTAGGGTTACACCCCATAGCTAAAGACCGGCCCATCGCGTAGCGTACCCCGAAAAGTGATGGTGAATACCTTGCCATCAAAAACGAAAGACAAACTATGCATCTATTATTATTCTCGCCGGTTCTTGCCAGTGGCATCTGGATTGGCGGCGGCGTGGGCGGCCTCCTTCTCGTCATCATTGTTGTGGTTCTATTGCTCCGTTAACCGCTGAGCCACTCCGCCGAAGACTTAACCAGACCACGTGACTGAGCAACTCGATGCCATTGTGAAAACGTTGTTTACGGCGGAAGCGATTTCCAAGGGCGGACGTTCGGGAACCATTCGGACACCGGACGGGCTGCTGGATGTCACATTGGGAAATCCGTTGGAGAAAGGCATCGAGAAACGCGGTCCCAATCCCGAGCTGTTGTTTGCGGGCGCGTATTCCGCATGACGAACTGGAAGCGCTCTTCCGCGGCTACGGTTGCCGCCGCCAAGCCCGGCAGCCATTGGTGATTCACTTTCCACAACTCACCTCGGATGGCGACACCATCTCCGCGAAAAATCTTTCGTGCGCGCCGACCTAAAGGCAAGACTCCGGGAGCCGGGCTGCGAGTCAACGGTGGAGCAGCCAGGGCGACAGGGGCTGACGACCTTGACGCGCAGAAGCAACAGGCTCAACCCGCCCAAACCGGCCAACGCCAGTGTGCACGGTTCCGGCACCGGATACAGATCAAACCCACTCGTCAGACCAGAACCGGCAAGTCCGGTAAACGCCGAATTGTATAGTACTGGCACCGCAACAAGACTGTCCGGACCACCGCCCGCTTCATTATAGGCCACTGAAGACGTGCCGAACCAGGCGGTGCTGGTTAAACCAGCCAAAAAGCCGGGATCGTCCAGATTGAGTTCAACTGTCGGCCAGGTGGTTCCCAAATTGGCCGACCAACCCACAACAATATACCAATCTGTAGGGCCGGTGCTATAGAGGGATCCTGTCGGCGCACCCCAGTTTGCAGCATATTCGCCAGCGCCGGGCGCCGCTATGCCGCCTCGATGCAGTATCGAACTCACTCCCGTCACACCCGAATCTGTCCACAATTCCTGATTGGACAGCAGAAACAAATTCGCGGCCGATTGCGGCAACGCTACAGTGCTATCCAGCACGTCAAAGCGGAATGCGGAAACATTTTCCTCAGAGGCGACACCCGTCCCTTCGCCAATCGAGCTGCCATTGGTAGATATAAAGAACGCGCTGTTGTGATTGGCTATCGTAATCACCCCCTGAGAATAACCAACTGTAGCACCCGCAGCCAATGCCAGCATGGTTATTATTAGTTTTTTCATAATCTGCTTTAGGTTGGTTGTGAGTCTGGTTGATTGTACTTATATAATCAAATTTTACGGTAACTGTCAAGATTGACGGGCACTGCGGCCGGCCAGCGCGAAGCGGAAAACGAAAGCAGGCAAGCCGGAGCCTGCCCGCGTGATTGGTTCAACGCTCGGATTCAGTTGCGCTGGTTGCGAAGCGTGCCGAGCAGGTTGCTGGCTTGGGGGCGAAGCCGGCAAAGCAGCAAAGCAAGGCGGGCACAAAACAAGCCGCACTGAAAGCGTGAACCAATGCGGCTGTTTTAGGACTGTGCACAGACGGAGCCTTGTGATTGGTGGCTCCGTTTTGAAGCTGGCATAGTTCAGGCGGGCGGCCAAAAAAAAGTTATTAAAAGATATTCACAGGGGACGTGCAGAATTTTTTTGGGGAGCCTGGGAAAGCTCAAGGCAGTGTGGCTGGCCAGCGCGAAGTCGAAAACAATACGACCCAATCCGCTTGTGATTTTAAGAATCAATTCCACGGCAAAAGAATCCAGTGAAAGCGTCGAGGCGGCTTGGTTGGTCGTTCAAAATGAGCATGGACGTTTGAATCGCGCAAGTTCTGACTGCGCACTTCCGCCCTCCGACTTCACCCTTCAGCCTTTGGCCCTTTCTTCGTTTCCACGAAAAACGAGGTCTCCGGCACACCTCCCCACAGACAGGAATTCATGTTCGTGGGGTAAGCCGCGGCTGGAAAAATGAAAAGCGTTCTTCTGCTTCATCCATAGCTGCAAGCGCTTGCACGTTTTCCAGCAATTCACCGAACATTGCCCCGCACGAGGCCGGTTGCGCGACTTGACTCAAAAGTAGGTGTTACCGTGGATGAGGCCGGAGAGGGCTCCGGTTGACTCAAAAGTGGTGTTACCCAAAGTTCCCCCTAAAGGTTGGCAACGAAGACCGGCGGGGCACGG
>JBEKMU010000173.1:0-3638 GCA_049523555.1 Verrucomicrobiota bacterium | reverse complement strand
ACGAGCACCCTACGCAGGCGCTGCTCGACACGTTCACAATTCGCGAGAAAAAGGGAAAAATCGCCGGACTGAACGTGACGATTCTCGGCGACATCCTTTACAGCCGCGTGGCGCGCTCGGACATCTGGGCGCTCACGAAACTCGGCGCGAAAGTGACGCTTTGCGGTCCGGCCACGCTGGTGCCAAAGACATTCGAGCAAATGGGCTGCCGCGTGACATACGATGTGGACGAGGCCATCCGCGACGCGGACATCATCAATCTCCTGCGCATCCAGCACGAGCGCCAGCGCAAGACGATGTTCCCCAGCATCGGCGAATACACCCAGCTCTTCGGCCTCAACCAGGCGCGGCTGGCCAAAACCAAACCGGACGCGCTCATCATGCATCCCGGCCCGATCAATCGCGGCGTGGAAATTGACAGCGAAATCGCCGATTGCGCGCGGTCGGTGATTTTGGAGCAGGTGACCAACGGCCTGGCGGTACGCATGGCCGTTTTATTTTTGTTGAACGGCGGCAAAGGCCCGCAGGAAGTGGCGGGGAATTGAAATTAATACGAGCCAGCCTTGTTTTCTGCCAGACCCTTCACGATGGCCACGCTGGCCGAAGCCCCAAGGCGGGTCGCACCTGCTTCAATCATGGCCAGGGCGGTTTTGGTGTCACGTATGCCGCCGGAAGCCTTGACCCCGAATTTCGGGCCGACGGTTTCGCGCATCAATTTCACGTCGGCAATCGTCGCGCCACCGGCGCCGAAGCCGGTGGAGGTTTTGACAAAATGCGCGCCGCTTTCGACGATCAGTTTGCAGGCGCGGATTTTTTCTTCCTGCGTCAGCAGACAGGTTTCGAGGATGACTTTAACGGTGCGTTCATCGGCGGCTTCGACCACGTCGCACAGTTCGCGCAAAACATATTTGTCATCGCCGTCCTTGAGCCGCCCGACGTTGAGCACGACATCAATTTCCTGTGCGCCGTCGTCAACGGCCGCCTCGGTTTCGAAACGTTTCGCATCCGCCGACATCGCACCGAGCGGAAAGCCAACGACGGACGTGACCTTGATTTCCGTGCCTTCCAGAAAATGCCGCGCTTCGGCGACCCGCGATCCATTGACGCAAACGCTGTAAAATTTGTGTTCGCGCGCCTCGGCGCAAAGTTTTTCGATGTCCTTGGCGGTGGCGTCGGCCTTCAGAATCGTGTGGTCAGTGAAAGCGGCGAGTTGCGCGGGCGAAAGTGTTTGCATATTCACAGACCGGCCTCAATTTAATCTTTGGCTAAACCTGGAGCAGTTTGATTTGTTCGCCGTCCCTGGCGGCGGCTTCGCCGAGGGTTTGCGCCTGACGTTTGCGGCGTTCGATGATGTGCTTGTCGAGCACGGGGTCGTACGGCACAGGATAGTTTCCGTCGTAACAGGCCATGCAAAACGATTCCTTCGGCAGGCCGGTGGCCTTGACCATGCCGTCCTGCGAGAGATAATGCAGCGAATCGGCGTTCAGATAGCGGCGGATTTCCGCCACGCTGTGATTGGCCGCCATCAATTTGCTGCGGTCGGGAAAATCAATGCCATATACGCATGGATTCATGTGCGGCGGGCAGCTTACCATCACGTGAACCTCCTTCGCGCCGCCTTCCTTGAGCGTTTTGACGCGCGCCTTGCACGTGGTGCCGCGCACAATTGAATCATCCACGATCACGGCGCGTTTGCCTTTCACGAGCGACGCAATCAAATTCAATTTCACCCGCACGTCGAAATCGCGGATGAGTTGTGACGGTTGCAGGAAGCTACGTCCGACGTAGTGGTTGCGGATGAACGCCATTTCGAACGGGATACCGGATTGCTCCGAATAGCCCAGTGCCGCACACACGCCGCTGTCCGGCACCGGAATCACCAGGTCGGCCTTTACCGGATGTTCGCGCGCGAGTTGGCGGCCCATTTCCTTGCGGATTTCATAGACGCTGCGGCCGGCAATCGTGCTGTCCGGGCGCGCAAAATAAACGTACTCGAACATGCAGAACGCGCGGCGCGTGTGTTCGGGAAACGCCTGCAGGCTGACCAGCCCCTTTTCGTTGATGACGACAATTTCACCGGGCGCAACATCGCGGACAAACTGGGCGTGAATCTGGTCAAACGCGACGGATTCACTCGCCAGCACCCACGCGCCGTCCACGCGGCCGATGGCGAGCGGACGAAAGCCGAACGGGTCACGCGCGCCGATCAACTCCTTTTCCGTCATGATGACGAGCGAATAGGCGCCTTCGATGCGGCGGAGCGTCTGCACGAGCGTGTTCTCCACGCCGTTGAGCGACGGCTGCGCAAACATCATGATGATGATTTCGCTGTCCACGCTCGTTTGAAACACCAGTCCGCGATCTTCGAGTTCGTCCTTGAGCCGGGCGGCGTTGGTGAGGTTGCCGTTGTGGGCGACGGCAATCTGTCCGCGCGTGCAATCCACCGTGAGCGGCTGGGCGTTGCGGAGGTTGGACGTGCCGGTCGTGGAATAGCGCGTGTGGCCGACCGCCATGCTGCCGACGAGGTCGTGCAGAATTTTCGGATTAAACACCTGCGAAACAAGGCCCATGCCGTGGTGCTTGAAGAATTTGCCATCGTGGCAGGTGACGATGCCGGCGCTTTCCTGCCCGCGGTGTTGGAGGGCGTAAAGCCCGTAGTAGGTGAGTTCGGCGGCATTCGGATGACCGAAAATGCCGAACACGCCGCAATAATGTTTGGGATAATTTTGCTGTTGCATCGCCCGCGCCGCTGAATTATCGCAGACGAAAATGCGTTGCGCAAGCCGGGAATTGGCTCCGGCGTTTCGCCGGGCGTAACTGGGCCAGGGTCGGAACGCCGGACTCCAGTTCGGCCCGGCTGTGGCATTTGCGCGGTTGATGCCGATCGGGAGATCGGCACTCCATTTTCACCGTGCCTGCGTGGCGCGACTGTCAAATTGCACCCGGATCCGGAACCACGGAAGCGGCAAATCCTCCTGTTACGGCACGGTGATGGAATAAATCTGTCCGTCCTGCATGAGGGCGTAGATTTCACCGTCCAAATCTTCGGCAAAGCTGGTGATGTTCTTCGGTTGTTGGAGCAGGGTGCCGTGTGCGGTCACTTTGTGTGTGTCGTAATCGTAGCGGAACCCCCAAATCGTGCCGAGGTTGTAGTCGGCATAGACGTAAACACCATCGAGCGCCGGATATTTTTTCCCGCGATACACATAGCCGCCAATCACGCACAGGCCGACGCTGTGGTCGGGGAACAGTCCCTGTGGCTGGAGGCTCGGGCGGTGCGGATATTCCATGACCGGGTCAATGAGTTGCGCGCCGGGCGGGCCGGGTTTGAAATGATGCGCGCCTTCGCGCACGTTCCAACCATAGTCGCCGCCCTTGACGACGAGGTCTACTTCCTCCCACAAATCCTGCCCGACGTCACCGACCCACAACGCGCCGTTTTCCCGGTCCCAACTATAACGCCACGGATTGCGAAGGCCGTAGGCGTAAATTTCCTTGCGCGTGCCGAGGTCGCCCATGTCCGGCTCCTTCACGAACGGGTTGTCGGCGGGAATGCCGTACTGCAACTCATGCCGGAAACGACCCCGGCCGACGGTGGAACGCGTGTTCACATCGATGCGCAGCATTTTGGCGAGCAA
>JBEKMU010000172.1:0-3659 GCA_049523555.1 Verrucomicrobiota bacterium | reverse complement strand
GTGGCCAGGCCCAAACCCGTGCCTTTGCCCTTGGGCTTCGTGGTGAAAAACGCTTCAAACAAGTGCGCTTTGACTTCGTCGGTCATGCCGACGCCCGTGTCACTGACGGCGAGCATCACATAATCGCCGGGAGTTACCTCCGCGTGCGTGCGCGCATAATTCTCGTCCAACGTGACGTTGCTTGTGGCGATGGAGAGTTGGCCGCCGTTGGGCATGGCATCTCGGGCGTTGACGACCAGATTCACCAGCACTTGCCCGATGTAGCCTGCGTCAGCCTTGACCCGTCCGATTTGGTTTCCGGGGACCACAATCAGTTCGACGTTCTCGTTAATGAGCCGCCGCAGCATTTTGTCCAGGTCTTTCACCACCTCGTTGAGGTCGAGCACAATGGGTTGCACCTTCTGTTTGCGGCTGAAGACGAGGAGTTGTCGCGTCAACCTGGTCGCATGCTCCCCCGCGTGCCAAATCTCCTCGACATATTTGTACAGGGGATGGTCGGAGTCGAGTTCCTGCCTCATCAAATCGCTGTAACCGATGATGACGGCCAGAATATTGTTGAAATCATGCGCCACGCCGCTGGCCAACTGGCCCATCACTTCCATTTTTTGCGCTTCGATGAACTGCTCCTCGAGCCGCTGGCGTTCGGCACGGGCCTCGACTTCCTGCATGGCGCGGCGCACCGCCGGCGCGATTCGCGACAGTTGTTGCTTCAGAACATAATCCGTCGCACCGCGCTTGAGCGACTCAATGGCCAATTCCTCACCCGGCGTCCCCGACACGATGATGAAAGGTATGGCAGGCCATTTTGTGCGCGCTATTTCCAGCGCGGACAACCCGTCGAACGCGGGCAGCGAATGGTCCGAAAGAATCAGATCAACGTTCCCGCGTTCGAGCGCCGCAACAAAATCAGCCCGGCTTTCAACACACTCCACCGTGCAGGCAATGCCTTCTGCCTCAAGGGCTGCCTGTACAAGTCCAGCATCATTCCGATCATGCTCCCAATGCAGAATATGCAGTGGTGTTTTCATTGGTAACCTTGCTTTGCAGCAATCAGCCTGCCATCTTATCAGATTTCCTTCTCGACACGGGATTATGCACTTCACAAATAATCAGCTTTTAGGAGAAGGAAACGGGCTGACGCCGTTTTCGCAGCGGCCTGGCGGCTCACTTTTTTCTTCGATGGTTTGGAAATTTTCTTGGCCTTTTTCCAATCCATCGGCGGCTCTACCATCATCGCCCGTCGCAACGCTTCACGCGGCGGCAATGAGCATTGCAGAGGCGGCTCGGCGGTCGTTTGGCTCATGGCTGATTGGGGCATCCAACTTGTGGTGAGCTTGGGAAGCTAGCTGAGGGTTGATTGATGGTTGATGGATGAATGTTGAAGATTGAGGGTTGCGGACGGTTTGTTGATCATTTTTCCGCTTTCGTTTCGGTTTGATTGCTATAAGTTTCCGGCAACTATGAACTCAAAAACACTACTGTTCGCTCTTGCCTTTGCCGGCGGGCTGGTTTTCGCGTCGCGGCTGTCAGCCCAAACACCAGCGGTCAATTTCCCCGCCGCCAGTCCCGCCTGCACGCTCAAACAACGCGTCGGGTTGACGGATATTGAAGTTGTCTATTCCCGGCCCGGCGTGAAAAACCGGACCATCTTCGGCGGCATTGTTCCTTACGACCGGGTGTGGCGCACCGGTGCCAACCAAGCCACCAAGATCACCTTCAGCACGCCGGTGAAGCTCAACGGCACGGACATCCCCGCCGGCACTTATGCGCTCTTCACCATTCCCGGCAAGAAGGAGTGGACCATCATCGTGAACAAAAATTCGTCGCAATGGGGGGCTTTTCAATACGACGAGAAGGCCGACGTCGCGCGGGTCAAGGCGAAGCCGGTGAAACTCGCCGAGCCCGTCGAGACGTTCACCATTGATATCAACGATATTCGCGACGAATCGGCCACGCTCAATTTCATCTGGGAAAAGACCCGCGTGCCGGTGAAACTTGAAATTGACCTTGTCAGCAAGCTCGTGCCGCAAATCGAGGCCGCCATGGCGTCGCCGGACAAAAAGCAGCCTGGCCTTTATTTTCAGGCGGCCACGTTTTACTACAACCACGACCTGGACCTGAAAAAGGCCCTCGACTGGGTCAATACGGGGCTCGCGGACAATCCCCGAATTGCCTACGAAATGCTGCACTTGAAGGCGCAGATTCTGGCGAAGCAAGGGGACAAGGCGGGCGCAATTGCCGCCGCCAGGCAATCCACCGAACTGGCCATCAAGGCCGAAGGTCCCGGCAGTTCATTCGTGAAGATGAACCAGGATTTGATTGCGAGCCAGAAATAATGACGATTTCGTTTCCAAACAAAATTCAACATAAATCAACCGCCACTGTCGGAGGTAAAATGAAAAAACTCATATCCACCCTCGTTATTACCGCAGTCGCCATAGTCAGCGCGTTGCCGGTCATGGCCCAGCAAAAGCGCCTTAGCCCCCACGAAACCATCAGTGCAGTCATTGATGGCAACCGGATCACCGTGGTTTACGGTCGGCCTTACACCAAAAGTCCCCGGACGGGCGAGGTCCGCAAAATCTGGGGCGGGCTGGTGCCTTACGGCAAGGTCTGGCGCACGGGCGCCGACGAGGCCACGCTCCTCATCACAGAGAAACCGATTGTGATGGGCGGCACAACGATTCCCGCGGGCGCTTACACGTTGTTCACGCTGCCGCAGGAAGACGGCACGGCCAAATTGATCATCAACAAGCAGCTCGGCCAGTGGGGGATGCAGTATGACGAGAAACAGGATCTCGCGCGGATTGACTTGAAGAAGGAGGCGCTGGAGAAACCGGTGGACCAGTTTACGATGGCCGTCGAGAAAAATTCAGCCGGCGGTGGCGTGCTGAAATTGACGTGGGAAAACACGCAATTTTCCGTGCCGTTCACCGTCCAAAAGTAACGCGGCGCAGAACCGGCCTCGTCATTTAATTTTTTAAAAACGTGCGGGCGTCGCGCATGAGAACCAAAGTTTTATCCCCAAAATCAGGCCGCCGCACCAATTGGTTCCTTCGCCTCACGACCACGGGCGCTTGTTTGCTGGCCGTGTTTTCGGGCGACAGCCAGGTTACCGAACCGCCGACGGCGCCGGTCATTTTGCAGGACTTGCACGGTTTTCGGGAAATGGGCAGCGTGCTTTACGTTGCAGCGCATCCCGATGATGAGAACACGGAGTTGATTGCCTGTCTCTCGCGCGGCCGCCATTACCGCACCGCCTATCTTTCACTCACGCGCGGCGACGGCGGTCAAAACGTGCTCGGGCCGGAGTTCGGCGAAGAATTGGGCGTCATCCGCACCGAGGAACTGCTCGCCGCGCGGCGCATTGACGGCGGCCGGCAGTTTTTTTCCCGGGCGATTGACTTTGGATTTTCCAAGGATTACCGCGAGACCCTGAGAATTTGGGACCGGCAGCAGGTGTTGTCCGACATCGTGCGCGTCATCCGCGAATTCCGTCCCGACGTGGTGATCGTGCGCTTTTCCCCGGTGCCGGGTGGCACGCACGGGCATCACACGGCCTCGACTGTGCTGGCTCTGGAAGCCTTCAAACTCGCCGGTAATCCCAAGGCGTTTCCCGAACAGCTCGACGCCCTGACACCGTGGCAACCCAAACGCAT
>JBEKMU010000171.1:0-3721 GCA_049523555.1 Verrucomicrobiota bacterium | reverse complement strand
CTGCAACAGCGTGAAATAACCCCGGTGCTGGTGACGATCAAAACGGTAAGCCTCGCGCCATGCCTTCAATAATTCCACCGGAGCGCGCAATTTGAAACCGCCGTCCGGCAGCTTCTCAATGAATGCTTCGTCATGAAGATGGCGCACCACTTTATTTACCAGACCGATGCTGACATTCGGTTGAGCGTGAAGTTGCGGTCTCGCTGCGTCCATTTCCGCCCCGCATTGGCCGTTGCGAGCAACGCACGGAGAATGCGCGCCGCTTCCGGCGTGCTTAAATTGGCACCGGCCTTTGGAAGCCGGTGGACTGGCGGTTGTCCGGTTCGTTCAAGTTGAAAAGCATCCGGCACGCTCAAATGGCAGTTCCCCGCCAGATCAAACCAACTCCAGCGGAGGTCCTGGCATAATTGCGCCATGCGAGGTGAAACGAACGGGGCGGCTAAGACCCATACTCGGTTCTGGCGTTTGTTCTGCGGAGAAAGATGATCCTGAGTTCTATCGTAAGCGATTTGATAAGGCCGTGGATTGGCCTTGCACACAACCCACAACTCCGCCGCCCTGCCACCAGGCAACGTCAAGATGGCTTTGAAGTCGAAACCCTGATCGGGCGTTATTGGCTCATTGGCCACCTCCCAACCCTTCAGCCATGCCACGCTGGCGAGCAGTTCACGCAGCCTTTGCGCCAGCGCCCTTTCCAAGGCGGCGCCATTCAATTCTTTGATGTTCACGGAAATGGCAGTTTTCACGATGCCGTGAACATGGTCAAACGCATTTTCCCCATTTTTTTCGGCCTCTGGGAGTTGAAAAACGAGCGCGTTCATTTAACCAACCTTCTGCCCGTTGCGATGCGTTGCCGAAGAAAACTGCGGAATCTGAATGATGCAACCGTCCGCCGCCTGCCGCTCGTAACTCTCCAGCGAAGACAGTTTCACCTGTGCCCTGCGCGCGTAGGCGCGATGCACCGCCTTGCTGTTGTGGCCGAGCGCCTCTTGCGCGAACCGTTCCGGGTAGCCGCATTGCTTGGCGCGTTCGGCCCAAGCGTAGCGGTAGGAATGGAGGGAGACCCCTTAAATGCCGAGTCCCAAACAGCGTTGTTTGAATTCTGTGGCGCGGTCGCCACAGCGGACGGTTTGGAGATAGGGGAATAAGGGGCCTTCGCTCGGCAGACCGCGCAGGATGGCTTCGATGTCGGGGCCGAAGTGAATCATGGCAAGGCTGCCGGTCTTTTGGCGGGTGTAGGCGATGGTTTGGCTGGGCCAATCAATGTCTTCGGCCTTGAGGTGGGCAATGTCGCTCTGCGAACCGCCCGGATGCCAGCACAGTTCATAAAAGCTGCGACGCTCCGGGTTCTCGCGCTCGATGATGAGCTGATGTTCCGCCAGCGTGATGGCGCGCTTGGGTTGAAATTTGACTTCCGGCCAGAGCCGCTTGGGAATAAGCGGCCAAGGCAGCCAGTTCACCGAAAGGCAGAAGTTGTGCAGCTTCCGCAGATGAACGTTCGTGCTGACTGTGCCCGCCTTGAGGCAGGCGAACAGGTGTTCGGCCTGCGTCTCGATAATCACGCGATGCCGAATCAGGTCCAAGACGCTGTTGAGCATGACAATGAAGTCGGATCCGGCAATGGTACCGCCGTTGGCCATCGGTTTATTCGCCGGGCTTAGATGATCGGAGTTCTTCGTCCTTGACTGGACAGAAATTGATCTGGTGAACCGGACCATCGAAGTCAAAGGCATCAAGGCCAAAACGCGCCAGCGGCGACTTGTGCACATCCCTGACAATTTGCTCGAATGGCTCACGCCTTTTCGAAAAAGAGAAGGACCTATAACGCCGGAAAGGAACATTGATGTTTTCTCGGAGCGGCTGCGCGGTCTGGCTCATAGCGCAGGTATACTGCGGGCGGCTGGGCCGGCACGAGCCAGCACCGGCGAGGAAACCGCGGCGTTGCTGCGACGGGAAGGTTGGCAGGTAATGCGGAGCGGTCACATCGTGCTTTGTAACATCGAACTCTGGTGGAGTTTGTGTTTCGCGACTCCTGTCAAAAAGTGGATTCGTTCATCACCGTTTGGGGCCAAATCACAGATTGCTCTTGAAAAAAGTTTTTCTGCGTGATACTAATAGCGCTCTGTGGAGCGTATTAAACTGGTAACGGTAATGTCGATAGGCCCCGTCCGTAATTTTAGTTATGTAAAAGATACGGTCGCCAGCTTAGCAATTCGGGGCATCACAAAGTACCAAATGGAAACACGTAAATAGTTATATTAATTATAAACAAGATAAGTAATTAAGCAAACTAAAACTACAACCACCGGAGGCAAATATGAGCAGCGCATTAGAAAACTTAGAGTATTATGTCGATCCCCCTTGGGAACGTGTGAGCTTGGCCTGGCTTCTAAATTACGTGCAGCGCATTCGAGCCAATCCAATTTTGTCAAAAGCAATCAGCGCTGACAAGGAGAAGTTTGAAATGGTTCCGATGCCCAAAGAGGTGGTGAAGCAGTTGGCATCGAAGCAACTAGCAGCTCCCATATTAGAGCCACTTAAGGAGTCAAAGGCCGCACGAGAAAATGGCCCTGTGATGACCGTCATACAAAAATTCAGCCGGGCCCTGGAGGCGGGAAAAGTTGAGGATGCAATGGCCCTGATTTCGTCTTCATATCACGACGCCAACGGACGCGATGCAGTACATTTTCGGGATTTCTTACGCAAATGGTCGGGGATTACTACATTTCTTCGGATCGTGCTGCCGCCCCAGCTCGAAAGCCAGTTTGCAGTCGGAGAGTTTCTCGTTGCCAATATTCAGTTGACTTGGGAAGCGACAATCAATGAAGGTTCGCGACGCGAACATAAAAGTTCTCCGGTTCGGGTCGAACTGATTCTGAAAAGCAGTGGTAAAGAAGGTTGGAAAATCGTTGGCATCCGGACCATCTAACTTGAGAGTTTTCAGTCACTAAGAGTGCTGACACGATGAACGCATTTTCGCTTCTTGTTGAAGCGCAGAAGCAAAAGTATAAATTGCCGGCTTTGCCGGCAGATCGTAGTGACGACAGCGGCTCTTCTACACAAATTCACGACTTTGTAAGGAAGCTCCAGCGTTCAGAAGTCGTCGATGATGTTACTCGAACCTTGTATGCTCTTGAGGGTAGAACTGTACCGGCTCCATTGCAGATGCGTTGCGAGGCCAGTATGCGCGGATACCAGTGGAAGAAGAAGTATGCGGGGATGGGTGTCAGGGAGTTGGGGCGGCTGAAGCAACTGGAAGACGAGAACCAGCGATTGAAGCAGCTGGTGGCGGATTTGTCGCTGGACAAGCACATCCTGCAGGAGGTGCTGGCAAAAAGAGGCTGAAGCCTGCACGGTTGCGGGAGTTGGTGCGCTGGCTGATGACGGTGTTCCAAGTGAGTCAGCGCCGAGCGTACAGGCTGGTGGGGTTGGGCCGATCTGACGTGACTTCGTTTTTTCGAGCCGGTTGAGGTGTTAGTCTGGGGCCGGAGAAAGGACCCAGAAAGAAAGGCAAACGGTATACGACGGAAGACAAGATTCGCATCCTGCGGCAAGCGGATCGCGGTGAGAAAAGCATCCAGGAAGTCTGCCGGGAGGAGAACATCTCGGAGGTGAGCTTCCACCGGTGGAAGCGACAGTTTGGGCACATGGAGATCAACGAGGCTCGGCGGTTAAAGGAGTTGGAACGGGAGAACGGCGAGTTAAAGAAGATGCTGGCTGA
>JBEKMU010000170.1:0-3756 GCA_049523555.1 Verrucomicrobiota bacterium | reverse complement strand
GCGAGCGACTTCACGTCGGTCGAATACTTTGAGCCGCCGCATCAACAGCAAATGAAATCGCGGTTGTCGGGCGCGGAAGCACAGCCCCAGGCCGGCGGACTGGTGGTCATCAAACAGCTCAAACTCGAAACGTTCAACCTGGACGGCAAACCGGAAATAATCGTGACCGCGCCGGAATGCGTTTATGACACGTTCAACCACGTGGCGAATTCGCCTGGGCATTTGCAGTTGCAGACGGGCGACGGAAAATTCCATGTCGAGGGCGACGGTTTTTTGTGGCGGCAAAACGATTCCTTCCTCACCATCTCAAACCATGTGCACACGGTGATTGAAAATACGACGAAATGAAAAACCGGCTTGCGAGAAATTTTTGCCTCATCGGGTTGTTGGCCCTGGCGAACAACGGGATGCTGTGTGCCCAAACGAACACAACAGTTGTCGTGGTCAATGCAACGAACGCCGCCGTTAAAGTTTCCATGCCGGCAGCCACGAACACCACCCAGGTTGTCCTGCCGCCGAAACCGCGCCCGCTGACGCTGATTTCTTCGGAGAGCTGGGATTTTGATATGAATAACCACAAGGTGATTTATCGCGGACATGTGCGCGTGGACGACCCAGCCATGAAGCTCACGTGCGAATGGCTCACGGCCGATTTGCCGGACTCGGGCGAGCGCATGACCAACATTGTTGCCGAGACGAATGTGGTCATTGATTTCACAGATGACAAAGGCCAGACCATGCACGCGACAGGCGAAGAGGCGGTTTACGCTTATGATGTCCAGAACGGCGTGACGAATGAAACGGTGACGCTGACGGGCCAACCTGAATTGGACAACGCGCAGGGCAAATCCACTGGCGACTTAATTGTCTGGAATCGCACGAGCAATCACCTTTACATCTCGAATCCGAAAATGGTTTTCCGCCAAAACCTCAACGGGGCAGCGACCGGCACGAATTCGCCGTCGGCAACCAACCCGCCGGCCACCGCGCCGCGCTGATTTGCTGAAATGGAAACGACCGCGCCACCATCAAACGGCCTGCTGCTCGCCACGGAAAAACTGGTGAAGGAGTATCACAATCGCCGCGTGGTGGACGACGTTTCGGTGAACGTGGGCGCGGGTGAAATCGTCGGGCTGCTCGGGCCGAACGGCGCGGGCAAGACGACCACCTTCAACATGGTTGTCGGCATTGTAAAGCCGGACGGAGGTTCAGTGAAATTTCAGGCACGCAAAATCACGCGGCTGCCGATGCACCGGCGCGCGCGGCTGGGCATCGGTTATTTGACCCAGGAACCGTCGGTGTTCCGCAAGCTCACGGTCGAGGAAAACATCCTGGCCATCCTTGAAACGTGCAAACTGTCGCGCGACGAACGCGCGGTGCGTTTGAAGTATTTGCTCGAGGAGCTGGATTTGACGCCGGTGGCCCGGAACAAGGCCTACACGTTGAGCGGGGGCGAGAAACGGCGGCTGGAAATCACCCGCGCCCTGGTAACCAGCCCGAAACTGATGCTGCTGGACGAGCCGTTCAGCGGCATTGACCCGATTGCGGTGTATGAGGTGCAAAAGATCATCCGGCGTTTGAAGGAGCGCGGGCTGGGCATTTTGGTGACCGACCACAACGTGCGCGAGACCTTGAAATTGATTGACCGCGGCTACATCATTCACAAAGGACAGGTGCTGGTGGAGGGTTCGTCCGAGTTTTTGGCGAACGACCCGAAGGCGCGCGAGATTTACCTGGGGCCGGAGTTTAATTTATAATTGAGAATAGGATTACGATTAAGATTATGATCAAGAAATCGCCAAAACCGTTCGCCTCCTTTTCCTAATCTTAACCCTAATCGTAATCTCCAATGACCATGCAACACGAGACCGTCACCGTTGACCAATTTTACAAGGAGCACGCCGACGCGCTGCAGATGAAGCTCGTCGCCGGCGCGGCGAATTTAAGGCGCATCATCCGTGAGCCGACCGTGAACCGTCCCGGCCTCGCGTTGAGCGGGTTCACGCAATACTTCGCCTACAAACGCGTGCAGGTCATGGGCAACGCGGAAGTGTATTACCTGCGTTCCCTCTCGAAAAAACAACGGGAGGCGCGTTACGCCTATTTGTTCGCCTACAAAATCCCGTGCGTCGTCTTCAGCCGCGGTTTCCGTCCCGACGCGGAATTTCTGAAGGCGGCCGAGGACGCGAACGTGCCGATTTTCCAAAGCCCGCTGGTGACGATGAAATTCATCAATGCCGCGACGTTGAAGCTCGAAACCATGTTTGCGCCGCGCGGCACCGAATTGGGCAGCATGGTGGACATCCTCGGCGTGGGCGTCATCATCCGCGGCGAGAGCGGCATCGGCAAAAGCGAAGCCGTCCTCGCGCTCATCGAACGCGGTTACAGCCTCGTCGCCGATGACGTCATCAAGGTCGTGCTCGTGGACGGCCACGAGGTGGTT
Source organism: Verrucomicrobiota bacterium (assembly GCA_049523555.1). Classification (GTDB taxonomy): domain Bacteria; phylum Verrucomicrobiota; class Verrucomicrobiia; order Limisphaerales; family UBA11358; genus UBA11358. The sequence continues at coordinate 1,313 of JBEKMU010000170.1, read as the reverse complement.
TGCACCAGCGCGGAACTCACCCGCAATCACATGGAAGTGCGTGGCATCGGCATCATCAACGTCGCCGCCATGTTCGGCGTCAAAAGCATCCGCAAGGAAAAAAACCTCAATCTGGCCGTCACCCTCAAGCCGTGGGACGAAGTCCGGGAGGTGGACCGCGTCGGCATGGAACAGGAATTCGTGAAAATTCTGGGTATGGACATTCCGCACGTCGTCATTCCCGTCCGGCCCGGACGCGACCTCGCGCGGCTCATTGAAGTCGCCGCATTCCAGATCAAGTTGAAAATGTCCGGCCAGAATGCCGCGCAGGAATTGAACCAGCGCCTCATCGCGCAAATGTCGCCTGGCACGCCGCCCCAGAAGTAATGGTAAATTTCAGTGGCGCAATCCCGCGGCGGCAATTAGAGTCGCACAGAGCAGACCGATGAGCGCAAAAAAACTGCCGGACGGCGGGGCAATCACCAAAGAGCTGATCATCGTGAACAAGCTGGGCATTCACGCCCGGCCGGCCGCGCTTTTTGTCAAGACCGCCAACCGGTTTGGCTGCGACATCTTCGTCGAAAAGGACGGCGAAAAAATCAACGGCAAAAGCATCATGGGTTTGATGATGCTCGCCGCCGGGCCCGGGAGCAAATTGATCATCCACGCCCACGGCGCCGACGCACTGCAAGCCGTTGCCGAACTCGAAGCCCTCGTTAAACGGAAGTTTGATGAGGAATAAAAATTGCCGTCCGGTCATTTTCTGTTTTCAATTAGGCATGGCTGCCGCTGAAATTGACGTGAAATATGTCGCGCATCTGGCGCGCCTTGCGCTCACGCCCGACGAAGAAAAAAAACTCGCCAGCCAGCTTGGCAACATCCTCGGCTACATCGAAAAATTGAAGGAACTTGATGTCGCCAGCGTCGAACCGACCGCCCATGCCGTGCCGATGATCAACGTGACGCGCGCCGACGACATCCGTCCATCGCTCCCGCATGGCGATGCCTTGCGCAACGCGCCTGCCAAGGCCAACGGCCTGTTCATCGTGCCAAAAATTGTGGAATAAAATCCGCGCCATCCGGGATTAGATGTTAAATCAACTGACCATTTCCGAACTCGCCGCCAGGCTCGCCAAACGCAAAGTCTCCGCGCGCGAGGCGATGCAATCGTGCCTCGACCAGATCGCCCGCGTGGACGGGAAAATTCACGCCTTCATCAGCCACAACGATGCCGACGCGCTCGCGCAGGCCGATGCCGCTGACAAATTGCTTGCTCAAGGTGGCGGCGATGCGAGCCGCCCGCTCCTCGGTGTGCCGGTGGCCATCAAAGATGT
>JBEKMU010000169.1:0-3998 GCA_049523555.1 Verrucomicrobiota bacterium | reverse complement strand
TGGAAACAACTGGCCGAATTGCGCGAGCCGGGCAAGCTGCGCGCCTGGCTGTGCGGCATCGTCAGAAATCTCACCCGCCGGTCCCTGCGCGGACAGGAACGCGAACCGGCGCATGCGGCAGAGCCGTTGGACATCGCGCAGGAATCGCCCGCGCTCGAACCGCACCCGCTGGACCAGGCCATCAGCCGGGAAGAGGAAGCCATCCTGTGGCGTTCGCTGGAACGCATCCCGGAAACCTATCGCGAACCGCTCATTCTGTTTTACCGCGAACACGAGTCCGTGGAACGGGTGGCCCAAGTGTTGGATTTGTCCGAGGACGCCGTCCGGCAACGGCTCGCTCGCGGGCGCAAATTATTGCATAAAAAAGTCGTGGCGTTCGTGGAGGGCGCGTTGCGCCAGACCGCGCCGGGACAGTCATTTGCGGGAACGGTGCTCGCGGCACTGCCACTCAGTGCCGGTGCGGTGGCGACGGCGGGCGTTGGGGCGGCAAAAGGAACTGCGGCGACCAAGAGCGGCGGCTTGTTGTTTTTGCTGAGTCTGCCGTTTATCGGAGTGTTTATCACAATGCTGGGGGCTGGGGTGGTCGTGCAAAGCATCGAGTCGCCTGCTGCACGCCGCCGCGCGTATTGGGGGTTGATCATATTGTTGCTGTTCGTGGGCGTTGTGGTGATGGTGGACTGTCTGGCGCATGCGCTAAGACATCGTTGGCAGTGGAGTGACGAAACCTTCGCCCTGGTGCGGGTTGGCTATTGGTGGTTCTTTGCCATGATCCTCGCCACGATGCACGCAACCGGCATCCAAGGGCAACCGGAGTCCAGCCAGGGAACGAATAGCGAGGCATTGTCTCCGGCCCGCAAGCGGGTCAATGCGCTGGCGTTCTGTGGGATGGTGGTCGGGAGCTTCTTATGGCTGTTCGGTCTGGCGTGGCACATGGGAGACCGGATGTCGGCCGGGATTGTCGCCGCGACTGTCGTGCTGATGCTGGCAGGGTTTCCTTTTTGGTCGCATTTGTGGGGAACAAATCGGGCGTCGAAATTGTGGATGAGCTGGGTGTTTTTAGGTTTGTGGTGGGGAGTGACTCTCCTGCTGCTGAACTGCCGGTTGGACCTGTGGATGGCCACCGTCCGCGGCACGGACCTGGCCGAAGCCCATCGCGTCCTGCCGATGTGGACCGTCCACTTGGGCACGCTGCTGCTGCTGCTCTGGTCTGGAATGTTGTTGGCAAGGAGGCGGGGCGGAAGACGGGCAGCGTAAGCCGCGGCGGAGGTTAGGCAAGGAAGAAGAGGGGGCGTTGGTAGTTGGCAGTTAGTAGATAGTAGATGGCAGATGGAGGATGGCCGCGTAAAAGGCTTTTGCGCCGGTCGAATCATCGTTTTTTGGCAGCGATAGGGCAAACGCCGGGCGTGCGCCTTTTTAGGGGTTGGTCAGCCAACTTGCACGCATTGGCTGGAAGGGCGAAACTGGCTTGACCGGACGCCCAAATGAAGCAACCTTGCCATTGCTATGGAACCCAAATTCACTGCGGTCCAAATCGAGAAGCCCGAACCGGTCAATTTCATACTCGGCCAGACGCATTTCATCAAGTCGGTCGAGGACATCCACGAAACGCTGGTGAACGCCGTGCCCGGCATCAAGTTCGGACTGGCCTTTTGCGAGTCATCCGGCAAATGCCTGGTGCGCTGCACCGGGACCGACCCGGCCATGATTGAACTGGCCAAGCAGAACGCCCTGGCCATTGGCGCCGGGCACAGTTTCATTCTCTTCCTCGGTGAAGGATTTTATCCCGTCAATGTGCTGAATGCGGTCAAAATAGTGCCGGAAGTCTGCCGGATTTTCTGCGCCACCGCCAATCCGGCCCAGGTGCTCGTTGCGGAAACGAATCAAGGCCGCGGCATTGTGGGTGTCGTGGACGGCCTGCCTCCCAAGGGCGTTGAAGGCGAGGCCGACATCGAATGGCGAAAGAAATTCCTGCGCCAGATCGGTTACAAACTCTGAGTGTGCCCCGGTCGCGTATGCCGGGTGCGAAGCGTTGCCGGAACACCCGAAAATGAAGCTCATCCCAATCCAGGTCGAATGCTACGCCGGGACCAAGGCCGACGAGACGCCGCGCCGCTTCATCCGGGAAGAACAACCCGTCGCGGTGGAGGAAATCCTCGACCGTTGGCATCAGGTCGAGAGCAAACCCGAGTGGCCGCGCGCCGATTATTTCAAGGTGCGGGGCGCGGACGGGCATGCGTATCTGCTGAAACACGATCTGGAAGCGGATGAATGGTTTCTGGGACAGCGGTGGTGATCATGCGCACAGTGCCCATTCACGAACTGCTGAACCGCATCCGCTGGGACGCGGAGTTTGCGCGCGGGAACTTCGAGCTGGGCTACTTTGACCGGGTTGAGAAACGGATCATCGTGGTTCCGTTTGCGGAAGTGAGTTTTCCCCGCGATGACCCGCAAGCGTTCCGGCTTGTGGATGGGGAGGGGCGGATTCATCGCGTGCCGTTTCACCGCGTCCGCGAAGTGTATAAAGACGGCCAGCGCATTTGGCATCGGCCAGAGGGGACGCGATGAATGGCCGTTTCCCTGCAGCCCGCTGTTTGCCGGCAGGCGCGTGCTTTTTTACGGTCGCTCCGCTGCCCTGCAGGAATTGACAGGAAGGCACGTTTTACTCCTGCCAGATGGCAGGCTTCTGCGTCCGCAGACAGTCCGCAGTCGCGTGGAGCCGCGCGCGTGAATCGCCGGTTTTTCTTGGCGTCACTGTGGGCGGTGTTAAAGTCAATCCCCGACAACCATGAACAAGCGCAACGGCGAAAGCTGGCGGGCGGCCTTTAAATTCGATTCCCTCCGGACAAGGCTTCTGCATTGCTGGGGCGCGGTGGGCGGCAGCTTTGGCAGTCGGAATGGTGGCTCATCCTCGCTGCTGCTGTTTTTTGAGTTGTTCATGGCGCTTTCACTGAGTGTGTCCTACTTCTTTTTGGTCAGGAACTACATGTCCTATGGCGATCCTATGAACTGCAACGTGTTCACCGCAGGTTCGGTAAAGTTCTACCGACTGGACCAACCAATAGTAGGTGACGTCTGGAAGGGCCGCCTGTCGGGCTTTTTGTTGTCCGGCGCACTGACTGATTTTTCACTCAGGGAACACACCTTTGCTAAAGAACAAATAATAGCGCGACTCAATAATGTTTTCGGATTTTACCATGCTTTCTGGCTGCTGCTGTTGTTCCTCACGATCATATTTGCCTTGCGCCATTCGTTGTTCATCAACCTCGGCATCTTCGCAGGGCTGACGTATGATATATCGCCCGCCGCCGGTCCGTTTTTTTATCCGTGGGACCTCCCCGCCACGTTGTTTTTCACGCTGGCCGTCCTTTTCTTCGAGCGCCGACACATGTGGCTGATGGCCGCCGCGACCTGCGCTGGATGTTTTTTCAAGGAAACGGTCCTGGTCTGCGCGGTGCTGGCCTTGTTTGCCAGTCACTGGAAATGGGGAAAACGGATCCTGATGTTGGTGGGCATCGTCATGGTGTATGTGTTGGGGAAACAATTTCTGTTGAGAGCGTTGCACCTCGGTACGGCTACTCTTTCCATGGGGAATGCGACGAATTTAGTCGGGTTGCTCCGGCCTACGATTCTCATTTACAACCTCAAGGTGCTGTTCTCGCCGACGATCAATCATGTCATTTTTGCCAACGCGGGAACTCTGGCGGCGGTGCTGGTGCTGGGCTGGCGCAGGCGTTTCCTGCCCTACATGGCACTGATTGTAGCTTTCCTTGCTGGGCAGTTCATGTACGGCATGTTCAACGAATTTCGCATTTTCATGGACGTCCTGCCCTTGAGCCTGATCCTGTTAAGCGAGCGGTGGCTGGAATATGCCGAGTCGGGTGCAACCAGCCAGTGGTCTGCCGGATTAACCCCGGCTTGGGCGATGCGCAAAACCTTTCCGGTTCTGCTTCCGATGACCATCATGCTGATTGCGCTCTCCACCGGAGTTGTAGCTTGGC
>JBEKMU010000168.1:0-5765 GCA_049523555.1 Verrucomicrobiota bacterium | reverse complement strand
CGCGTTCTCGTGTTCAATCGCTGGCCTATGAGTTTGACGCATCCGTTGACAACCACCACGTTTGACCTGCCCGGCTATCGCGTAACTAAATCGTTCGGCGTTGTGCGCGGCATCATCGTGCGGTCGCGCTCGGTGATCGGGAACATTGGCGCGAGCATCCAGGCGATTTTCGGCGGGAACATTTCGCTTTACACCAACTTGTGCGAACGCGCCCGCGAGGAAGCTTTCAACCTGATGCTCACGCACGCCGGACAACTCGGCGCCAACGCGGTCATCGGCGTGCGCTACGACGCCACGGAAATTGCGGCGGGCATCACCGAGGTGTTGTGTTACGGCACGGCGGTTTATGTGGAGCAGGCAAGTTGAACGTTGTGGAGGGAACGGAAATTTGTTTTCAAGTTCAACCGCCAACCCTCAACCATTGACTAAAAATGTCTGGTCACAGCAAATGGGCGAAGGTCAAGCACTTCAAGGGCGCAATTGACGCCAAGCGCGGGAGAATTTTTTCCAAGCTGGGGCGTGAAATCACCATTGCCGCCAAAATCGGTGGTGGCGACCCGGACATGAACCCGCGGCTGCGCATGGTGCTGCTCAAGTGCCGCACGGCGAACATGCCGCGCGACAACATTGAGCGCGCGATTAAAAAGGGCATTGGCGGCGGCGAAGGGACGAACTACGAGGACTTGACCTACGAAATTTACGGGCCGAACGGCGTGGCACTGCTCGTGGAAGTGAGCACGGACAATCGCAATCGCACGGCATCCGATATTCGCAGCATTGTGACCAAGAACGGCGGCAGCATCGCGACGCCCGGATCGGTCAGCCGATTGTTTCAACGCAAAGGGCAAATCATTGTCTCACGAGAGGCGGCGGGCGAGGATCAATTGATGGAGCTGGCGCTCGAAGCGGGCGCAGAGGATTTCAAGGCCGAACCGCTGGGTTATGAAATCATCACCGAACCCGCGAATTTCGAGACGGTGCACAAGCAAGTCGAGGCCAAAAGCATCAAGTGCGAGGTGGCGGAGATCACGTCGTTGCCGATGATTACCGTGCCACTGGCCGAGACATCGGTGGCAGCGGCTGTCAACAAATTGATCGAGGCTTTGGAGGAGCACGATGACGTGAAGGAAATTTTTTCCAACGCCGAGTTCCCCGAAGCGTGAACCGCGCGGCAAAGCATGAAGGCATTGAGCGCTGACACACTGCTGGCGCGACTGCTGTCCCGCTTGACGACGGCAGTGTGCCGTCATCCCCGCTGGTTTGTCTATCCGCAGGCGGCGTTGTTTCTGGTGTGTGTCATTTACACGACCGGCTACCTCAAAACCGACATGAACCGGGACAACCTGGTCGGCCCCAACCATAAGAATCACGAGAATTATCTCCGCCTGCAAAAGGAGTTTCCACAGCAGGGCAACGACTTGGAGGTGGTTGTGGAAAGTGAAAGCCTCGAGAAAAACCGGCAATTTGTTGAACGCATCGCCGCGAAAATGGAAGCGGAAACCAATCTGTTTCGCGACGTTTTTGGCGAGGATGATTTGGTTGGGTTGAAAAAGGAACTCGATGATGCCCTGCCGTTTATCGGCCAGTTCACACGGACGACCAATCTCATCACGTTTTTCGAGCAGGTCAACACGGACTTCCGCACGGCGCCGCGTGAAACGAACGCCCAGACCGAATCTCTGATTCAGGCCATGCCGGCATTGACGCGCATCGTGAAGCAGGCCACCGATTGTCTGGGGCGGCCCGGGACGCCGCCATCACCCAGCGTGGCGTCGCTTTTCCTTGCCGGCAGCGAAACGAACATCTACGTCACCTTCGACCAGGGCCGGATTTTTTTAGTCACGGCTCATGCGCCCAGCGACAAGCTCAATGGCGAGGCGATTGAACGCCTGCGCCAGTTGGCCAGGGAAACACAAACCGAGGTGCCCGGCCTCAATGTCGGACTGATCGGCGAACCGGTTCTAGACTATGACGAAATGAAGCAGTCGCAGAAAGACATAACTGTAGCGAGCATTTTATCACTGGTTCTTTGCGCGTTGATTTTCATATACGGCTACAACGAGACCGGGCGGCCGGTGAAGGCGACGATTTGCCTGGTGGTCGGTCTGGCCTACACGCTGGCGTTCACCACACTGACGGTGGGGCATTTGAACATTTTGACGATCACGTTTGTGCCCATGCTCATCGGCCTGGCAATTGATTTCGGCGTGCATTTGGTCACACGCTACGAGGAGGAATTGCGGCACGGCAAAACGGAGGAAGCCGCGATGACCCGGGCGATGGTCTTCACCGGGCAGGGAATTTTCACTGGCGCGTTGACCACGGCAAGCGCGTTCCTGGCCATGGCGTTCACTCACTTCAAGGGCATTCAGGAAATGGGCATCATTTGCGGTGGCGGTTTGCTGCTCTGCCTTGTACCGATGATGACGCTGCTGCCGGTGCTGCTGATGCGCGGACGGCAGAACGTCATTGATCACACCACGCACGAAGACGAGCACCGCGCGCGCATTGAAAACATCTGGCTGCAACGTCCGGTGCTCGTGGTGGCAATTACGGTTGCCTTGTGCGTGCTGGCTCTGGTGCAGGCCCGCAAGGTCTATTTTGACTACAACATGCAGAAATTGCAGAGCGTCGGATTGCCGTCGGTGGTATTTGAAGAGAAGCTGTTTGCCGCGGCGGACAAATCCCTGCTGTACGGGGCAGTCGTTGCCGATTCACTGACCAACGCGATTGACTTGGAGGAAACAATCGGGAAGCTGCCGACGGTTGCCGATATTGAACCGCCATCCAGCTTGTTGAACCAACTCCTCAATCCCAGTAGCGGTGAAAAGCTCGGGCTGATCGGCCAGATCAAACGAGAACTTGTGCCGCTGGAGTTCGGCGCGCCAGACACAAGCCCGGTGGATGTTTATGCCCTCAGCCGGACGATGTATGGACTTTACGGCTATCTGGGCGCGGCGCTGGACGAAGTCGGCGGCAGCGACCCGGAATTGACAAAACAGTTTGTCGCACTACGCCAGGCGATTGAGAATTTACGCCAGGCGATATTGCAAGGCGACCCCCAAGCACTCGCGGAACACGCCGGCAAATTGGCAGGATTCCAACAGGCGCTCTTCACCGACATGCGCACGACGTTTCAGTTGCTGCAAAACCAGGATAATAGCGCGCCATTGCACGTGGAAGATTTGCCCCAGGCTTTCCGCGATCAATTTGTGGGTGTGACTGGAAAGTATTTGCTGCAGGTTTTTCCGAAAAACGATGTCTGGCAGCGTGACAATCAGGAAAAATTCATTGCTGATTTGCGGACGGTGGATCCCAATGTCACCGGCACGCCGGTGCAGCTTTATGAATATGAGGAACTACTCAAGAACAGTTACATCCAGGCGGCCTGGTATTCCCTGGCAGTGATTGCGCTTTTGGTCTTATTCCACTTCCGCAGCATCGGCTCGGTAATCCTGTCGTTGTTGCCGGTCGGCATCGGCGCGCTTTGGCTGTCCGGATTGATGGGCTGGTTCGGAATTCCTTTCAATGTGGCAAACATCATGACGTTGCCGCTGGTCGTCGGCATCGGCGTCACGAACGGTGTTCAAATTCTCAATCGCTTCGCCGAGGAACGCACGCCCGGCATCCTGGCGCGGAGCACCGGCAAGGCCGTGCTGGTTTCCGGGTTGACGGCGATTGCCGGGTTCGGCAGCTTGATCATAGCCAGGGACCGCGGCATTTACAGTCTGGGATGTGTGATGGCAACTGGGATCGCAACGTGCATGATTGCAGGACTGACCCTTTTGCCGGCGCTGCTGAATTTGCTTGGCCGGTGGCGTCCGTTAATAGATCAACCCAGTGCCGACAATCCGTCGTCAGCACTGGGTCAGGAGGAACCGAGGTCAAAAACCTCAAGTGCAGAGAAAAATAATTGAAAACCGTTCAAAGTCAATCTCTATGTTAAACCCAGTCGCCAAAAACGGAAAATTGCCAAAACGCATGTTTAGTTAACGTTAACTTAACAGGGTGGGAAACTTGATTCAGAAAAAATTTCTTCATTAACCGTGAAAAAAAAGATGGCCAAGGGACTTAAGAAATTTGCCAGACTGCTTCAAACCGGCTGGCTGGGTTGGGGGCTGTGTGTTCCCATGGCAGCGCTCGCTCAAGATGGTTTTAGTGCCGGGCCGCTCTACGATCAATTTCCGCTGACACTGGATTCCGGGCATCGGACTGAAGCCGTCGGGCCATTTTTTTACCAACAAGAAAGAGACACGGGAAAATCATGGGGCATGGCGCCGCTGTTTTCGCGCGTGACGGATCCCGCGACCGAATCCGAAGCATACGACCTGCTTTATCCGCTGTTGACTTACGAAATTTACGGGAGGGAATACCGCTGGCAGTTCTGTCAATTGGTCAGTTTTGCCGGCGGCCGGAATCAAACAGAGGTTCCCCAAAATCGTTTCACGCTTTTTCCGGTCTATTTCCAGCAGCGTTCGCTGGACACAAATGAAAATTATACCGCGCTGGTTCCCTTCTACGGCCATCTCAAAAACCGGCTGTTTCGGGACGAAATTTTCTTCGTGATGTTTCCGATTTACAGTGAGACGCGGAAACACGATGTGGTCACCGACAATTATCTTTACCCCTTTTCCCATCTGCGTCACGGCGATGGGTTGCACGGCTGGCAATTATGGCCGGTTATTGGCAGCGAACACAAGGACGTGACGACACACACCAACAGTTTCGGCGAAATGGAAATCATCGGCGGGCACGACAAATCATTTTTCCTCTGGCCGCTCCATCTGAGGCAGGACACCGGCATCGGCACCGACAATCCCGAAAAATTCCGTGCCTCCATTCCACTTTATGCCGCGGCGCGCTCGCCCCAGCGCGATTCAACGTCTGTGCTGTGGCCATTCTTCAACTGGATTGACGACCGCGAAAAGAAATACCACGAATGGGAAGGGCCGTGGCCGTTCGTTGTGGTCGCGCGTGGCCCCGGCAAAACCACCACGCGCGTGCTGCCGTTGTTCGGCCGGTCGCACAACGACACGTTTGAGAGCGATTTTTATCTCTGGCCGCTTTACAAATACAACCACCTCCACGCCGCCGCGCTGGAACAGGAGCGCACACGCATCCTGTTTTATTTGTTTGTGGACCTGACGGAAAAGAACACCGAAACCGGCAGGGAAAGGCGGCGCATTGACCTGTTGCCACTGTTCACCTGGCATCGGGATTTCGACGGCAACCGCCGGTTGCAAATTCTCGCGCCGATTGAACCGGTGCTGCCCGGCAGCAGCGGCGTCGAACGCAACTGGTCACCGCTATGGTCCTTGTGGCGGGCGGAGGACAATCCCGGGACCGGCGCGACGAGCCAATCGCTGCTCTGGAATTTGTATCGCTACGACACGACGCCCGGCGCGAAAAAATGCTCGCTCCTTTTCGGTCTTTTTCAGTATCAATCCAATGCGGAGAGCAAAAAATTGCGCCTGCTTTATATTCCGCTGGTCAAAATGCACCAGCCGGCAGGCCATCCGGCAAAATGAGATTGTGCCCGACGTATGTTTGAGAGCATCGGTGAAATCGTCCTTCTGTTTTGGCGCACGCTGTTGGCCCTGCCGCTGGCGTGGCGGCAGCGGCAGAAGGTCTTCGACCAGTTTTTTGAAATTGGCAACGCGAGTTTGCTGATGGTATGCGTGCTGTCGTTTTTCATCGGGGCGGTGATTGCGCTGCAAACGGGGCCGGTTTTGGTTGACCGCAGCCTCGCCAGCGCCGTCGGCGGC
>JBEKMU010000167.1:0-4379 GCA_049523555.1 Verrucomicrobiota bacterium | reverse complement strand
GGTCCGGTCTCCGGCGAAGATGGAGGATTGAGAATTGAAGATGGAGTTTGCGATTTAGACACTGCCGGTTTTGTCGGAGCAAAACCGATTTTCAAAGGCTTTGGTTGAACCGACGGCTTCGGCGGTTCGACTGCCGGGGACGGTTTTAGTTTTTCAGGAAAGTTGGGCAGCGCGGGGGCGGAAAACTCCGGGGCGGGCTTGGTTTCCGCCCTTGCTTCACTTTGTCTGCCTCGTGCCTTTGTGGTCAAATCCGGTTTCGGTTTTTCCGGCGCGGTGCTGGTTGCGTCGGAGCGGAGCGAAGGCGAATGGAACGCGAGCAAGGTTTCCTGGACGGCCTGCGCGACAGATTTGCGGATTTCAAATTCGCGGTGAAATTTCACCTCGCGCTTGGCCGGATGGATGTTCACGTCCACCGCCGCCGGATCAATTTCGAGGAACAGGCAGCAGACCGGATAACGGCCTTTCATCAGCGACGTGTGATAACCCTCGAGCAGGGCGTAATTGAGCCCGCGATTTTCGACCGGGCGCCGGTTGACAAACAAGTGCTGGCTCTCGCGCGTCGCGCGCGACACGCCCGGCGCACCGATAAAACCCCAGATTCGGAGTTCGGAGTTCGGAGTTCGGAGTTCGGAGTTTTCCGGCGACGCGGTTTCGAAGATGTCGGCTTCCTCCGGCTGGATGGAGTCGTCGAGGGCGGCGGAAAAATTCACGGGCAAAACTTTTTCGTCGCCGAGCAGGGCGCGGAGGCGCTCGCGCAACGCCTCCAGCCGGCTCGAAGTGGCCACGCCGGATTTCAGCGCCGGCAATTGCCAGACAACGCGTCCGTCTTTTTGGAACGTAAACGCCACTTCGGGAAACGCCAGCGCGGCGAGCGTGAGGTAATGCTGGATGTGCGCCGCCTCGGTTTCCTCGGTGCGCAAAAATTTCCGGCGCGCGGGCAGGTTGAAAAAAAGCTGCCGCACTTCGACGTTCGTGCCGGGCGCGCTGCCGGCGGCTTTGACTTCGACAATTTTCCCGCCGTTGACGGCGACTTGTGTGCCTTCAATGGATTCCGTTTGGAGTTCCGCGTTCACGCGGCCTTCTTTTTTCTCGACCGGGCCGCCTGAAGGTGGAACTCCAAGCCGTTCGCGCGTGGTCAAAATGAATTTGCTGACGCTGGCGATGCTCGGCAACGCCTCGCCGCGAAAGCCCATCGTGGCAATCGCCGCCAAATCCTCGGCCCTTTGAATTTTGCTCGTCGCATGGCGTTCGAGGCATAGCAGCGCGTCATCGCGGCTCATGCCGGTGCCGTCGTCGGTCACGCGGATGAGGCTGCGTCCGCCGGCCTGGATTTCGACGGAAACTTTTTTCGCGCCGGCGTCGAGGGCGTTCTCGACGAGTTCCTTCACGACGCTCGCGGGGCGCTCAATCACCTCGCCGGCGGCGATTTGATTGGCGACCTGTTCGGGCAGCAGTTTGATGCGGTTCATGAGCTTCGCGCAACGGCGGCATTCATCCATCCGACGGGCCAATGCTACAATGCAACGCGGCAACGTTTCAACGATTCAACGACCTCGCGCCGTCGAGGAGCTGAAACGGGATGCCGGCCCCAAGGGACGGGCACGGGCACTTTACGAAAAAATTTGCCGGCGTAAAGCCAAGAGATGCAAAGCCAAATGCATATGAATGTGCACGATAACTTATTGACAAAAAGTTCCAAAAAAGTAAAATTGAACCATTCGGGTGGCAGTACGTTTCTTCAGCGGGGTTCCCCACCCCCACCTCCTTGGCGTCTGCTGCCCGAATCTTACAAACCCGCTTGACGCTCCCCGATGCATCTTTTAGCCTGACAAGCTCCATTGCGGGGGCGTAGCTCAATTGGTTAGAGCGCTGCCCTGTCACGGCAGAGGTTACGGGTTCGAGCCCCGCCGCTCCCGCCAGTCTTCGTTCGCAGCGCCAGCGGAGAACGAAGATTGCCGCGCCGGCTCGTCTCGCCGAAGTGAAACGAAGGCGGAAGCGGAGCGAAGGCGGGCTTCGTGCGCCAGGGATCAGCGCTGCGAACTACGACTCGGCAAGCCACTATGGAGTTTGCTTACGTCTATATTCTCCAAATCGCGTTGAAACCGCTCGCTTCACGGTCACACCAAAAGACTTTGCGCCGACCCGATTTTAGCGCGACCAAAGCGGTGTTGCCATTCTCCGAAACGCCTCTGGCGACCTCTCCGAACTGCAACGCCGCTTTCGTCACGGATTATTGCCTCTGATGCGTGCGCTTAATGTGGTGCTGCTGAAGACAAGATATGAAAGACGATAGATGCGACGAAAAGAATAAAAATGGCTGCAATGATAAACAGCAGGATATCTTTCAGCTTCATAAATTTAATGATGCTACATGGCCTAACGTAGAAAGCTGAGCCACCGCCGACTCCCAGCGTGAACCGCGACAGCGGAACTGAAAGCGCCAACGGCGGTTGGCTCCGGCGACTTGTTAGGCCACAACTCTCTCATTTCAAAATCGTCTGCTTCACCATATTCGTAACACGCTCGTTCTCGTCATACATGACTCGAAGCGTCCAGACTCCCTTCCGCCAGATATTCGTAGCACGCCCATTTTCGTCATACGTGACTCGAAGCGTCGAGTCCCCCTTCCGCCAGACATCCACGCTAGAAGCAGGCTGCTCAACCGGCGCGCCAAGAGCGTCCGCTACCTGCTGTCGCGTCTCTCCATTCGTAACGGCAAGCCACTCGAAGGGCGCGACTGAAGTATTCGCTTCCCGGCGTGAACATCCCGGCAGGAGTGCGGCGCATAGCAAAACCAAAAGTACGGTATGTCTCATAAGTTCGATGTGGCCTGACGTCCAGAGCTCAGGCACCGCCAACCCGGACGCTCGAACAAGCGAATGCTCATGGACAAACTGCCGGCGCTCTTGGCGGTTGCCTGCAGCGATTTGTTAGAAAACATGAGGGCAGACACGGGGCGCACACGCGTTCCACATTGTCTGCCCATATGCATAACAACAAAAGTTCTACTCCGGCGGTTGCCGATGTGCAACCGGCAAATCACCCACCGCAAAGACGCACACTCAAGCTCGCTTTGGATGTGCATCTGACTTGGCACGTTGTGGCCATGCAATTCGACGGCAGCAGTCCCAAACCGACCCAGCGCTTTACGCCCCAAGGTTTGGTGGTGTGGGTGCAAAAACAAATCGCCCAAGGCTGGCAGGTCATCTCCTGCTACGAAGCCGGGCCCTTTGGCTACGTCTTGCACCGGCAACTGGTGGCGTTGGGGGTGACCCATTACGTCATCCGGCCGCGGAACTGGGATGATCAGCATCAGCGGGTCAAGACCGACCGCACCGACGCGCGGGCGATGTTGACTGCGCTGGACCGGTTCGTGGCGGGTAATCCCCACGCGCTGGCGCTGGTGCGCGTGCCGACCCAGGAACAGGAACGGCGGCGCAGCGAAAGCCGGCGGCGGCAAAGTCTGCGGCGGGACTTGAAAATGATCGTCCAACGCGGGCGCGGACTGGGATTGCAATACGGCTACCGGTTGAGGGGCAAAGGGTATGGGCAACGGAACTGGCCGTCGTTGCCGGTGCCGGCGTGGCTGATCGAGTTGTTGACGCCGTTGCGGAGTGCGGCGCTGGCCTTGCACGAACAGGTGCGGGTGCAGACGGCCCAGATTGAAGCCCAAAGCACGCAACCCATCCCCAAGGGACTGGGCGCTTTGACCGAACAGATCCTGGCGCGGGAAGTGGGTGACTGGAGCCGATTCAAAAACCGGCGGCAGGTGGGCTCTTACCTGGGGTTATGTCCCAGCGAACACAGTTCGGGGCAACGCCACCAGCAAGGGAGCGTGACCAAATGCGGCAATCCCCGGTTGCGCTGGGCACTGTGCGAAGCGGCCTGGCGACTGTTGAAGTATCAGCCGGGGTATCGGCTGTGTCAAAAGTGGCGGGCCCAAATCCTCGATCCCCGGACACAGGGTGGCCGGAAGAAACAACTGATCGTGGCGCTGGCCCGGGGCTTTGGGGTGGATTGGTGGCGCTTGTGCACCGGCCAGACCACCCCCGAAAAACTCGGCCTGGTGCTGGCCAACTAAAAACCAGCAACGCTCAACTGCATTTCGGAGCGGCGTCGCGCTCGCACCACGCCTTGGGCAGACGAGCGTCTGCCCGCTGGTTAGAATGAGCCGACTCGCTCCGTCCGTTCTAAAACGATCGCATAGGTTTTGTGGTGCTCACCCCAGTGGTGACGCACGGATAGGAGGATGAACTTCCCCCGCGTGGGGAACGTCAATACAGACGGAGACGCTGACCGATAAAACAAAAAACGCTTTTAAGAAAAAACATGAAACCGTTCACTTAATGCTTGACCGACGAACCCTCATAGGAGGCGTC
>JBEKMU010000166.1:0-4481 GCA_049523555.1 Verrucomicrobiota bacterium | reverse complement strand
CTCCCCGCTCGAAGCTCGCGGAGAGAGAGGGACGGAACTTAATCCGCAGACGAAACCGTAAGCGGCGCTTTCGGAGAACGCGCCCTACCGAAAATGGTAGGGCGCGCTCTCCGAGCGCGCCGCTCATGACCTAAACAATATCCGTGTCATCCGCGTTATCCGCGGTTAAAAACTTCGCTCTGCGGTTTACAGCCCTTTCTTGAGCATGTACTTGATCAAATCGCCGACGCGGCAACTGTAACCCCACTCGTTGTCATACCAGCCTATCAGCTTGAAGAACTTCTTGTTCAACTCCATGCCGGAGCCTTGATCGAAAATCGAGGACAGTTCGCAATGAATGAAATCCGAGCTGACGACCTCGTCTTCGGTATAGCCGAGAATGCCCTTCAGGTAAGTCTCGCTGGCCTTCTTCATCGCCGCGGAAATTTCCGCGTAACTCGTCTCCTTGACCGTGCGAACGGTCAGGTCAACCGCCGACACCGTCGGGGTCGGCACGCGGAACGCCATGCCGGTCAATTTGCCCTTCACTTCGGGCAACACAAGACCGACCGCCTTGGCCGCGCCGGTGGTGGAAGGAATTAGATTGATGGACGCGCTGCGGCCGCCTTTCCAGTCTTTCTTGCTGGGGCCGTCCACGGTCTTTTGCGTGGCGGTGAAACTGTGAATCGTCGTCATCAAACCTTCTTCGACGCCGAACCCTTCCTTGAGCAGCACGTAAACCACCGGCGCCAGGCAGTTCGTCGTGCAACTTGCGTTGGAAATGACATGATGCTGCTTCGGGTCATATTTGTTTTCATTCACGCCCATGACCACGGTGAGGCAATCACCCTTGGCCGGAGCGGTAATAATGACCTTCTTGGCACCGGCGGTAATATGGCCCTGGGCTTTCTCGACGGCGGTGAACAAGCCGGTGGACTCAATCACGAGGTCAACCCCCAACGCCTTCCACGGCAATTCCGCCGGCGACTTGGCGCTGACGACCTTCATTTCCTTGCCGTTGACGATGAGGATGTCCGGATCGGTGTCCTCGGCCTTTTTGCCGGCGGCCTTAGCCTTGGCCACGGCTTCCGGGGAAGTTTTGCTGTCCACCTTGCCCTTGAAGCGGCCCTGGATGGAATCGTATTTGAGCAGATACGCGAGGTTGTCCGCCGGGACGATATCGCCGACGGCGACCACCTCGATGTCCCTGCCCACCATGCCTTGTTCGACCAGCGCACGGAACACCAGACGTCCGATGCGGCCAAACCCGTTGATTGCAACTTTAACTGCCATAATTTTTATCTGTTTCTAAAAAAGTTTTGCGAAACCTGAACGCACAGTCTACGGGCAACCGCCTCAGCGTCAATGACGAATTCAGGAACGAAATTGCCAAACCCAAAACATTTTTTGCAATCGGCTTCGGCTTCAAAGCGTTTTAATCGTGAATTGCCGCGCTTGTCCGCTCGCGGCTTCTGGACATCCCCCGCCCTGAGATCGCTGGTTCTGCGCGGCGGAATTTTGTCCGGTTTTTTTGAGCTCGACAAGCCCGTTCCTCGGACCAAAATTGCCAAGCTTCCAAAACGAGAACACAGAAATGAAAACATGAAGACGAAACTATTTTATGCCATCATCATCACCGGCCTTGCCGGGATGAACTGTCCGGCGGAAGACATTACCACTCTGGACGGACAAAAATATGAAAACGTCAGCGACCTGAAGGTAAGACCGGACAGCATCTTTTTCCTCGTTAGAACCGAAGGCTCGGTCAAGGGTGTGAAGGTCTCCTTCAGCAATTTGCCTGATGACCTCAAGAAAAAATACAATTACGATCCCTACGAGGAGGGACTTTACATCGCCCGGCAGAATCATCCGGTTTATTTGAAGAAGGATCTGGCGTTCTCGCTGGGCAATCTGGAGGCCGCCAAAAAAAAGGCCAAAGCCGAAAACAAAATGATCGGGTTCATCATGGAGTGGGACAGCATGTTTGTGTCCGCCTACCCGATGGGACAAGGCAGTGACTGTGGCCTGGCCCACTTTTACGACGTGTTTCACAACAATCTCGTGCTGGTGTTCGTGCGACATGAAAGCGAACTGGACAAGGTCCCAGACGCGGTGAAAAAAGGCTTCAACGGCCCCGAAGAAGGCGGGTTCGCCCCCAACATGGCCGTGGTGACGGCGGATTGCTCGCAGTTCGTTTGCGAAATCCCCTATGGCGGCAACAATTCCAACGGCCAAATCCGCGAACAAATTTTCCGCCAGAAAATTGCGGTAATCAAAAAGTTCGTCGAAAGCCAGCAAGCCTCAAAAAGTCAGACCAAGTAAATCGTTCCCCCTGCTCCGCTTACAATGATCCTGCGTACCTGAAAAGGCAGGGGCGCCTCGCCGGGGCGACCTTTTTGTTGTTTGCGGACGGTTCGACAGGGTGCCACCGTGCGTTGAAGAAAAGTGATTTCTTGAATTAAAGCCCCTTGGCCGGTTAGAATCAATCACCCATGAAAATTTTGTTTATAGGGGGCACGGGCAAAATCAGCACGGCGGTCAGCCAACAAGCAATCGCAAAGGGATTCGAACTGTATCTGCTCAATCGCGGCCGACAACAGAAAAACCCGCCCGGCAGCCATAGCCTGACCGTTGACATCAACCAGCCGGCCGATGTCCGCTCCGCGTTGCGGGATTTGCAGTTTGACGCCGTTGTGGATTGGATCGCCTTTACGCCGGAGCATATCGAACGCGACCTCGCGCTTTTCAAAGACCGGACCAGGCAATTTATCTTCATCAGCACCACCTCGGTTTACCAGAAACCGCCCACCCAACATCTGATTACGGAATTCACACCGTTGCATAATCCGTTCTGGGATTATTCGCGCAACAAAATCGCCTGCGAAGAGCGCTTGATGCACGCTTATCACGAAGAAGGTTTTCCCGTTACCATCGTCCGCCCTTCATATACCTACGACTGCTATTTTCCCGTCGCCGTCGGCGGATTCGGCTGTTACACGCTGGCCGACCGTTTGAAAAAGGGCAAGGCCGTCATCGTCCACGGGGACGGTTCATCGTTGTAGGTGATGACGCACGCCGAAGATTTCGGGCGCGGCTTTCTGGAATTGATTGGCAACCAGCAGGCCATCGGCCAAGCCTTCCATATCACCTCGGACGAGGTGCTGACGTGGGACCAAGTTTATCAGACCATCGCCGAAGCGTTGGGCGTGAAGGCGAACATCGTGCACATCCCGTCCGATTTTATTGTGCGCGTGGCGCCGCAGTTGATGGGAAATTTGCTGGGCGACAAAGCTTGGAGCACGGTTTTCGACAACAGCAAAATTAAAAGCTTTGTGCCCGGTTTCCGGGCCGTCATCCCCTTCCGGGAAGGCATCCGGCGCACGGTCGCGTGGTTTGATGCCGATGATAAACGCAAGCGGCTGGATGAAACGGTAAACACCGAAATGGAGCAAATTCTCAAAGCCTACTTGGGAAAGGCCGGTTGATTTCGTCTGACCGCTTTCTCCAGCGGTCATTCCTATTGCAGCCGACGCCTGCCCCGCAGCAGCGAAGTTCAGTTATTTCGGCGACGCGCCGGCGATGCTCAATGTAAGTTCAATCGCGTTGGAAACTTTGTCTTCGTATTGGCCGGGATTGATGTTGAAATCACTGCGCTTGATGGTGAAACTGGCGCGGATGACCAGCAGGTCGCCTTTCTGATTCGGCACGCGCTCGCCCAGTTTGTCCTTCAGATAGGTCAGTTTCACGGGCACGGTGAGTTCCTTTGACACCCCCTTGAGCGTGAACGTGCCGGTCACGTCCGCCGTTGTGGTGTCGCCGGTGGTCTGGACGTTTTTCAATTCCTTTGATTCAAAACTGATTTCGGGAAACTTTGCCGCATCGAGCCATTTGTCGCTCAACATGTGCTGTCTTTGCATCGGGTTGGGGACCATGAGCGACGCGGTGGCCACGGTGATTTTGCCTTTCGTTGCGCCGGGATTCTCCGCGTCAAACGTGACCGTGCCGGAAACACCGCTGGCGCTGCCGTTGATGGACTCGAGCGGCGCATCGAGTTTGAACCCGGCGTTGTTGATGCCCTTGGGGTCTTTGAAGTCGAACGTCTGGGGCGCGGCGAGAACAGCGCCCGTCAATGCCATGAAGGCCAGGATGGTGAGTTTCGTTTTCATTGTTCGGTTTTGAATTGTGGATTATTTGATTTTTCCCGGGACAAAAAGGAAAGGCCGGTCAGGATGCCGGCGCCCAACAAAGCCGCGCCCAGAAAATCAACGCCCGGAACAAATTTCTCCTGCCATTGAATTCCTTCCAGACCCGTGGTTTCGTCGATGATTTTCTTCGGTACGCGCGTCTTCGTCCAGCCGTGATTTGCCCCGGCTGCCGCCCAAAAAGCGATTGAGCCAACGATGAGAACACCGGCAATGATACGAAGGGTCCTTTTCATGGGTTCATCCCGATGATTCAGTCCAGGTCAAACAAAATGACCTGCGCCGGTCCGGCTGATTCGA
>JBEKMU010000165.1:0-4496 GCA_049523555.1 Verrucomicrobiota bacterium | reverse complement strand
CCGGTCCTCCAAATGGTCACCCGCGACCGAAACCGCATCGCCCTTCAGTCCGATCTGCTGGGGGCCGCCAGCCTGGGAATCAAGAATGTGCTGTGTTTGTCCGGCTATCATCAGACACTGATGGGCTGTCCGGAATCAGCCAACGTTTTCGATATTGATTCCATCCAGTTCATCCATATGGCCACCCGGATGTCCGAAAATGGCGTCCTGGCCGACGGGACAAAAATTGACGGGCAGTTTTCGATGCTGGTGGGGGCGGTGGCGAATCCATTCCTGAAGCCGCTGGAACTCAACCTGTTCCGGCTCGGCAAAAAAATCGAGGCTGGCGCCAAGTTCATCCAAACCCACGCGGTATTTGACATCAAGACCTTCACCCAATGGCTCGATGCCGCCCGCAAGGAAGGTCTCACCAGGAAGGCGGCGATTTTGGCCGGTGTTTATCCATTGGAGAACGCGGCGGAAGCCCGGAAGCTGCGTGAGACTTATGCCGAGTTTTGCATTCCGGATGAAATCATTGAACGGCTGAAGGCGACCGGCAATGACAGCCGGAAACAAGGGCTGGCCATCTGCGTTGAAACCATCAAACAGCTCAAGGGGTTGGATGGTTTGCGCGGGATACACATTCTTTCGGGCGGCAAGGAGGCGGTCGTGCCTGAGATTCTTGCCGCCGCCGGACTGTAGTTGCGGGAGAGGTTATGCCGGAAAAATATCATATTAAAACCCAGCCGGTTCCGCCGCGGCGGCCGCGCATCGGCAAACACGGCGTGGTGGACTGGCGGGAAGACTGTGCCCGGTGTCATAACTGCGTCAAAAAGGCGTGCGTCTATGATCGCTACCGGCAGGAGGACGAGTACCTTCGCAAACTCAGTGATGTGGATGCGTTGTTTTTTGACTGCATGGGATGTTTTTCCTGCGTGCAGGATTGCACGAAGGGCATCTTGTGCCTGTCCATAAATCCAGCCTACGAAAAACTCGGGAACCGTTACTGGAAACCCGATATCATCAAAACGACCTGGCTTCAGGCGGAGACTGCGAAAATCCCGGTTTCCGGCGCGGGTTATCGGGGACCGTTTTCCGGTGATGGTTTTGATTCCATGTGGACTGACATGTCGGAGATTGTTCGCCCAACCCGCGACGGCATTCATGGACGCGAATACATCAGCTCGTCGGTTGATCTCGGTCGGAAGCTGCCGTTTCTCGCCCTGAATGGAGACCCGGCGGCGGCGAATCTGCCGCCGCTGGTCTCGATTCCCATGCCGTTGATTGTGGATTCAAGTTCGCCGGCACATACGCTGCCTCAGCTTGATGCCATTATCGAACAAACCGCCGCGGATACTGGCTTGATCGCAATAATGGATTCGCGTTACCAGCCGGCCAACGAGGCCAATCTGCAGAACATTGCGTTTTATTTGGGACCGGACAGCCCGCCGGTGCCGGACGCGATGCTGGGGAAGACCCGGCTGGTGGAAATCGCCGACAGCCCCGCGGTGGCGGAACGCATCAAGGAAATCAAGAAAATCCACCCGGAAATCGTGGTCGCCATCCGGGTGGAACTGACCGCGGCGGGCATCGGGCGCGCCATCGAGCTGGCCGGACTGGGCGAGGTCGAGGTGATCCACGTCGTGGCCGACGCCAATGGCAATGAACTGACAGCGCAAAAGCCGCGATTTGTGAAGGACATGATACGTCAGATCCACACCGTGCTCATCGAGAAAGGCATCCGGGATGAAATCACGCTCATGGCCGGCGGCGGCATCGCGCTGCCGGAGCATCTGGCCAAGGCCATCATCTGCGGCGCCGACCTGGTGACCATCAACCTGCCGCTGCTCGTCGCGCTGGAATGTCATCTGTGTGACAGTTGCCAGCCCGGCATGCCGTGCCCGGCCCGACTGGAGAAAATCGACCGCGCCTACGCCGTGGGCCGGATGACGAATTTGATCGCCGCGTGGCACGACCAGTTGATCGAGCTGATGGGCGCCATGGGCATGCGCGAGGTCCGCCGCCTCCGGGGCGACGTCGGCCGCGCCATGTTCTTCGAGAACCTGGAGGAGGAAACCTTTGGCAAACTTTTCGGCGCCCGGAAGAGATTATGAACACTTTGAACACTTTGCCTGAGAATACGCTGAAGACGCGCGTGCCGCAGGAAGAAGTGATGCGGGTCGTCAAACCCGCGCCGTCCCGCTATCGCAACGAAATCGCCAAGTACATCGTCCATCGCAGCCTGGACTGCGCACGCTGCGGCAAGTGCGTGGAGGTGTGTGAGTATGGTGTTCACGAGCGCAAGCCCGGGTTCAAATATTTCGGCGAGCCGAACCATCACCTGTGCATCGGGCCGTCCTGCGAAAAGACCGGACATTATTGCGTGGCCCATTGCCCCAAGGGAGCGCTGCAAATCCGGGAAAATCCCATGTTCAAGGCGCTCGGCGATTTTCGCTGGCCGGCGGACCTGATCCTGGCGACGTGGAAAATGGCCGAGACCGGCGCTGTGCCGCCCGAAGCGTATGATTACAACTATGAGTGCGGCAATTCCGGCGGCGGCTTTGACAAGCTCCGGTTTAAATTCCCCAAACAGCCGCCCGTCAAACTCACCGAAGACCAGATCGACACCAGCATCTTGCTGAACAAGCGCGACGACGGCCGGCCCAAGATCAAAATTGACGTCCCCTGGTACGGCGGCGGCATGTCCTTTGGGTCGGTCAGCAACGTGACCCAGTTGTCGAAGGCCCGGGCAGCGGTGGCGTTCAACACGTTCACCTGCACCGGCGAGGGCGGATACATGGAACGCATGCGGCCGTATGACGACCACGTGATCACCCAGGTCGCCACCGGCCTGTTCGGCGTGCGCGAGGAAACCATCCAACGGGTGCCGATTGTAGAGTTTAAGTATGCCCAAGGCGCCAAGCCCGGTCTGGGCGGCCACCTGCTCGGCGACAAAAACACCCCGGCCGTGGCCAGAATGCGCGAGGCGGTGCTCGGCATTTCCCTGTTTTCGCCGTTCCCGTTCCACAGCGTCTATTCCATCGAAGACCACGCTAAGCATATCGAGTGGGTCAAGCACGTGAACCGGCGCGCCTTGATCTCGACGAAGGTGTCCACCCCGACGGACGTGGATATGGTGGCCGTGGGCAGCTACTCCGCCGGCACGCACATCGTCCACATTGACGGCGGGTACGGCGGGACCGGCGCGGCGCCGGACATTGCCAAGAAGAACATTGCCATGCCCATCGAATACGCCATCGGCAAGGTGCATAATTTTCTTGCGGATGAGGGCGTCCGTAACAAGGTGACGCTGATCGCCAGCGGCGGAATCCGGTCCGCCCACGACATCGCCAAGGCCATCGCCCTGGGCGCCGACGGAGTGGTCATCGGGACCGCGGAACTGGTGGCGTTGGGTTGTGTGCGGTGCAGCCGCTGCGAGAGCGGACGCGGTTGTCCGCGCGGCATCGCCACCACCGACCCCGAGCTTTCCGGGAAAATGGACATTGATTGGGGCACCCAGCGGCTCATCAACCTTTACAACGCCTGGCAAAAGACACTGATCGGAATTCTCCAGCGCCTTGGCCTGCGCAGCGTCAGTGAACTGCGCGGACGCACCGACCTTTTGATGCACTTGGATTACACCAACGACATGCCGGCAAAGAAATGAACATTGAATTGATAAAACAGCTGGCCGGTTCAAGAAAACGACTGGCGGAAAGCCTCAATTATTCGTCGTCCATCCGGAAGGAAGCGGAGGAGGGCGGCTGCGGCGTGGTCGGTTTCTGCTGCAGCGAGCCAGTGCCGGGCCGGCATATTTATGAACCGTCACGCCAGATGCACAACCGCGGAAACGGCAAGGGCGGCGGCATCGCCGCGGTGGGGCTTGTTCCGGAACAGCTCGGCGTGAGCCGGGAGGTGCTCGACAGCCATTACCTGCTGCACGTGGCGTACATTGACACGAAGGTGCAGCCGGAAATCGAAGCGCAGTTCATCAAACCGTTCTTCGACATCGCGGCCTTCGCGCAGCTCGACAAGGTCGCCGACTGGAAATCCGTGCCGGGTCTGGAGGTGCTGCCGCCGGATGTCTGCCGTTACTTCGTCCGCGTCAAACCGCCGGTGCTCGATGCGTTCATCGCCAAAAACCATCTGGAACAACTCAACCGCGGCGCGGCGGAGGACGAATTCGTCAGCCAGAACAGCTTCAGCCTCAACCAGAAATATTACGCGTCCCTGGGCGAAAAGCGGGCCTTCGTCCTCTCGCACGGCCGGGACATCATGATCCTCAAGGTGGTCGGCTATGCCGAAGCCATTGTGAAGTACTACAAAATCGAGGAGCTGTGCGCCCACGAATGGATCGCCCACCAGCGGTTCCCGACCAAGGGCCGCGTCTGGCACCCCGGCGGCGCCCATCCGTTTGCGGCCATTGACATGGCGCTGGTGCACAACGGCGACTTCGCCAATTACCATTCCGTGACCGAATATCTCAAGCAGCGAAATATTTATCCGCAGTTTCTCAC
>JBEKMU010000164.1:0-4596 GCA_049523555.1 Verrucomicrobiota bacterium | reverse complement strand
TTTCAGGAGTTCGTTGTTATGGGGAATGGCTTTCATGCAGGGGCCACACCAGGTGGCGTAAAGATCCACGACCACGACTTTGCCTTTGATGTCGCCGGAAGTGATGCCGCCATTGATCCAGTTGCTGACGTGAAAGGCGGGCATGGGCTTGCCTTCCAGGGCGGCGTGGGCGGCGCGTTGCTCAGGCTTGTCGTCCCAGGTCCAATTGTCTGGAAATTCGCCGGCGACGGTCGCCAGTGTGCCGGAAATGAGCAAACCCAAGGCGCTGAAAAGTATTTTTGCTTTTATGGTATTGGAGATGTTAACACAAGCTGCGCCGGCCGGCAACCCGGAAAGCGGCCGGTGCCGTTCAGAAAAAAACGAACTGCTTTTGTTAAAGCAAGCTTACGCCAAATCCCCTTTGAAAGCGTGGTCGCCTGTCGGGTCGAAGCCTGGCGAAGCCGGAAGGATGGCGGCGGTTTTCATGATTTGGGCAGGTAACGCGATTCGTCATCGCCACGGCTTCGGGACTGTTCAATACTGTCGCCGCCATGATGGCGCCGTGCTCGGTGAACGCGAAGGGCAGATATTTCGCATGGCGTCCCGATTCTAAGATCACAATTTGTGATCTTAAGGTTGCCCGGCCATCGCTGGACACCTTGCCGGCATCTTTAAGCGCCGAAAATTCCCGGGCGGTAAGTTGGAAAATAAAATCTTCGGGAAATCGTTGCGCGTTGCGCTTGACCGCCTGATTGAGGACGCGCGTCTCCACTGCATACAAGTCGGCCAGATCGGGCGCGAGAATCACCCGCTGTTCTCGGAGGGTTAAAATCAACGACTCAATCGGCTTCTTTGGCTTCATATTGTCGGATGGTTTGTGAAATTGTTTAAGGTCACAATTTGTGATCTTAAAACCAGCGAGGTGTGCCGTTTGGAACTGGTCACAAATTGTGACCAGTTCGGCACAGCACGCTTGTTTTCAGCCACTTGCGTCGAACTCACCGCAATTTGCGATGAGTTCGGGATGCGCAAGGCGGCAAACTCCACCGCCGTAAGTTGAAAGGCGAAATCGTCAGGGAACCGCCGCCGGTTACGGTTAAAAGCCTGATTGAAAACTTTCGTTGGCATGCCGTAAAGCTCTGCCAGGTCGGCATCCAGAATCACCTTCTGATTGCGAATGTTCAAAATCAGGGTTTCAATCGGCTTCTTTGGTTTCATAATTCTCCTTCCTGTCCCGCCGAAATTCGATGAAGGCGGATGAAGGCGCGGTCGAGGATGGCGGGCGCTTCAGCATGCGGCTTCGCTGCCAGTTGTTCATGGGTTAATTCTTCTGCGATGGTGGCTGAACTGCCTGTTCTGCGTTGTGTAGGAATTGGTCCAGCGCGGCCCGGTCGTAAAATCGCCCGTTGGCAAAGACGGCGCGGATTTTAGTGGTGTTGTGGATGTCCTGCAATGGGTCGGCGTCCAATAGAACCAAGTCAGCATATTTTCCCTGTTGAACGGTGCCGAGATCCTTTGAACGGTCAAAATAGCGGGCCGGATTGAGTGTCGCGGTCTGCAAGACTTCCATCGGCGTCAACCCCGCTTCCACCAACCTCGCCAGTTCGTCGTGCAGACTGAAACCGGGGAAGCAATATGGATTGGGCGTGTCGGTGCCCGCCAAAAACTCCACGCCCACCCGGTGCATCTTCCCGACCAGTTCCCGGCGAACGCGATCAGTGCGGTGTATTACCGCCCACGTCTCCGGCGGAGTATTCGTGATGCTAGGATTAGTTTGCGGGCCCCAGTACTTCAGCATCTCCGCATCCATGTATCTCATGCGATAATCATTGGTCAGATTGCCGTCATCCAGATGGCTGATGTTGTCCAGAACGGTCAGCGTCGGGCATTGCCAAGTGTGATTGCGTTTGAACCGGGCGAATAATGCTTGAGCCTTCTTCTCATCGTAAGTTTGCGTCAGGGTTTCGAGGTAATTGGCCAGGTTGGTCTCGTAAAGTTTGGCAGTTCCGACGCGTCTGAACTCGGCTTCGCGGGTGGAGCAGGCCAGCAAAATGCCCGTGAGATGTTCAATGCTCTTTTGGCCGGCGTCGGACGCCTCGGCCGCACTCACGGCATCGGGAACGTGACCGGCGAAGACCATGCCCTGCCGCTTTGCTTCCGCCGCAATCGCAAAATAAGCGTCTCGCGGCAGCAATGAGTATACTTTTATGAAATCCGAACCTTCCTGTTTAGCGGTCAGAACCGCCGCGCGTCCCTCTTCGGCATCCTTGGCCGTGATCGAACCGGGCCAGATCGGTTTTGGCCCGTCAATGAGCCGTCCGGCTGCAACAATGCGCGGGCCGGGTTTCCCGCCAGCGACGGCCTTGCGCTCGGCCACAATGTTGGTCATGTCACCGAACATGTCCCGCACGCCGGTGACGCCGTTGGCGATGCACAATTCCGAGAAGTGCGGAACCTCGGACATGTGCACGTGCATGTCCCAGAGACCGGGAATCAGGAATTTCCCGGTGCCATCTATCACCCGCAGGTCGGCCGGCAATTTTATCCGGTGCGACGTGCCAACCGCCACAATCCGTTCACCTGCCACCAACACTGTCTGGTCCGCTTTCGGTTTTGCGCCCGTGCCATCAATCACTGTGACATGCGTCACCGCGACAGACGGTTGCGCCGACGCCGGACCTGGAAACAACAGGCCAGCCACCAACGCCCCGGCGATGGATAAATATCCTCTCATAATTCTCCTTTGAAGGCGCGGTCGAGGATGGCGGGGAGCAAGGCGTCCAACTCGGCGGCGGCCTGCCCCGTGTTATTTACGGTGGTCTCGGATTGCAGACGCTTCAGCGCGTCCACCTCCGCCTGCAACGCGTCCAGCTCGGCCACGATCCTGCGTGGTATATTTAAATTCGGAAAAGAACAATTGTTCATGGTCGGAATATCCGGTGGGAATCCCAAACTGGCTTAACGAGAGAGAAACGCTTTCTAAGCTCCTCCATGTTAATTGCGCCAGTTGAAAATTTTTC
The DNA here is from genome assembly GCA_049523555.1 of Verrucomicrobiota bacterium. Classification (GTDB taxonomy): domain Bacteria; phylum Verrucomicrobiota; class Verrucomicrobiia; order Limisphaerales; family UBA11358; genus UBA11358. Next base: position 1,597 of record JBEKMU010000164.1, on the reverse strand, counting down.
CCAGAGGTCTTCAATGACAGGATCAACGTTTTTCATTTCTAAAACACCAGTGCCTTTTTTCATGCCTGTTGCCAAAAAATGGTAAACTTCTTCAAGCTGGGAAATTTTCTTGCTCCATCCGGTTGGATCACTATCGAAATCACGGATTATCAGTTGTGAATGACAAAACTCGGACAGATCCGTGTAATAACGTTTGAACGACCGAACATCCCACTCCGCGATTTGTGGAATGGCGGGATAGAATGAAGCAAGTGCATTCGAGAACCTGCACCGCAACGAGTATTTTGGTGACACTTCATCCAACACGCGGAAAAGTCCATCTTTCTTCCGGCACTCCTTCAAAGTTGCGTCATCCAGCTTTCCGCCTTTCCCAACTGCAATTGCCGTGAAGATCAATTGCTCGATAGCAAGTCTGAACTCCAGCGCTGCGTAGGTAATTAACGAGCCACACTTTCTCTTTTTGCCTTCAATGAGCAGTGTCGCTGCCTGAACCACATTCCATCCGGCTTCTTGATGGCGTTGTGTATAGATGTCGGAAAAATGTCGCATTCCAGTTTCCTTATCCAAATGAACTTGGGGCTTCCCGGTCGCCATAATCATAATTCTCCTTTGAAGGCGCGGTCGAGGATGGACGGGAGCAAGGCATCCAGTTCGGCGGCGGTCTCGGCTTGCAGGCGCTTCAGCGCGTCCACCTCCGCCTGCAACGCGTCCAGCTCGGCCACGATCCGGCGCTGCTCGGGGAGCGGGGGACGGGAATCTCCATCGCCTCAACCTTTCCTTGGCTGATTGCTGGAACTGAAGTGCCAGCCTGCAACTCTGTCAGGTCAAAGCTCTGCATGAACGTGAAGAGGTATTCGCCGAGCAACTTGTCCCACCCGGCAGCTTGCAGCTTCGGCACAACGAATTTGCGGCATGTATCGGCTTCGGTTGACATTCGTTTCTGATCCCAGATCGATTCCCCGACCAAGCAGATTGGCGAGCCACGTAAAAAGCTCTGCCTCACGTGGTAAACATCGTAGGACGGAAATGCGGTTTGGCAATTGCAAAACGTTGTGGGGAAAGTGATTGATGGTTGATCCGTCTTCGTTTCACTACGACGCGACAAGGAGTTGAGAGTTGAGAGCTACTGTTTTTTGGCGGCAGCACGGCAAAGGGCGCACACGTTCTTTTTGCAGGTCTATCAGGCAACCACCCGCGAACGTTGACATCGGGTTGTTGCAGCACGAAACTCTGTCGGGGCGTTGAAGCGCCCTTTTGTCGGTGGTATTATGGGACTGCTCGACCATATCCTTGCGAACCAATTGTATTTGAAACTGATTGGTGATGGAAAGGGAGGCCCAGAAATCAAACCTGGATGGTACTTGGCGGTGGAATTTGATTACAACGCCCCGACTCGGAAAAGCCGTGCCGAACTAAGGGAAGAAACGGTCGCCTGGCTGGTTGAACTCGCGGGCATGTTTGAGGACATTCCGGCCCAAAGCAGGTATTTGTCGGGGCCCTTGGGCGTCTTCACGTTGACCAACGATTACCCGTGGCAGGAAACCTATACCGAATTGTCCATGTTCGCCCAAAAGGCGGTTTTAGAGGCACACGTCAC
>JBEKMU010000163.1:0-4664 GCA_049523555.1 Verrucomicrobiota bacterium | reverse complement strand
GATGCCAAAAACGCCACCGAATCCACCTGGGACAGCGTCAAAAACGGCTTCGCGAAAGCCTACGACGCGACGAAGGATGGGTTCAATCAGGCGCGCCAGTGGGTGAGCGACAAAATCGCGCCCTGAGACGAACGTCGTTCAAACCAGGCTGCGGTGCGCAAGCATACACCACCGTCTGGCAACCAGTGCAAATTTATGATTTGTGCTTTGACTGGCGTTGATGATGATTTCCTGCCGGATGGTGGGTTTACCTCAATTCCTCTTGGAGATCGCCGCGATTTTGGCCGGAGGTCATTCCTTGCGCCAGTCATTTTAATTTTGAACTGAGAAGCGCGCTGTGTTTGTAGAATCAACCGAAACGGTGGATGAAGCTCGGAATCCTATCCGGCGTGGGATTGGCCGGTTGGGGGAAATGGTCTGGGCGCAATGGGATGAGTTACGACATACAGCGGCGGTGATTGGGACTGTGCTTTACGTCTGTGTTCAACCGCGACACTGGGTGCGCACGGTGCGAAAGGCATTTGCCCGGCAGGTCCTGTCCATCGGCGTCGAGCCGCTCTGGTTTGTCGGTGCGGTGGCCGTGTTCGTCGGCATTTCGGTGGTGGTGCAGCTCACCTTTTGGGTCGGCGAAGCGGGACAGTCACAACTGCTCGGGCCGCTGCTGGTGGCTGTCGTGGCCCGCGAGCTCGGCCCGGTGCTGATCAACCTGGTGGTGATCGTCCGTAGCGGCAGCGCGATGACGACCGAACTGGGAGTCCTCAAAATCAACGGGGAAGTCCGTGCGCTTGAAGCGCAGGGAAGCGATCCGTTCCTGCAACTCGTAATGCCGCGGGTGCTGGGCACGGCGGTTTCCACGTTTTGCCTGACGATTGTTTTTATCCTTGTCGCCTTCGCGAGCGGTTACTTGTTCGCGGCCTGGATGGGGATAGGCAGTCGTGATTTGCTGTTATTTGCGGACACCGTGTCGAGCGCGGTTCAACCCAAAGACATTTTCAACATCCTCGCCAAAAGCATCCTGCCCGCCCTGTTTGCGAGCGCGTCCTGTTGCATCGGCGGGCTGGGTGTCGGCGGGTCCGTCACGGAAATCCCGCAGGCCACGCAACGGGCGCTCACCCGCTCCGTCGCCGGACTGTTTGTCATCTCCGCCGTGGTATCGTTGCTGACTTACCTGTGACCATGAACGAAACGACCAACATCCCTGAACCTTCACCCCCTGATGACCGAAGCCAGCGGTTGGAACAACGCTTCAAATTTCGGCGCGTCAATGAAATCACCGGCACGTTCGTGCTCGTTGTTGTCGCCGTGCTGATCGCCGCCGTCATGTGGACGGGCCACAGCCAGCGCTGGTTCAAAAGCCGCGTCACTCTGCGCATCATTCTGCCCGAAGCCGGTGCGGCGGGAATCCGGCAGGGCTCGGAAGTGTATTTCCTGGGCACGCTCGTGGGGTCGGTTTCCGATGTGATTGTGGACACGACGGGCCGGATGGAAGCCCAGGCAGACATCCGCCGCGACTTCTTCCGGTTCGTGCGTGCGGATTCATCGGCGGTCGTCAAAATGAAATTCGGGGTGGCGGGCGATTCGTTTTTTGAAATCACGCGCGGCCTGGGCCAGCCGTTGCCGGAGAAGAATGCTTCCATCGTCTGCAACGAGCAGTTTCAAAGTGCGCTGGAAGCCGCAGTCGAGGAAATCCGCCGCGAAACCGTGCTCATGTTAAAAAAAACCAGCACCGGCTTGGACACGTGGACCACGCTCGGCACGAACCTCGTCACCACGCAGGAGCGATTGAACCAACTGGTCGTGCGCGTGGACAACATTGCCGCCGACGTTCAGGCGGGCAAGGGCACGGTGGGAAAATTGCTGACCGATCCCGGAACCGCGGACGAGTTAAAGACGCTGCTCGTCAAAGCAAACCACTCGGTGGATGAACTTCAAGTCACGTTGAATAACCTTCAGCAAGCCAGCACCAATCTGCCGGCGATCAGCGATGCCGTTGGCAAAGAGGCCAAAGATCTTCCCGGGCTGGTGTTGCAAACGCAAACTTCGATGCGCGAAGTGGAGCGGTTGGTTGAAGCCATGCAACGGACCTGGCTCCTGCGCAAATACGTGAACCTGACGAATCCGCCGCCCCTGCGCCCGTTGCCCGGGAGCCAGGAGCCGGAAAAGAAGCCGTTGAAAAGTCTTCATTCGCCGAAGAATTCTGCGAACTGACGTTCAAGCCAAATCAGTCTTCGCCGGGCAATTCCCCAAATGCTCGGTAGGGTTACACCCCATAGCAAAGGGCCAGCTCGCAACATATCGTACTTCTCGTATTTAAACATCAATAACGCAACAACCGAAAGAAAAAGCACAATGAAAATGAAATCAACCTACCTGCTCACACTCATCATGAGTGCGGGTGCCCTGTTAGTCACCAGCACATCCCTGCGCGCCTCCGATACGGACAGCCGCATCGAATCATCCGCTGCAAAGTCGTATGTGTTCAAAACCTACCTCAAGGACGATTCAATCACGACTGAATCCAAAGACGGTGTCGTCACCCTGACCGGAACGGTCGCCGATGCGAACCATAAGTCCCTGGCCCAGGACACCGTGGCCGGTCTGCCCGGCGTCATAAGCGTGGACAATCAACTGCAAGTCAGCGGCGAACAACCCGCTGAACATTCGGACACCTGGATCGGTTGGAAAGTGAAATCCGCACTCTTGTTCCATCGCAACGTGAGCGCCACCGGAACCACCGTGTATGTGAAAAACGGCATCGTCACCTTGCAGGGTGAAGCGAGCAGCATGGCGCAAAAGGAACTCACGACCGAATACGCCAAGGACGTTGACAATGTCAAAGGGGTCAAGAACGAGATGACGATTGCCAATACTCCGGCAACGCCGGGCGAAACGACGAGCGAAAAGATTGATGACGCCTCCATCACGGCCCAAGTCAAGTCGTCGTTGCTATCGCATCGTTCGACCAGCGCCCTGCACACCACGGTTTCAACGACGGACGGCGTCGTCACCTTGAGCGGCATTGCCAAAAACGCCGCCGAAAAGAGCCTGGTCACCAAGCTCGTCACCGACATCAACGGTGTGACCAGCGTGATCAACAACATGACCATCGAGGTCACGGCGCCATCCAATAACTAAACCGGCGTATGGCTTGTTGGCTGGTGCGAACACGAAAGCGCGCCAGCCAGCCCAAGCCGGAGACAAATTACAGTAACAAGACCAAAGGAAACTCAACATGAAGACAACACATTCGGGAATGATTGAGACAGTAAAAGAGCAGATCGTTGCCGCAATCAAAGGCACGGGAAACATCGTCCAGGCGACGGTGGATGCCGTTACTCAAATCCTCGCCACAACGATCAAAGATACGGGCAAGGTGGGCATGTCTGTGACCGATGTCATTGCCAACGTTGCCAGCGGCGCAATCCGTGGCGCAGTGCAGGTCGGGGCCGACCTGGGACATGCCGCGAAGGGGATCATGCTCGGGGTGCTCCGCGGCACCAAAGACGCCGGTACAGCGGTTTTGGATACCATCAGCCACACCGCCCATGTTGCGATCCGGGATACGGCCGCGGTCGGCGGCGACGTTGGAGCCGCTGCTACTGGACTCGTCGAAGGGGCGATCGAAGGCGCCAAGGAAATGGGAGTCAGTGCCGAGGACGCCGCAGCGGCGGCGGCGGACGGAGCCTTGAAAGCGGCTGGCCAGGTGGGTTCGACCGCGGTGCAGGCGGTTCGCAAGGCGGTGACCAAACCGATCAAAGGCGTCAAAGTCGTGCTGAAAGAACCGGGGATGACTGTGTCCAAGAATTAAACTGGCGAATCACTGCTGACTGGCGCGGGTTCGCGCCAGCCAGGCTGAACGCCATGCCGAGTTCGCAAGAGTCATCCATCATCATTTTCTGCACCGTGTTTTACACGGAATAGAGAACGCGACGAATTGCACCACCCAACGAATCATGCCGTCGCGTCCGGCTTTTCGGTGATAGAAAGGGTGTTGGGGTCAGGGCAAATGGGGTGAACACCCCATGGCACCCTCAAAGTCTCTCGGCTTATTGTGACGGAAGCGAAATGGAAAAAAATGATCAACATGCGGGCGTGACCGGCAACAAGACGCGGACTGAGCAGGCGGAAGCCCGGACTGAACAGGCGGAAGCCCGGACTGAACAGGCGGAAGCCCGGACTGAACAGGCGGAGACGCGCACGGAGCAGGCCAAGACCCGGGCGGAATCGGCGGAGACGCGCACGGAGCAGGCCGAAACCCGGACAGAATTGGCGAAGACGCGCACAGAAAAAGCCGAAATCCGAACCGAGCAGGCCGAGACGCGAACCGAGCAGGCCGAGACGGCCCTGCAACGTGTGGTCAACAAAGAAGTTCACCTAAGCCCGGAAATCTCCACCCGGTTCCTCAAAAAATTTCCCCTGCAAGCGATTGCTGACCGGAAAAGCCCGCTCGAAGTGTTGACGGGGCGTCAGCGCGAGATTCTCCAACTGATTGCCGAAGGCCAGAACACCAAAGGCATCGCCGAAATCCTGAAGGTCAGCCCAAAGACCGTCGAATACCATCGCATGAAGTTGATGGACTGCTTGAACATTCATGATGTTCCGGGCCTGGTGCGTTTTGCCATGCAGGTCGGATTGCTTCCGCAGGAAAAGCTGGTTACGGGCTA
>JBEKMU010000162.1:0-4836 GCA_049523555.1 Verrucomicrobiota bacterium | reverse complement strand
ACCATCAAGGCCGTCCGCGAAGTGAAGGCCGGACTCGGCCTGGCGGAAGCCAAGGCGCTGGTGGAAGGCGCGCCGAAGCCGGTGCTCGAAGGAGCGAACAAGGCGGATTCGGACGCCGCCAAGAAGAAGCTCGAAGAAGCGGGCGCCAAGGTGGAAGTCAAGTAATGGGCGAATTCCGGGGCGGCTCCGGCAATTGTCGGAGTCGTTCCGCTGTCGCCCGTTCTTAAAGTTACGATTTTGTTGCGAAAGGAAACAGCAAACGGATTTCGGGGAGGCGGGTCAGCCGTTGGTCACGGCGCGCCAGCCTTGGGTCATTGATCAAAAAGCGCCGGCGTAAAGCCGGCCAACACAGAAAGTCCAAATGCCATCACGAGCCACAGAACGAATCAACTTCGGCAAGATCAAGGAGATCGTTGCGCCGCCGAACATGATTGAATTGCAGACGAATTCCTACGCGGAATTCCTGCAGGCCGACGCCGCGCCCAAAAAGCGCCAGAAGAGCGCCGGCCTGGAGGCGGTTTTCCGCGAAGTATTTCCCATTGAAAGTTACGACGGCAAGTGCAAGCTCGATTACGATTCCTATGAAATCGGCGAGCCGAAGGTGAATTGGCTGGAATGCCTGCGCGAAAGTTTGACCTACGGTGCGCCGCTTTACGTGACGTTCATCCTCAAGGACGAAGGCAAAAGCGCGAAAGAGGAAAAAGTGTTCATGGGCGAACTGCCGCTGATGACGCCGCAAGGCACGTTTGTCATCAACGGCGCGGAGCGCGTCGTCGTCAGCCAGCTTCACCGCTCGCCCGGCATCGCCTTTGAGGCCACGCAGCATCCCAACGGAAAAATCCTGCACAGCTTCCGCGTTATTCCCGACCGCGGCTCGTGGTATGAGGCGCAATTCGACACGAGCGATTTGCTTTACGTCTATCTCGACCGCAAAAAGCGCCGCCGGAAGTTTTTGACGACGACGTTTTTCCGCGCCTTGAGCTTTTTGGACGCCGAAGGCAACGGCGGTGGCAAGGGCAAGGACAGCGGTGAAAAAACGCGCGGCACCGATGAGGAAATTCTCAAGCTCTTTTACGAAATCGAGGAACTCACGATCAAGGAAGCCGAAAAGCTCGAAGACCTGTCGAACCACGTCTTGATTCAGGACGCCGTGGACGAGGAGAAAGGCCTCGTCGTCGCGCGCGCCTTCGAGCCGTTGTCGAAGGCCGTGGTCAAACAAATCGCCGAACTGGGCGTTGGCAAAATCAAGGTCGTGGACACGGCTGTGGATGAGGGCATCATCATCAAATGTCTGAAAAAGGACCCGGCCAAAAACGAGGAAGAAGCGCTCAAGGACATTTACCGGCGCCTGCGTCCGGGCGATCCACCGACCGCCGCCAACGCGCGCGCCTTGCTCAAGCGGCTTTTCTTCGACCCAAAGCGTTATGACCTGGGCCGCGTGGGCCGTTACAAAATCAACCAGAAGCTCGGGCTCAAGGACAAGGAAGCGTCGCGCATCCTGACCAAGGGCGATTTGGTCGCCGCGACGAAATACCTGCTCCGCCTCAAAAAGGGCGAGGGCAGTCTCGACGACATTGACCATCTCGGCAGCCGCCGCATCCGCACCGTCGGCGAACTGCTGGCCAACCAATGCCGCGTCGGCCTCGCGCGCACCGAACGCCTCGTCAAGGAGCGCATGACGCTGTTCGATCAAAGCGTCGAGGCAATGACGCCGCAGAAGCTCATCAATCCGAAGGCGCTTTCGGCGGTCATCCGCGATTTCTTTGGCCGGTCGCAATTGAGCCAGTTCATGGACCAAATCAATCCCCTGGCCGAGTTGACACACAAACGCCGTCTCTCCGCGCTGGGGCCCGGCGGCTTGTCCCGCGACCGCGCGGGCTTCGAGGTTCGCGACGTGCATCCGTCGCACTACGGCCGCATTTGTCCGATTGAAACGCCCGAAGGCCCGAACATTGGTTTGATTGCGTCGCTGGCCACCTTCGCGCGCATCAATGAATTCGGTTTTCTTGAGACGCCGTATCGCAAGGTCAAGGATGGCCGCGTCACCGGCGAAATTGAGTTTCTCACCGCCGACCGCGAGGAACAATTCATCATCGCGCAGGCCAACTCGTTGATTGACGACCGGGGCCATTTCCAGACCGACCGTGTCGTCTGCCGCGCCCGCGGCGATTTCGTGGACGTGGAGCCGGCGCGCGTGGATTACATGGACATTTCGCCGAAACAGCTTGTGTCCATTGCTGCGTCGTTGATTCCGTTTTTGGAACACGACGACGCGAACCGCGCGTTGATGGGTTCCAACATGCAGCGGCAGGCCGTGCCGTTGCTCGTGACCGAGGCGCCGCTCGTTGCCACTGGTCTCGAAGACCGCGTGGCCCGGGACTCGCGCGCTGTGGCGGTCGCGGAGGAAAGCGGCAGGGTCGCCTCGGTCAGCGGCGATCACGTCATCGTCACCGAAGACGGCAAATTGCCGGAGACGAAAAAGAAAATTAAGCACGATCCGGAAAAGGGCGTCTGGGTTTATCCCATTCGCAAGTTCATGCGGTCAAACGCCGCAACGTGCATCAACCAGAAAATTCTGGTGGACAAGGGCGACCACGTGAAGAAAGGCCAGATCATCGCCGACGGCCCCTGCACGAAAGACGGCGAACTGGCGCTGGGCCGCAACGTACTCGTCGCCTTCATGCCGTGGAACGGCTACAACTTCGAGGACGCCATTCTCATCAGCGAGAAAATCGTGAAGGAGGACATCTTCACGAGCATTCACATTGACGAATTCGAGGTCAGTGCGCGCGACACGAAACTCGGCCCCGAGGAAATCACGCGGGACATCCCGAACCTCGGCGACGAGGCGCTCAAAAATCTCGGTCCCGACGGCGTCATTCGCGTGGGCGCAGAAGTCAGGCCGGGCGACATTCTGGTCGGCAAAATCACGCCGAAGTCCGAAACGGAACTCGCACCGGAGGAACGTTTGCTCCGCGCGATTTTCGGCGAGAAGGCCGCCGACGTGAAGGACACCTCGCTCAAGGTTCCATCCGGCACCTACGGCATCGTGATGGACGTGAAGGTGTCGTCCAAGAAGGAAGGCGACCGCGTCGGAAAATCATCCGCCAGCGAGGAAAAACGCCATGCCAAGCAGATTGAGGACGACCACAAGAAAAAGACCGACGAGTTGCACGACCAGTTGACCGAGGCATTGAGCAATATTCTGCTCGGTGAAAAAATCCCGCTCGACGTGGTGAACAGCGAGACCGGCGAAATCATCATCCCGGCCAACCGCAAAATCACCAAGACGCTGCTGCGCAAACTCGCGACGGTCTATGACCGCATCGAAATTGATCCGTCGCCCATCCGCAACAAAATCAACGAAATCATCGGTAGCTTCAAAAAGAAGTTCGATGACATGCAGATGCAATACGACGAGGAAATGGAACGCGCCGAGGCGGGCGAAGGCGTCGAGGCCGGCATTGTCAAGTCGGTGAAGGTCTATATCGCCTCCAAACGCAAATTGTCCGTCGGTGACAAAATGGCCGGACGCCACGGCAACAAGGGCGTGGTCGCGCGCATTGTGAAGGAAGAAGACATGCCGTTCCTTGCGGACGGAACGCCGGTGGACATCGTGTTGAATCCACTGGGCGTGCCGTCGCGCATGAACGTCGGCCAGGTGCTGGAAACGCACCTCGGCTGGGCGGCGAAAATTCTCGGTTTGAAGCTCGCCACGCCGGTGTTTGACGGCATCAAAGAAAAACAAATTCGCGGTTATCTCAAGGATGCGAAACTGCCGGAGCACGGCAAGACGGCGCTTTACGATGGCCGCACCGGCGAGCCGTTCGATCAGGAAATCGTGGTTGGCTACATTTACATGATGAAGCTCGGCCACCTCGTTGCGGACAAGATTCACGCCCGCGCGGTCGGGCCGTATTCGCTCGTCACGCAACAACCGCTCGGCGGCAAGGCGCAATACGGCGGCCAGCGCTTCGGTGAAATGGAAGTGTGGGCGATGGAAGCCTACGGCGCAGCCTACACGTTGCAGGAACTGCTCACGGTCAAGTCCGACGATGTGCAGGGCCGCACGCGGATTTACGAAAGCATCGTCAAGGGCGACAACTCGCTGGAGGCGGGCATTCCCGAATCCTTCAACGTGCTCGTCAAGGAAATGCAATCGCTCGGTCTCGACGTGAAGGTCGGTTATTCAAATCCGATTGAACATTCAACCAACGGTGAACCCGCCGCCACGTTGGCAACGGTTTAAGGTGTAACAAAAAATATTCGCTGAAACCAAACGCGTATGATCAGCACCAAAGAAAGCGCCCGCGAATTGCTCGGGCTGGACAAGGTCAATCAGGTGGATTACGTCGCGATTTCTGTCGCGTCGCCGGAAGCCATTCGTTCCTGGTCCAAAGGGGAGGTCAAAAACCCCGAAACCATCAATTACCGCACGTTCAAGCCGGAAAAAGGCGGCTTGTTCTGCGAACGCATTTTCGGCCCGGTCAAGGACTGGGAATGCTCGTGCGGCAAATACAAACGCATCAAACACCGCGGCATCGTCTGCGACCGTTGCGGCGTCGAGGTGACGCTCGCCCGCGTGCGCCGCGAACGCATGGGGCACATCGAGTTGGCTGTGCCTGTTCAACACATCTGGTTTTTCAAGTGCATGCCGTCGCGCATCGGGCTGGTGCTCGACGTGACCGCGCGCAATCTGGAGCGTGTGATTTATTACGAGGATTACATGGTCATTGACCCGGGCAACACGGCGCTGAAGCAAAATCAGTTGCTCAACGAGCACGAATATCGCGAAGCCCGCGAGACCTACGGCGCGGACGCGTTCGTCGCCAAAAT
>JBEKMU010000161.1:0-4862 GCA_049523555.1 Verrucomicrobiota bacterium | reverse complement strand
GATGCCAAAAACGCCACCGAATCCACCTGGGACAGCGTCAAAAACGGCTTCGCGAAAGCCTACGACGCGACGAAGGATGGGTTCAATCAGGCGCGCCAGTGGGTGAGCGACAAAATCGCGCCTTGAGGCGTGAAGGAAAATTTTATGAATAAAACCAAACGCTTAGCCGGTAAAATCGGATTCGTGTTGTGCAGTGCGCTGCTAGGATGCACAACCTACGGGCAACCGTCGGTATCGGTCGGGGTAGTGCTCCCCTCAGTGGAGATTCGCGCCGAGAGCGATTTTTATGAGCCGCTCACCCCGTACGGGCGATGGGAGGTTGTCGGATCCTACGGCCGCTGCTGGATTCCGGGCCGGGTTGAGGCCGATTGGCGTCCTTATTCCGACGGTTATTGGCAGCGCACCGACGCCGGCTGGTACTGGGTCAGCGATGAGCCGTGGGCCTGGGCCACGTATCACTATGGTCGCTGGAATTTGAGCGCGGATTTTGGCTGGTATTGGGTGCCTCAGACGCAATGGGCCCCGGCCTGGGTTTCCTGGCACAGCGGTGGTGGATACATCGGCTGGGCGCCGTTGTACCCGTCCGACGTGAGAGTCATCTCGCCACGAGCGTATGTCTTTGTCGAAGAACGGCATTTCATAGAGCCCGTTAGCCGTGCCACAGTGGTCGTCAATAACACCACCATCATCAACAAGACCGTGATCAACGAAGCTCCAGCCACCGCGGCCATCGAAAAGTCAAGCGGGCGAAAGATCCAAGCGGTCCCGGTTCAAGAACTGCGCCACAAGACGGAAGCTGCGGTCGTCAGCAAGCAACGGACACCGACAGCGACCAGTGAAAAAACGGTCCAGCCGCCGGTTCGCAACGAGGTTCAGCCCCCCGAAAAGAAAGCAGTTGCGGCGCACGAGTCGCCGCAGGTTGAAAAACCAGCCGGGCAGAATGCCAATAAACAACCTGTAAAACAGGAAAAGTCTGCCCAGCCGTCGGACAAGAACGAGCAGCAGCCTGCCACGGAAAAGTCGGCCGGAAGTGAAAAAAACGACTCGAACCCAGCGGACAAAAACCACGAGAACAAAGACAAAGAGTAGTTGTATGGAGGTTGGTGATCGGCCTCTTGCAGTGAACAAACAACCAACAAACGAAAAGAAACTATATGAAAAACACATCTGTAAACACGGGCCAACCCCTTAAGGTGTTGGCGTTGATCCTCTGCGTCGGCGCGCTGCCATTAGTCTTGGGCGTGACCGGCTGCACCACTGGCAGTCGCTACCAGCAAAGCACGGGCGAATACATTGATGACCATGGCATTTCTTCCCGCGTCAAGGCCGCGCTGGCAGACGACTCGCAATATAAGTACGACGGAGTAAGCGTGGAAACGTTCAAGGGGACGGTTCAATTGAGCGGCTTTGTCAACACGAAGGATCAGAAGAACCGGGCCGGAGACCTCGCCAGAAAAGTTGAGGGTGTGAAAGAGGTCGAAAACAACATCACGGTCAAAGAGTGATCGAATTGAGAAAGGTGCATTCGCAACACGCCGACAGTGGAATCCTCACTGTCGGCACGTTGACAGCGAGTAGAAACGAAACTGGAATGAACCGCCCGAAGAGGTTCGCCAGTTACTCAATTGCGAGTTGGAAAAACGCTTGCGTGATCTCGCGGCGATGATCACGGTGCTTTTCGGACGGATCCAGTTGGCGGAAACCAAGCGGCGCGTCTGAATCAAAATGGTTTCGATAGGGTAACACCCCATAGCGCACGCGCAGCTTCTTGAATTACTGTCAGCCGATCAGGCAACCAAACACGCCTGCCTGATATAAAGGAAACACATGAAAACCAAACTTACCCTGCTCGCTATCGGCAGTTTACTGGTGCTGGCCGCGCCAGCATTGCTGGCGCAAGATACCAACACCAACGGCACCAACTCCCTTACCCAAACCTGGAAATACCAAAAAGCGTTTGAAAATGACCGGTCTTTGGGCGAACGATATCTCCTTCCACCCGGTCTCAAGGAGAAGTTGAAGCTCACCAACGAGCAGAGAACCGAACTAAAGCCAATCGAGGATGACTTTGCCAACACCTGCCAGCAATACCAGATAGCCAACCAACCCCGGATTGACGCCGCCGAGGAGGCGAACCGACAAGCACGCGCATCGAAGGACACGGCACAAATTCAGGCAGCGCGCAAACAGTTGCAACAGGTCTGGGCCGGTCTCCGGCCATACAGAGAGGCAGCCGTCAAGCAAATCAAGCCTCTGCTGACGCCGGATCAACTCGCGATTTTGGACGATGCGAAGAACCAATGGCGCGAAAATCATGATGAGGAAGCGAATGATCCGTCTACGAATTGAATCATCCCGAGTGATTTTATTGGACGGCGATGGCTACAAACCAGCGGCGAAACAATGGCTCAAAGACCAAGTGAATCGCAACGGCGCGCTGATTGCCGTCTGGGATATGAAAGAATTTCAGACACAAGCAAACAACGGATTTTCAGGGTAACATTGTCTATGATTCCCAAATCGTTTTTCTGAATCACAGTGTCGCCATGCCTTCAGAAACATTTCAGGCGAGCCGGTTGACGCGCGGTAATTTTCTGTTCCCCACGATTATCGAGGTGACGGATCAGGCGGTCATCCGGCGCAGACGGTCGTGGTTCAGCCGCGACGAAATCAGCATCAGCATCACGAAGGTTGCGTCCGTTCACATCCAGACGGGAATCATTTGGGCGGACATTTTGATTGAATCGTCCGGCGGCAGCGACCCGCTGGCCAGCCACGGCCACCGGAAGGCGGATGCGCGCCGCATCCGTGAGCTGCTCGAAACCGCGCAGGGAAGTTTGACGGGCAGAACCGAGCAGGGGAGCCAGTCATGAAGGCGTGGGGCATGCTCGTGTTGTTTTTGGCGGGTTCACTGGTTGCGCGGGCGGATGACGACACGGTCACGCTGCCGGAACTGGTTCAAGGCGCGCAACAGTGGGCGCAGGAAAATCTCGATACGAACGTTCTCAACGCGCTTCCCGAAGTGGACGAGCGTGCAGTGCAGCAATTTTTTCGCGAAGTACAGCGGCGCTTTCAAGGCGACTACGTGGTGGATATCGCGGCGCTGCGGCAAACCGCCCAAACCGTCCTGCCGTTGCTGGAAAGTCGCGAAGAAACCCAGCCCTACGCCGCGTGGCTCAAGGCGCAGATGGATTACCTCGAGGTCGCGGACGAAATCCGGCGCACGATTCCAACGCCAAAAGTTGAAACCAACCAGCCGCCCCAACCGGTTCCCAATCCCCCGCCGCAAAAGGAACGCGAGCTTTGGGTGAGAAAAGTTTCCGGCGGTCCCTGGCCGGCCCTGGCAAAAGAATATGTGCCGGAGTTGAAACCGATTTTCGCCGCGCAAAAGGTGCCGCCCGAACTGGTCTGGGTGGCGGAAGTGGAATCGTCCTTTGACCGTCGGGCACGGAGTCCGGGGGGAGCCGCGGGATTGTTTCAATTGATGCCGGACACGGCCAAACGGTTCGGTCTTTCCTTGTGGCCGCGCGATCAACGTTTTCAACCGGAACCGAGCGCGACCGCCTCCGCCCAGTATCTGAAATATCTTTACGACCGTTTCAAGGATTGGCGGCTCGCCCTGGCCGCTTACAACGCCGGTGAAGGCACGGTGCAGAAACTTTTGGATCGCTATAAAACGGGCAGTTACGACGCCATCGCCGAACATCTGCCCGCGGAAACGCAAATGTATGTGCCCCGCGTCGAAGCCATCCTCCTGCAGCGTGAAGGCGCGAAACTCGAACAACTTTCCGCGCCGCAAAGTTAAATCAATTCCCGGCAGGCCGGCGCAGAACTTCGACACGACTTGAGCCGCTTGGGAAGCGGTGAAAGGAATTTGCGAAGCAAAGGCCCGCGAGGGCCGAGCAAGCGGGCGCGAGCGAGTCCATTGCACGAATTTACACGAAGGCACATTGCCGCAAAAAGGCGCAAAAGCACAAACCTGTAGCGTCGCGTGTCCCCACGCGAAGGAGTTGTTCTTTCCAAAACAAAAGGGCCGGAACGATTTTCTCATTCCGGCTTTTGCCTTCAACTATCAAAACCAAGGACTGCCCATGTTACTGGGGTGAACGCCCCATAGCGGACGCAAGATTTTCAGGTGATACTCTTAACCATGAACAATAAAACATGGCTCGTTGAAGTGGAATTTCTGGCTTGCGTTGTGGCGGTGGCAACCATCGCGTTCACTTTAATGGTTGGCAACGCCATCTGGAAGCGCATGGCCAGCAAATCTGCGTGACCAGCCGCAAACTTTTCCCGTTCCTGCCGCCAGACGAAAATGTTTCAGCGCCGCGCTGGCAGGCGACGCTGGAACAGCCGCCTCCCGTTGAATCCGCTTCAATTCGGCCTGATCAATCTTCGCCGGGCAATTCCCCAAATGCTCGGTAGGGTTACACCCCATAGCTAGGAGTCGGCGCATCTGGCAGTGTGACTCCAGTGTTAAAAACAAACAACCAACAACCGAAAGTAAAAGCAAAATGAAAATGAAATCAACCTACCTGCTCACACTCATCATGAGTGCGGGCACCCTGTTAGTCACCAGCGCATCCCTGCGCGCCTCCGATACGGACAGCCGCATCGAATCATCCGCTGCAAAGTCGTATGTGTTCAAAACCTACCTCAAGGACGATTCAATCACGACTGAATCCAAAGACGGTGTTGTCACCTTGACCGGAACGGTCGCCGAAGCGTCCCATAAGTCCCTGGCCCAGGACACCGTGGCGGGTCTGCCCGGCGTCAAGAGCGTGGACAATCAACTGCAAGTCAGCGGCGAACAACCCGCTGAACATTCAGACGCCTGGATCGGCATGAAGATAAAATTCGCG
>JBEKMU010000160.1:0-4998 GCA_049523555.1 Verrucomicrobiota bacterium | reverse complement strand
CGGATGGCCACGATGTTGCCGGGCGTGCGGCCGAGCATGCGTTTGGCTTCTTCACCGACTGCCAGCACGTTGGTTGTGCCGGCCTGAATTGCCACGACGGAGGGTTCGCGGAGCACGATGCCGCGGTCTCGCACATAGACGAGAGAGTTGGCCGTGCCCAGGTCAATCCCAATATCGTTAGAAAACAGGCTTTTTAGTTGCGCAAACATGAATTTGCCTAACGCCACACAGTTAACCGGTTAAGTTGGAAAAGGTCAAGCAGCGAATCTTTGATACCGGAGGACCCGGAATTTGAGTTGGGTTTGCTTAATATACAGCGACCGTAAAACGAAGATAAAAGCTGGTGCCAGAGGAGGGAATTGAACCCCCGACCAACCCCGACACTCGTGTCGGGGCTGCTCTACCCCTGAAAACCCACCGTTGGATTGGCGCGGTTAAACCAGGCCAAAACACGCTTGGGATTCTTCCACTTTTTGAAAATGCGTTCCTGCATGCGGGCACTTTCCGAAGAACTCATTTCCCTGCTGGCGACCAATTCCCACGGCGCGTCCTTTGCCGTCGTTGCCGTGTGACCGCGCCGGTGTTCTTCGAGCCGCCGGGCAAGGTTATTGGTCGATCCGTAATAATAACGACCGGATCGGGAACGCAGTAAATAAACGAAAGCTGGCATTCTGAACTGGTGCCAGAGGAGGGAATTGAACCCCCGACCAAAGGCTTATGAGTCCTCTGCTCTACCCCTGAGCTACTCTGGCACTAAACTGCAAATCCATCTCAATCCGAATTCCCCCGACCAACCCCGACACGGGGTGTCGGGGCTGCTCTACCCCTGAGCTACTCTGGCACTAAACTGCAAATTCATCTCAATCCGAATTCCCCCCGACCAACCCCGACACGCGTGTCGGGGCTGCTCTACCCCTGAGCTGCTCCGGCAACCGAAAGCATATCATATTTCACGAACAATCCGTGCGCTGTCAAATCTGAACCGCAAAGCCAACAGTCGCTTAATCATAATCTTTATCGTAATCTTAATCCACTGCACCGGCGATTATGATTAAGAGCAGGATTCGGGCGGCGATGTTTTTCAAAACCGGCTTGGCCAAAATGCTGAACGCCTCTAAGCTCCGCCGGTCAGAATTCCAAATTGATGAACAAACGTCCCGTATCGCGTTTCCAGAGAAAACCGCACTCGCGCTATCACTTTCTGGCGTTCTGCTTTTCCTCGTTGCTGGTTGCGTTCACTGCTTTGCGTGTCATGCTGCTGGTGAATTTCGGCTCGCCGTCCACGCCGCCTTGGAATGTTCTGCTCGCCTTCGCCGCCGGTTTTTACCGCGACGTCATTGCCGCCCTCTGGTGCATGTTGCCTCTATTGTTTTGGTGCTTCATCATCGGCAACTGCCTGTTCGCGTCGCTCGTCCACCGCCTGTGGTTTCGATGTTTCATGACGTTGCTTTGGGCGATTCAAGTCTTTTTGCTGGCGGCGGAGTTTTATTTCTTTGAGGAATTCAAATCGCGCTTCAACCCGGTCGCCTTGGATTACCTCGTCTATCCGCGCGAAGTCTTCATCAACATCTGGGACGCCTACCCGGTGCCCGCCGTCGTCGCCAGTTGCCTGCTCGTCGGCGCCGTGTGGATGTGGTTCGCCGGGCGGCTGTACCACACGATGTGGACCAAACCCGTCTGGGTCGGCACGCGGTTTCTCTGGTTCGCCGGCGCGCTGATTTTGTTTTTCGGCCTGACCCGGACCATCAATTTGAACCCGCCACACGTCAGTGAAGACCGCACCCTCAACGAAATCGCCAACAACGGCGCGGTTTCCTTTTTCGCCGCCGCATGGACACGCGACCTCGACTATCACGCCTTTTACAAAACCATTCCGCGCGACGAAGCCTACGCGCGCGTGCACCG
This sequence comes from Verrucomicrobiota bacterium, assembly GCA_049523555.1. Classification (GTDB taxonomy): domain Bacteria; phylum Verrucomicrobiota; class Verrucomicrobiia; order Limisphaerales; family UBA11358; genus UBA11358. The sequence goes on along the minus strand of JBEKMU010000160.1, from coordinate 3,093 downwards.
CCTGCTGTCGTCCACCAACGCGACCTTCACCGGCGGACCCGACGACATCACGCGGCAATTCGCCGGCGACCCGGACCGCCCGCGCCTCAACGTCGTGATTTTGCTCGAAGAAAGCCTCGGCTCGGAATTCTGGGGCAGTCTCGGACGCCCCAACACGTTGACGCCGGAAATGGACCGGCTCGCCACAGAGGAAGGCTTGTTGTTCGACAACATCTACGCCTCCGGCAACCGTACCGTGCGCGGCATGGAAGGCGCGCTGTCGTCGTTCCCGCCGTTGCCCGGCGATGCCATCGTCCACCGCGACCGCTCCGAAAATGTCGAAACCATCGCGCGCGTGCTCAAGCGCGAAGGTTACGACACGATGTTCATCTACGGCGGACATGCCACGTTCGACAACATGAAAACGTTTCTCGTCGCCAACGGCTACGATCGCATCGTGGACCAGAAGGATTTTCCGAACCCGGCGTTCGTGAACATCTGGGGCGTGAGCGACGAAGACATTTACGCCGGTGCCATCCGGGAATTCCGCGCCTTGAGCCGGACCAACCAGCCGTTTTGCGCCACCATCCTGTCCGTTTCAAATCATAAGCCCTACACCTACCCGCAAGGCCGCATCCCGGAAGACCCGAACGGCACGCGGGAAAACGTCGTCAAATACACCGATCGGTGCCTCGGCCAGTTTTTCCAGGCGGCGAAGCAGGAATCATTCTGGACGAACACGATTTTTGTCGTCATTGCCGACCACGGCGCGCGGGTCTATGGCAGCCAGGACATCCCGATTTTTTCCTACGAAATTCCGCTCGTGATTCTTGGCCCGGCGGTGGTGCCACAACCGCAACGCATCCACGCGGTCGGCTGTTCGCTCGACGTGCCACCGACCGTGCTCGGTTTGCTGGGGCGTCCGTATAAATCCATGTTCCTCGGACGCGACCTGCTGCACGACCCGCCGGACACGTTCCACGCCCTGTTGAATCACAATCGCGACATCGGGCTGTTCGCGCGCGACCGGATGGTGGTACTTGGCCTGCAAAAGGCCGTTGAATTTTACGCCGGCGACCCGCACGTCGTGAACTTGGAATTGAAACCGCAGCCGTCGGCGGACGATTTGGAACTGGAGAAGGACGCTGAGGCGCTGTTTCAAGTCGCTGACGAGCTTTACATGGACCGCCGTTACCACCTCGATCCGTAGCTGCAAATTTTCCGCACCGCGTTGTTCTGTCAAGCCGGCTTGTCCAGCCAACCTTTTGATTTATTTTCCCCCGGCGCGGTTGTATTTTTCCGCCATGAAAACCCCGGCAGAACTGGAAAAATCGGCGGCGTTGCAGGTCGCTGCGCTGATGGTGGCGGCAGCGCGAACGGCGCCCAAGACGCGCGGCATTGACAACATCAAGACCGCCGCGATTGACGATGAACCGACGAAACAAAAAGTCATCGCCAAGATGCGCGAGATTGCCAAGAAGGAAGACCGGCCCAGCCTCGCGCGCGACGCCGGCAACATCGAGAATTCGCCCGCCCTGGTCGTCATTGGCGTGGAATCCAACACCGCGGGTTTGAACTGCGGGTTTTGCGGCAGACCGACCTGCGAAGCGCTGGAGAACGACAACGGCATCTGTGCGTTCAACTTGATTGACCTCGGCATCGCCACGGCTTCGGCGGCGGAAGTGGCCGGGCGCTTCCACATTGACAACCGCATCATGTATTCCATCGGCCGGGCGTGCCTGGACCTGGGCGTGTTCGGACCGAAGGTTAAACAGGCGCTGGGAATTCCTTTGAGTGTGACCGGCAAAAATCCGTTCTTCGACCGCTAGGCGTAACCTCGCGCCGTTCAAACCACGGATAAACACGGATGAACACGGATATTTAGAACGGAGTGGTTCAATCCGGCCATGCGACCAAAGTATTTATCCGTGTTCGTGTTCATCCGTCACCGGCAACACGCCAAAATCTTTTTCTGCAATTCTCATGTTACAACCTCGCCGTTTCCGGCGATTGGTAACAAGTAAACCCGTTTCCAAATCTGTCAAACGGGGCCGACGATGAAGTGCCTATGAATTACGATTCAAGCGTCGGAATTACTTTGCCCGCCGCTTCCATTGAAGCAATTCTTTCACGGGTGCGAGTTCTTGCCCCGCCGGAATAATTGGGTCGTCCTCTTCTCGAATGCCGACAAAATCCGGGTCGTTACGTCCAATCTCCCACGCATTTCGAATATTCAGATCTCGTTTGCCGATATAATTCTCCATGTCAAGATCAGGTTCACCAGAGGAGTCTTGAAGAACCGCATGAGCAAAATAGTACGCACCGTGCTTTGCGTAGCTGGCAAGGAAATTATTCAAGTTGCGATCAGTGGATGCCTCCATCGTATTCGTTCGAGCCATCATCATCATATACCTTGTTGGCCCTTTTGAGAGTGCGCGCTCTGGGTTGACACCTACGACTACTCTATATGCATGAGGCAATGCCTTATCTATGCCACGAATGATTGTGAGGCGCAGTTTTTCCTCCCTGTCCGCTTTGCCAAGTTCCTTTCGCCACTGAGCAAATATCTCCTTCGCCGCTTTCGGATTCTTAAAAATAAGCGCAAGGATGGGTGGACCAGAATCGTCTGGACTCAGAAAGAATCCTGTGCCGGACCAGTTGGCTTTGTTCCATAAAGGTTCACGAATTAGGGAAACCACCTGCATTTCTGTGTGCTTTACATTCTCTAATTTGCCCAGTCCATCGGGTGGCTTGCCTGTCCCCATGGGCAGTCCGGCACGCCTTTTCTCCTTTTCCATGACGAGCCTCTGTCGCTTTTCCACGGCATCCCATTCCTCGTCTCGTTTCAAAGGATACTCGTGTGCTTTCGGATCAATCCACGCATCGATACTGGTTTTTGGTGCATGGCCCAGCACATTGCCCACCACCACAAAACTGGTTGCAAAATTGACGGCGCGTTCCAGTGCATGCTCATCCTTGAAAAGCTTTAGAATAGTTTTCTCGAGATTTTCGATGTAACAAATTCTAGCGAAAACGCGTATGAGCAAGTCGCGTAGCTTGTCCTTAACTTGGCTTTGCACATCAAGCGACATGCTGTGGGGATTGAAAGCGGTG
>JBEKMU010000159.1:0-5127 GCA_049523555.1 Verrucomicrobiota bacterium | reverse complement strand
GCTGAAATAGCCAAGCGTATCGTGCATCCAGCCCATGTTCCACTTGAACGAAAAGCCGAGGCCGCCAACATAGGGCGGGCGCGTGACGAGCGGCCACGCGGTGGATTCCTCGGCGATGGTCAGAACGCCGGGAAATTCCGTGTGGGTGAGGTGATTGAATTTTTTCAGGAATTCAATCGCCTCAAGATGCTCACGTCCGCCGAACTGGTTGGGAATCCATTCGCCCGCCTTGCGCGAGTAATCAAGGTAAAGCATCGAGGCGACGGCGTCCACGCGCAGGCCGTCCACGTGAAACCGGTCGCACCAGAACAGCGCGTTGGCGGCGAGGAAATTGGAAACCTCGTGGCGGCCAAAATTGAAAACCAGTGTGCCCCAATCCTGATGCGCGCCTTTGCGCGGGTCTTCGTGCTCGTAAAGGGCGGTGCCGTCGAAGCGCGCCAGCGCCCAGTCATCGCGCGGAAAATGCGCGGGCACCCAGTCCACCAGCACGCCGATGCCCGCTTCATGCAATGCGTTGACGAGAAATTGGAAATCGTCCGGCGTGCCGTAGCGGCTCGTGGGCGCGTAAAAGCCGGTCACTTGATAACCCCACGACGGGAAAAATGCGTGCTCGGCCACCGGCAGGAATTCGACGTGGGTGAAGCCCATGCGCTTGACGTATTCAACGAGCGGCGCGGCCAGTGCGCGAAAACCCAGAGATTCGCCGATGGATTTTTTCCGCCACGAGCCGAGGTGCACTTCGTAAATGCTCATCGGCGAGCGGAGCGGATCGCGGTCGCGCCGCCGTTTCATCCACATATCGTCCGTCCACTTGTATTTGCGGGTGTCCCAGACGATGGCGGCGTTTTTCGGCGGCACTTCGAAGAAAAAGCCGCAGGGATCGGTCTTGAGCGAAATCTTTCCATGCGCATCGCGGATTTCAAATTTGTAATGCGCGCCGACGCCGACGCCCGGAACGAAAATTTCCCAGACGCCGGACGCGCCGAGCAGGCGCATGGGATGAAACCGTCCGTCCCAGTTATTAAAATCGCCGACAACGCTGACGCGCTGCGCGTTGGGCGCCCAAACGGCGAAGCTCACGCCGGGAACACCGTCAATCGTGCGCAACTGCGCGCCGAGTTTTTCGTAAATGCGCCGCTCGTCGCCCTTGCCAAACAAAAACAAATCCGACTCGCCCAAGGTTGGCAAAAAGGAAAACGCATCCCGCGTCCGCCGCACCCGGCCTTGATGATTGGTCACCACCAAATCGTAGGCATAAACCCGATTGGCTGATTGGGTAACACCTTCGAAAAGTCCGGCTTCGTGGATGCGTTGCAGCTCAAACTTCGGTTTGGTTTTTTCGTGTGTCGGGTGAATTTCGACTTTTGCGGCGTCAGGCAGGAGGGCACGGACCACCAGCCCGGATTTGTCGCCAAGCGGGTGCATGCCGAGCAGGGTGTGAGGCGACTGATGGATCAGCCCAACCAGACTCTGCAATTCTTCCGGCGTGAGAATCATGCGAACGCAACGTAACAGAACGGGGCCACAAATGGAAAGGTTCTTCAGAGAGCGCGATGGCAATGAGACAAATCCGTCCGGCAAGCGTGGTAAGAGCGGTTGTGACTCCGTGACCGGGCTGTTGTATCAACCACCGATGGCGGATTTTCTGACAGCGCTCAACTCCGCGCCCCTCCTCACTGATGGCGCGATGGGGTCGTATTTGTTCGAGCTGACCGGCCGGCTGCCCGAAGCGAATCACGTGTATGAAGCGTTCAACGCCGACCAACCCGAACTTATCCGCCGCGTCCATCGCGACCACCTCACTGCCGGGGCGCGCTGCCTGAAGACGAACACCTTTGGCGCAAACCGCCGGCAACTGCAATCCTTCGGCCTCGAACATCGCGTCGCCGAATTGAACCGGGTTCGTCGTCGGTGTCCGTGCTGCCCAACTTCCGAGCCGCCACCAGGTAGTGGGCGGTGAGCCAGACAGTCCTTTTTGTGCGTGAGCGGTTCAGCACCGGCTTGCTGTAATTCGCAGGCGGCGGCGGTCAATTGCCCGTTTTCACAATAAATATGTGCCTGCAATGCCGACATTTGTATTCCTTCCAATACCGATTCGCTTGCGTGACATCCAATCCCCTTTTAGAGCACTTAGGGCACCTGGCGAATTTTATGGCCAGTGTCTTGACCAGGAAAAAGAGAAGGAAGAGCAGGCCGACGATGAAGATGATTTTTTTTAAATAAAACATCATGTTCTGAACATACCTCCGTTTCCAGTGACTAATCCATTCATTTGGGGCAGCCTCATAAATTGTAATAATCTCCGAAAATTCAAATTTGTGTGGATACCTGAAAAGGCCATGACTGTCCAGCTTTCGTAACTCCGAACAACAACCCGTTTGGCGAATACTTGTCGTCCGGGTAATCCTCAATGATTCCGGCCTATGCTCCGGATTGCAGATTTCCTTCGGAGCAGTGGTTTTCTCCCGGCCCGGCATAGGGGGTTCACGCGAAGCGGGCCGGATTGAAAATCGCAAATGGGCGCGCGCCAACAGAATGGCGCAGCGAAAGGAAAGGTTCTTCAGGGAGCGCGATGGCAATGAGACAAATCCGTCCGGCAAGCGTGGCAAGAGCGGTTTTGACTCGGTGGCCGGGCTGTTGTATCAACCACCGATGGCGGATTTTCTGACAACGCTCAACTCCGCGCCCCTGCTCACGGATGGCGCGATGGGGTCGTATTTGTTCGAGCTGACCGGCCGGCTGCCCGAAGCGAGTCACGTGTATGAAGCGTTCAACGCCGACCAACCCGAACTCATTCGCCGCGTCCATCGCGACTACCTCACGGCCGGGGCGCGTTGTTTGAAGACAAACACCTTTGGCGCGAACCGCCGGCAACTGCAATCCTTCGGCCTCGAACATCGCGTCGCCGAATTGAACCGTGCCAGCGTCGCGGTCGCGCGAGCGGCGGCCGCCGAGTTTTCCGCCGAACCGGTTTTTGTGCTGGCGTCGGTCGGGCCGACCGCTGAACCGCTGACGGAACCGGCTATGGTCGCAGCCTGTTACCGGGAACAGCTTGAAAGCCTCATTGCCGCCGGCGTGGATGCGTTGCTGCTGGAGACGTTCCACTCGCAACGCCAGCTCGAACTGCTCATTGACTTGATCCGGTCGTTCCCGCAGGCGCCGCCTATCATCGCGGAGGTGACGTTCAGCCCGGAACTAGCGCCGCGGGCGTTCGTCGAGCGCATGGCGGAAAAAGGCGCGGCCCTGGCCGGCGTCAATTGTTGCGCGCCGTGGGACGCGAGCGCATTTGTGGACGCCGCACGCGGCGCAGCGTTGCCGTTGTCAGTGATGCCCAACGCCGGCGGCTTCCAGCGCATCGGCAACCGGTTCCTGACGTCGGTGAATCCCGAATTTGCCGGCAAGCTGGCGCGGAGTTTTTCGGATCGCGGCGTGCGCCTGATTGGCGGCTGCTGCGAAATGCACCCGCCGCACATCCGCGAGATGCATAATTTCCTGCGGTCGCGCCGAGCCGGCGCAACCGTCGCAAACGTCCACGTTGCGAGCGCCCACCCGCCCGCCGGCAACGCGGAGAAGAAACAAAACGGCCCGTTCTCCCGCAAACTCAAGGAAGACCAATTCGTTGTCAGCGTCGAAATGTTGCCACCGCGCGGCACGGACGAACGGTTTGCCGCCGGCAAGATTGAGTTCCTCCGGCAACTTGCCGACAGCGGTTTGGCCGATGCGATTGATATCACGGACGGCTCGCGCGGCATTCCGTTGATGCCGCCGGGTGCTTTCATCCATCTGGCGCGCGCGCGACTCGGCTGGCCGACCGACCGGCTGGAGTTGATTCCGCATTTTACCGGACGTGATTTGAACTTGATGGGCATCCAAGGCCGGCTGATCGGCTACCACGCCAACCGCATCCACAACGTGTTGTTCATTACCGGCGACCCGCCGAAAATGTCGCCGACCTATCCGCGTTCGACGGCGGTGTTCGATCTCGATTCGGTTGCGATGATCCGTTTCACGCACGCGTGCTTGAATGCCGGCGTGGATTTCGGCGGCGCGCCGCTCGGCAAACAGGCCGACCCGCGCACGCACTTCACCATCGGCGCCGGTTGCGAGCCGGAAGCCGCCGACCGGAAGCGCGAACTGGAACGGCTCCGGCAAAAAATTGACCACGGCGCCGACTACGTCATGACCCAACCGGCCTTCCACCATGAACCGCTGGCTGCGTTGGAACCGTTCCGTGCCCGCTGCCCGATTCTCGTCGGCGTGATGATTCTCAGCAGCTTCGAACAGGCGCAACGCCTCGCCCAAGTGCCGGGCGTGATTGTGCCCGACACGATTTTGCAGCGGCTTGCCGCCCACGCCAGCCCGGCCGACCAGGCGAAGGTCGGACAGGACATCGCCAGTGAGCAAGTCCGTTGGGTCGTACGTGAAGGCTGGCCGGGAATTTATCTGATATCACCCGGCACAACCACGGTCGTACGGCAGGTATTGGAGGCCGGTTTGCGCTGAGCCTTCGACGCACCGACGGGCATCGTCTTCGTGAAAGCAATTTTTGCTAAAGGGCGGCGAGAACCCGTTCGACCTGTCGGGCGGGTACGTCGAGCGTGCCTTCGGTCCAAACCACAAAATCGGAGCGGACGATTTTCTGTTCAATCGGCCATTGCGCGGCGAGGCGCTGCTGGATTTGCTCCGCCGTCCAGCCCCGAGTCAGCAGCCTTTGGCGCTGTGTCGGGGCGGAACAGGCAACGCAAATGATTTTGTCAAAACCGGATTCAGCCTGCGTTTCGAACAGCAGCGGAATGACCACGACTGCCAGCGCGCAGTTTTCCCTGCGCCAGATTTCAATTTGCGTGAGCCAGCGTTCGCGGATGCGCGGATGCAGGATGGTTTCGAGTTTTCTGCGCGCCGCGGCGTCAGAGAAAACGATGCGCGCCAGTTCATCGCGGCGGAGCCGGCCGCCGGGGGCAACGATGTTTTTCCCAAAGGCGGCCTGGATTTCGTTCAACGCGGGCTGGCCGGGTTCAACGAGTTGCCGCGCCAGTTCGTCGGTGTCCACGATTTGTGCGCCACGCTCGCGAAGGAATTGGGCGGTGATGGATTTCCCCATGCCAATGCCGCCGGTCAGTCCGAGGA
>JBEKMU010000158.1:0-5447 GCA_049523555.1 Verrucomicrobiota bacterium | reverse complement strand
GGTTTGTCGTTTGACGTCATTGGCCTGTTGTTCATGTATTACTGAAATCACAGCTCAGATCCGCTGCAACGAATTGTTCTACGCCACGAGCGAAGGACGTCCAATTACTTTGCAGCCAATCACCCGTAACGAAATTCTCTGTTCCATCCGCGCTGACTCTCACCACGGCTTCCTTTTCCACCCGAATACCAGCGACGAACCCCGCAGGGGCGTTTATCTCCGCCACCGCCTTTAGGGTTCGCCGGTTCAACTACGTTAACCGTCGAACCCTAAAGGCGCGGTTCAACTACGTTAACCGTCGAACCCTAAAGGCGTTGGCCTGATGGTAATCATTCTCTCTCATCCGGTAAAGCATTGTTGAACCAGCGTACCATCGTGAGCGAAGAACATTAGTATTCGGCCGCAGAGCGTGCACAACGCTGTGCACGGGTGACTTTTCTATCTGTGGTCTTTATCATGGGTTTATGAAAGCAGACCTGCGAATTTCTATCAAGGATTATCAGCACAACCAAAATCTTGAAACCCGGTTTCGTCACGTCCGGCCGGTCATCTCTGATGTCTGCCTTGGGTCCGGGCCGTTGCTTTTTTTCGCAAGTTGGCAGGGAATAAGCTTTTATTGGATTTCATGGAAACAATGATGTGGGAAATTCTTGCCGGCGTCCTGCTCTTCGCGGCTGGCATGGTGGCTTACTTTGAAATTCGAAGGTTGATTCGGTTTTTACGGACCAATTTCAACAAATCGAAATCATCGCAAGATCATTAAGATTCAGCCGACACGCCCGCGAGCGCGAGCAAACACAGAACCGCTCGAAAACGCGATTACACGCGTCGATACTCCAGAACGACTGAATCCCTGCCTTGGACGTGTTTTCAGCAGACATCTACGCGCAGACAGCGCAAATTCCAATCTCGGACGGTCAGATTTACTTCGACAACTTCTATGCTGCGCCGGTGGCGCTTACCGTTCCAGAGCCAAAGAGCCTGGCAATTCTCGGCTGTGGATTATTTGGATTTGCTTTCTGGCGTCGGCGTCAGCGTTGATTTTCCAGCGGGAGATGCCCTAGCTAAACTTTCGTGCGCCGGTTCTGCCTGGTCTCTGCGGCGCGGCTGCAACCCTTTTGCAGCCGCCGCTTTCGGCACCCAAAAACAACCCTTTGCACCTCTAAATCCTGCCCTTTCAATCCTGCGACTCCCTGTGCCAATCGCGCCCAAGTTCAACGGGACCGTCTTGTCCGCGCTGCTCTGGCTCGGAGTGCAAAAGGGGGAAAAGTTGGAAACCAGGTATTAAACTAGTTTCACTGCTTTTCCGTTGCCAGAAACCGTTCGGCGTCAATCGCCGCCGCACAGCCCATGCCCGCCGCCGTGACAGCCTGACGATAAACGTGGTCCGCACAGTCGCCCGCCACAAACACACCTGGCACGTTCGTCATAGTCCCCTTTTTGGGGATGACGTACCCGTTCGTGTCCATCTCAATCTGGCCTTTGAAGATTTCCGTGCTGGGCACGTGTCCGATGGCGACGAAAACGCCCCCGCAGTTTAGAACGGATTCCGCGCCGGTCTTGAGGTTTTTCAATTTCACGCCGGTGACCTTGTCCTGTTTCGGATCGAGAACCTCGGTCACGACCGAATCCCAAACCGGCTTGATTTTGGGATTCGACAATGCGCGTTCGGACATGATTTTTGACGCGCGCAGCTGGTCGCGGCGGTGAATCAGATGAATGACCGAGCCGAAGCGCGTCAGGTAAAGCGCCTCTTCGCAGGCGGAATCGCCGCCGCCGACCACCACGAGCGTCTGGTTGCGGAAAACCGGCAGTGCCCCGTCGCAGGTGGCGCAATAAGTCACACCTTTGGTTTCCAGCAAATCTTCGCCGGGCACACCGAGATGCCGGTGGCTCGCGCCGGTGGCAATGATGACGGTCTGCGCCTCGACACGTTCGCCGTCAACGGTGAGGACGAAGGGCCGTTTGGACAAATCCGCCTTCTCAACGGTGCCAAAACTGGAGCGCGCGCCGAAACGTTCGGCCTGTTTCTGCATCCGCGTCATCAATTCGTAGCCGTCCACGCCCTCGGGGAAGCCGGGGTAATTTTCGACGATGCTGGTGGTGGTAAGCAGGCCGCCGGGTTGTTTGCCGGTGAGCACGAGCGGCTGGAGATTGGCGCGCGCGGTGTAAAGCGCCGCCGTCCAGCCCGCGCATCCCGAACCGATGATAACCACTTTTTCCATAAGCCGCGCAAGGTAGTGCCGGAACTCGACGGTTGCAAGTTTGGGTAGTGAGCTATTTTGGCTGGTAGGGACGACCTGCTGGTCGTCCGAAGCCGCGCAGCAGCGCGGCCCTACCATTCAAATTCTAAATCGGAAATTCAAATTGGATCGTCACCCCAAGTTTGGCGAAATTGGCTAGGTTCTCCTTGGTGCCATTCTGCGTTGCGAGATGCGCCAACCGGCATCATCGCCATTCGTGTTTCGGATATTTCCGCTGCAATTCGGATTTGATGCGTGGATAGTGCTCACGCCAGAAGCTGGCGAGGTCTTGGGTGATTTGAATCGGCTTCATGCCCGGTGTCAAAATATGAACGACCACCGGCACACGCCCCATCGCGATCATCGGTGTCTGCGTCACGTCGTAGAGTTCCTGAATCCGCAACGCGATGTGCGGTGGTTTGCCGTCTTCGTAAACCACCTTCGGCGTGCGGCCATTCGGCAACGACAGCCGTTCCGGTGCGTGCTTGTCCAGCAACTCCCGCTGCGCCCCGGACAGCCACGACAGCACCAGCGGTTTCACTTCGCGGTCCTTGATGTCTTTGTAGCTAACTGCGCCGTGACAAAGCTGTTCGATGATGTGTTTTCGGTCGTCCTCGGCAAACGGCGGAAGCTGGAGTTCCGGGCAATGCCGGCAGAGCAGATTCAGCCGTGCGAGCCATTGCTCGACGGCGTGGTCCCAGTTCGGCAACGGCGATCGGCCGGCAAATATTTCATCGGCCAGCAATCGCGCCGCGGCATCGGCGGGTGGCGGCTCGACGCGTTTGGCGGACAACGCCAGTCCGCGAAAACGCACCAACTCGGCGGCTTGCACGCGTTTGGCCGTGGCGTCGAATTGGACGTGCAGTTCGGATTTCAAGTCGTCAGGGAAAAGTTCACGCAACCAATCAAGCTCGATGGCCGTGGCCAGCGACAAAATGGTGTTCACCTCCCGGCCTTCAACTTCGCGAACTTCGGCAGCCACGAAAAGCTGGCTGTGTTGCACGGCGCTTTCCCGCGCCAGCACACCACGCCGATTGTGGACCAATTCACAACGAAGCGTGCCTTGGTCAAGCCGTCGCGCCACGCGGTCGCTGAACCCGATGAGAATGCATTTCTGCAACGCCTCGTCTTTGCTTTCGCGGGGCCGGGTATCGAGCCCCTCGTCCTTGGCAATGCGGAGAAATTGTTCCAGCAGCGGGCCGACCTGCCGCGCGGTGACAGCGTGAATGCCGAGTTTGCGGCAGGCATCGAGGCGAAACTGATTTTTCAACGCGTAATTCCACGCGCGCATCAGAATCCAGAAATCCGACGACGCTTTTTCACCGAATAAATCCTCGCGGAGCGAGTTCGTGTCACGATCCACGTTGCGCAACAGCAAATCGCGGCCTTGTGTGAGCGCGGCGACGAGGCAGGCTTGATGGACACAGCCGTATTCCTGCGCGGCAAGCAGCATGCGCGAGTAACGCGGATGCACCGGAAACGCGAGCATCTTGCGGCCGATGGGGGTGATTTGTAGCGTCTGACCATTCTGGTAGGGCGCGATCTCCGTATCGCGCCGCGGCGGGCTGGGGACAGCCCGCCCTACCTTCAGTGCCCCCAAGTCCAATAGCAATTCCTCGGCGTGCGTGAGTGATATTTCGTCCGGCTTTTCCAGCCAGCGGAATTTTCTCAAATCTTCCACGCCTGCCGCTTTCAAAGTCAGCACAACTTCGGCGAGGTCGAGGCGTTTGATTTCCGGCAACTGTTGCGGTGCGCGCTCGTCGTGTTCCGGTCGTGACCAAAGCCGGATGCATTTGCCCGGCGCCGTCCGACCGGCGCGACCGGCACGTTGGTCTGAACTGGCTTGGCTGATCTTTTCAATCAATAGCGTGTTGATGCCGCGGTTCGCGTCATAACGCGGAATACGCGCCAGGCCGCTGTCAATCACCAGCCGCACACCGTCAATGGTGATGGAAGTCTCGGCGACGTTGGTGGCCACAACGATCTTGGGCTGGTCGTAGCGCGCGACGGCGGCGTCCTGGTCGCGCGGCTGCAATTCACCATGCAACGGCAGGAGGATGTAACCTTTCGATTCCGGCGTATGGCGAATCGCTTCGAGTGTTTGATTGATTTCAAAGCCACCCGGCATGAACACCAGCACATCGCCACGCTCACCGGAACGGGCGTAATCGGCGAAAGCGTCCGCCGCCAGTTCCCAAACCGGCGGTGGATTTAGGCCAAGCCGCCGCGGCAGGTATTCAATCTCGACCGGAAACACGCGGCCCTGTGAAGATAACACCGAACAGGAAAATTCGGAGGGCGGAGTTATACGACGCCCTGAATTCTTTTCCGTTGAAGTTTGGGGCTCGTGTAACTCGCCCCTCCGAACTTCGGAAAGATATTCTTCCAGCGCGCCTGCATCGAGCGTGGCGGACATGACGGCAATGAGCAGGTCGGGGCGAAGTGTTTCCTGAATGTCGAGCGCGCGGGCGAGCGTGATGTCGCCGTAAAGATGGCGTTCGTGAAATTCGTCGAAGATGACCGCCTGCACGCCACGCAATGCCGGGTCTTGAATCAGTTGCCGCAGCAAAATCCCTTCGGTTTCGAACTTGATGCGCGTGGCGTCGCTGACGCAGTTTTCAAAGCGGACTTGATAGCCGACTTCACGACCAAGCTCGACACCGAGTTCTTTTGCGACGCGCGAGGCCAGCAAACGCGCGGCCAGCCGGCGCGGCTGGAGAATCACGACCTGCCCGCTGCCGAGCAAACCGTGCTTGAGCAACATTTGCGGGACTTGCGTGGATTTGCCGGAACCGGTCGGCGCTTGCAGGATGAGCCGCTTCGTCGCCTTGAGCGCGGCGACGATGTCGTGCTCAATTTCGTAAATGGGCAAACGTTCGGCCATGAATATGCGCAGCGTAGCGGGTTGCGCGCGGGGAGAAAAGGACGGTTGCATCCCCGTTCCGCATTCGCATTGACACACTTTTCCAGCGGTTTAATCCTTGATAGAAATTCGCAAGTCTGCTTTCATAACCCCATGATAAAGGCCACAGTTAGAAAAATCACCCGTGTACGACGTTGTGCACGCTCTGCGGCCTAATTATAATGTTCTTCGCTCACGATGGTACGCTGGTTCAACAATGCTTTACCGGATGAGAGAGAATGATTACCATCAGGCCAACGCCTTTAGGGTTCGACGGTTAACGTAGTTGAACCGGCGAACCC
>JBEKMU010000157.1:0-5192 GCA_049523555.1 Verrucomicrobiota bacterium | reverse complement strand
TTCAATCATGCCCGGCGACAAAACCGAAATGGGCCTGGGGAGCGAACCTATTCCGTGTTGCCGGACGGCTGTTTCGATTTCACCACTGACTTCTTGCTGCTCGCAGCCGCTTGGATTGCCCGTTGCGCCCAAGATACCAGTTCCGGCGCATTTTCCAGCACGTCGGGCGGCACTTCGTGGTAACTCATCGTCAGCACGCGGCCTTTTGATTCGTAAGTGAACGGCTCCATGCCGCGTGCCACGTAGTCGGCCTGTGATTGCGCGTCCGTTTTGAAGAACAGCCGGCCCTCGTCCAGAATCCCGAAGAAATGTTCGCCCTGATACAGTCCGTGCGCGCCGAACATCGCCCGCGCCCGCACCTCCGGCAGGGCGCCCAACTGGTCCAGTACAAACTCTTTGAACGATTCATCCGCCATAAATTTATTGTAGTGTCGAGCCTGTGGCTCGCTTGTGGTGCAGCGTCGAAGCTGTGCTTCGATTGATTCGGCCACAGGCTCAACACTACACCGCGCCGAACGTCGCCCTGGCCCGCACTTCCGTCAGCGGGTTTCGTCGTTATTATCCGACAAGCGGGCGAAGTAAAAGCAACCGGCCGCAACGAGCGCCGAAACCGCTGCGATGAGGATTGCCTGTGTGCCGGGCTGTTTCAGGTCATCGAACCACTCCTCAATTATCAGACCCATTTTGCCATAAAGCTGTCCCATTTGCCGCTGCTCGGCCCGGTTGAATCCCACCATGGAAAGGTCATCGTTCAAATTCGGAGAACGCGTCCCCAGCCAGTAAACCACGCCCGCGCTGCTGATGCCCAGCACCAGCACGATGATGCCGATTGCCTTGAGCCGCTTGGCTCGCCGGGTGACTGAATCCGGGCTGGTGTGTATGTCGTCCGCCCTCATGGCACAAAGCGTTTACAATTCCCTTTGACAAAAAACAAGCCCGCAGCCGGGTGCTGGATTGCCAATCCGGCCCAAACCGGCAACACCGTCAGCATATGAAACACAATTCGTATTTTGACGGGAAAGTCCAGAGCCTGGGATTGAACACGCCGGAGGGCAGCGCCACAGCCGGAGTGATTGAACCGGGCAAATACACCTTCAAGACCGACTCGGAGGAACGCATGCAAATTGTTGCCGGCACATTGAAGGCGAAGCTTCCGGGCGCCGCGTGGCAGACGTTTGCCAAGGACCAGTTCTTTGTGGTCCCGGCGCATGCATCATTTGATGTCGAAGCCGCAGCCGACGTGGCCTACGTCTGCCATTACAAAAAGTAGATTGTAGCGTCGAGCCTGTGGCTTGATTTATTGCAGTGTCGAGGCTGTCTCAACCTGTCGAACGAGTCTTGGGGTCTTATCTTTACTGGTGTTCGCTATGATCCATATCCCCCGGATATTCCTCATGATGCACACCGGACGAATGTTCATCATTGCCTCCATTTCCCGGACGATTCCGATCGTTCGAATTATCCCGGCCTCCGGCGAACATTGCACACCCGTTAGTGGCAAGCAAGGCGATGACGGTTAACAAAAGCAGGAAAATTTTCATACCTGTCGAACCAGGCCTGGGGGTTTACATTTAATGGTTGTCCCCATGACCTGAATCTCCCGGATGATCACCGTGATCACCACCTGACGAATGTTCATCATGGCCTCCGCCTCCCGAATGACCCCGATCGCCCCCACGATCTCTGCCTCCGGGGACCAATATACATCCGCTGGTGGCGAGCAGTGCGATGATGGCCACCATAAACAGTAAATATTTCATATACGGAATGTTTCCACATGTTGAGAGTGGCCGCTATGGGGTGTTCACCCCACTGAAGATTTCATGAATTGCGATTAATTCCGATTCTTGCACCGCGTGCAACTGATCCAGCACAGGCCGCGGAACGTTTTGGAGTGCGCCGGCATGACGGCGCTTTGGTTCGACGCGATCCCGCCTTGCGGGACGTCGTTGGGAACTGTGGCACAGACCTCTGGTCTGTGTTCTGGGTTCACAGGCCGGAGGCCTGTATCACGAGAAATCACGTCCTGCGTCTTGGCGCCTTGACGTTGAAAATGAATAAACGCGCCTCCGGCAATGCGATTTGCGCTGCGCTCCCAAGTTGGAAACGGAGCAATTCAATTTTTTGCCACGGCTTTGGCGACAGTTTGTCCCAATTCTTCGCCCCGCAAATCCCTGCCGATGATTTTGCCGTTGCCATCCAGCAGGAAAGTCGCCGGGATGCTCTTAATCCCGTATTTCACGGCCAGTTTGTTGCCCCAACCCAAGCCGTCAAAATACTGCGGCCATGTCATGTTCTTTCCCTTGGTAAAGGCGGCCAGTTTTGTCCGATCCACATCAAGGCTGATGCCGATGATCTCAAAACCACGGCTGTGATACTTTTCGTAAGTTTTCACAACATTCGGCAGCTCGGCTACGCAAGGTCCACACCAAGTTGCCCAAAAATCAACCAGCATTACTCTGCCCTTGTAGTTGGCGATGGAGAGTGGTTGTCCGGCCAGGTCTTTTTCGTTGAAATCAGGAAAGGTTGTGCCGATGACCAGCGCGTCATTGATTTTCTTTGCTCCACTCTGTTTTTGAATTGCAGTGAGAACCTGGTCGGCATTTTGGGCAGCTGTGGTGTCGGGGAAATCCGTTTTGAGTTGCTTGATGAGTTCGACGCCTTTGTCGGTTTTATCGAACAATTGCAGGTACAGCATGGCCTTGGTAAAAAGGATTTGCGCCACGGCATCTGTTTTTTCGTCCTTGTGTTTGGCCAGCAATGTGTCGAACGCCTTGAGTTCATCTGCAAAATCAGTTTCGTTTATTTTGCCTTTATCCACTCCGCTGTGAATTTTCGCGACCAGACGTTTGAGTTCAATGGATGAGGCAAGTGTCTCGGATTGGATGTCACCGGCGTGTGCCCTGGCCAGGCTCACCATTTTGTCGAAGGCATCCTTGCCGCCGAAATAACTGTAATTGACCGGTCCGAGTTTGGGGATCAACTCATTGAGTTTTTTCCAGCGTTCACAACGATACGCATACCAGGCATAATTGTGGTACCAGTCGATGGCGTCGGGGTTGAGTTCAAAGAAACGGTCAAACGCCACCTGAATATCCAGCCACACATCAGGCTGCTTCCAATAATTGGTTTTCTCCGAATCATCGAGATAACGGCAAATGGCTTCATGGGCATCCAGCAAAATCAATGGAACCTTCCCTCTCCATGCTTTTGATTGCGCGCATTCCCAGCCAAACCCCAGCAGGTCATCCGCAGAACCGTACCATTTCGGTTCCAAGTAATAGAGCTTGGCTTTGCAGGCATCGTAATCGTTGGGGTCAATTGCCATGGCGCGGTTGAACCAGATCTCCATCCGGTCCCGGCCCTGCCCCTGCCCCAATTCAACCGTGAGCATTTTTAAAGGTATGCGTTCGTCGTTCGGATTCAGGTTCCAGGCGTTGGTCAATGCATTCTCGGCAATCGCCAGGTGATTGGAGAACATTCCCCAGCCTTGTTTAGTGACCGCATCGGCATAACCGCTGCCGCGGGCTTGCCACGCCTTCTCGGTGTAAGCCTCCCCCTTCAACAACCAGATTTCGGATTTGTCGGGCCATCTATCGAACAGTGGCTTTTCAATTTCTTCATACAAATTTTGTGTTCCCCGGTAGATTACAATACCTTCGTGGCACGCGTCATAAGCTTCCTCCAAGGGCATCGTTTCGTCTCGAATGGCGTTCACGAGATAATTTTTGATTCCGCCACCGGCCGCCTGCACCGCCGATCTGTCCGCCTTCGCGCCAAAGGCGTAGTAAAGCTGTTGGACCGCACGCAACGACGCATAGAACTTGCGAATGCTTGGATAGGAGCTTTGGTTTACATCCCGTGCCGCTTTGCAAAACGCATCGGCAAACGCCTTGGGACTGTTGGTCTGATTCATGCAAAAGCGGATGTACAAATAACGAATCAGCGGGTCATCACAACCCGCATCCACAGCGCCGCCGCAATTGGTGGAAATGATTAATCCCCAATCTTCATTCGATTCGGTGCATTGGGACCGGGTGCGCGCATATTCAGTCAAGGCGCGTTTGGCCGGCTCGTCCCATTTTGGACTGGTATGGCCTGCTTTCTCATACGGTTCCACAAGCGTTTTGTAATTCCACACAAACCGATCCTGCACGAGCGAGTTGGTTGAGATCTCAGGGTAAGGATTTGCCGTCGTTTTTGCGGGCGTTGTTGTCTTGTTGCAGGCTGTCAGCATGAAGACGAGGCAACCCCCTGCCGCGAATAATAAGTTCAACTGTGATCGAGTGAACGTCGGGCATTTCATGCGGTTCGTATCAAAGAAAGCACGTGAATTGTCAACAAAAACTCGAAATGAAAAAATGTTCATACTGATACATGCGACCTTTCCTCTTGAGTTTGTCGGCCAAGCTGGTTTAGTGGGTCGCAGAAGTTCAAAGCAAGTCCGGCAATGGCCCGGCGTTACAACGCCGGCATCCACATCATGAATAAACAAGATATCGCGGCAACCTTGAGAAACGAAGTCGGGGAACTGGAAGTTTTAATCAAAAAACTTCAGGCCCGCTGTGACCGGTTGAAGTCGCTGGTGCTTGACTTGGAGGCGGAGATTGCCGGTCAGGACCCTCGAAACCAAACTTCCGTTCCGGACAGCAAATTCAGGAAAATGATTGATAAGGTCTTCGGTGAAGAACCAAAGCGAAAGAAATGACACCAGGGTCAAAGACAAATGCTTTGAAGGAGTCGTCGTGCAGGCAATTAGAGTTGTGTCTTTGGTCTATTGAGAAATTCTGAAAACAAATTCTGCATAGATCGTAAAGGGTGTTTCTGCTTTTCCGGCTAGCGCCTTCGCTGTGGCACTGGCTAAATCATACCAACCGGCGGCAGTGGTCATATTGATTTTGCCGGGGTTCATCGTCCCTCTGGCTCCATCGTCCCGTTGCGGTTCGCACAAACGGGCAGCCTTTCACGTCAGGGAAACCGAGGTTGCTGAACCACTGAAAATCCGACACGGCTTCAAACCTGACATCCTGCGCTTTGGAAGTCCACACAAAAACGGTGAGCGCAACGACGAGCGAATTGACTCAAAAAGAAAGTTACCGTGGGAGGGGAGAAATGGTTTACGTGAACCATACGTTGACTCAAAAAGGGTGTTACCGAGCTATGCACCCGAAAATGAGTCAAATTACCCGTCA
>JBEKMU010000156.1:0-5271 GCA_049523555.1 Verrucomicrobiota bacterium | reverse complement strand
GAGGGCCTCCAAGTTCCGCGCCGTGTCCTTGAGCGTCTCGCCTTTTTTGAACGACGAGGCTTCAGCGGAAAAATTGATGATG
Organism: Verrucomicrobiota bacterium; assembly: GCA_049523555.1. Classification (GTDB taxonomy): domain Bacteria; phylum Verrucomicrobiota; class Verrucomicrobiia; order Limisphaerales; family UBA11358; genus UBA11358. Next base: position 5,189 of record JBEKMU010000156.1, on the reverse strand, counting down.
TCGGCGGACAGGCGTTGCTCGGCCAGTTCAAAGCTGATGCGCGTCCGCGTAGACGGCTCGACAAACAGATTCACGACGGTTTTGCCGCGCAGCGCGGGGACTTTTTTGATGGTGCGCTTGCCGACGGCCTTGAAGGCGCGCGCGGTGTCGAGGGCGGTCTGAATTTCCTCCGCCGTGAGCGATTCGATATCGAGCAAATGTTTGCGATGCCAGGTCATTTCCGTTCAAGCAACACTTCACCCTCGCCGTTTTCCGCCAGACGCAGGGAGATTTTTTCCTCCAGCGCCGTCGGCACGTTTTTGCCGACAAAATCCGCCTTGATGGGCAGTTCGCGATGGCCGCGGTCCACCAGCACCGCCAGTTGGATTTTCCGGGGCCGGCCAAAATCGTTGAGCGCGTCCATCGCCGCGCGGATGGTGCGGCCGCTGAAGAGCACGTCGTCCACGAGCACGACGGTCTTGCCGGTCACGTCGAAGGGAATGACCGTGGGATGGATTTTCGGCGCGGCGCGCTGGTCCAAATCATCGCGGTGCATACTCACATCGAGCGTGCCGACGGGCACCGGTTGCTTCCAGATTTCCGACAGAATATCACCCAGCCGCCGCGCGAGCGGCACACCGCCCGTGGGAATGCCGACGAGCACGACTTCCGTGCTGACTTTATTGCGCTCGGCAATTTCGTGCGCGATGCGCGTGAGCGCGCGTTGAATCGTGACAGCGTCGAGGATGACGGTGGGTTCAGGCATGAAAAATAAAAATTGCGAACCCGCTCCGCCGGGCGGAGCGGATTCGCGTTGCGCGTTTCGCTTTCATTTTCCCTTCGCGGCCTCGCGGGGCTGCGTTAAAGGAACACGGGGTTAGTTTACAGCCGTCTGACGGGTTTTGCGCCAGCTTGCGCGGTGCTTGACGATCCAATCCGTCAGCGCCTGCTCAAAGCCGATGTCATGCCCGGCCTTTTCCGACTCAATCCACTTGTGCCGGAGGATTTCCTCGCGTTCCGCCTGGAACTCGCGGTAGAGCGACGAATGCTTCAGCAAATCGTTCGCCGTTGCGGTGTCTTTAATAGCGTCCGACATAGATAAAATACAAAGTTCGCAACTAGAACTTAAAGCCGGCCTGGAAAATTAGCAATTGAAATCTGCATTGCCAACTGCTTTGAAATGAACAGGTTATGAGTCGTTCAAGCCAGCTTTTTCCGCAATGCTTCGGCAATTTGGATGAAAGCCTTTCCCGCCGGATGGTTCGGCGTTGAAACCACCACCGGCACGCCCTGGTCGCCGGCTTCGCGGATTTCAGTAAAAATCGGCACCTCGCCGAGGAACGCAAGGTTTTGCCGCGCGGCTTCCACCCTGCCACCACCGTGACCGAAAATTTCCACGCGCTCGCCGTTCGGCGCGGTGAAGTAACTCATGTTCTCGACGATGCCGAGAATCGGCACGTTCACCTTGTTGAACATCGCGATGCCTTTGCGCACGACGCCGAGCGACGCCTCCTGCGGCGTGGTCACGATGATGCCGCCATCCAGCGGCACGGTCTGGCACAGCGAGAGTTGCGCGTCGCCCGTCCCCGGCGGCAAATCCACGAGCAGGAAATCCATCCCGCCCCACTCGACCGCAAACAGAAATTGCTGGATGGTTTTTGTGATCATCGGCCCGCGCCAGATCACCGGCTGCTCGTCCGTCAGCAGCAGGCCGATGCTCATCACTTTCACGCCGTGCCCCATTGGCGGAATGAGTCGCTCGTCTTCACTGACCGTCGGACGCTCGTGAACGCCCATCATCAGCGGAATGCTCGGACCGTAAATGTCGCAATCGAGCAGACCAACCCGCGCACCAAGGTGCTTGAGCGCACACGCAAGGTTCACGGACACGGTGGATTTGCCGACGCCGCCTTTCCCGCTGGCTACGGCGATGACACGCTTCACGCCGGGAACTTTGCTCTGGTTGGCAAACGGATTTCCCGGCGCGGCCTGGCCGGCGGCCGGTTGCAGCACTTCGACTTGAACACGACTGACACCCGGCAAATTTTTCAAAGCGCGCTCGACTTCGGCTTTGATTTGCTGCGCCGCCTCGGGATTCGGCGAGGTCAATTGAAGCGAAACGCTTACCGCGCCGTTCGCGATGGAAATCTCCTTTACCAGTCCGAACGAAACGATGTCGCGCGAATAGCCGGGGTATTTGACCGCCTTCAGCGCATTCTTGATGTCGTCTTGTGCAAGCATGTTCCATCAAATTGCCAGCCGCGCGCCCGAACGCAAGTTTGCTCCAGACTTGCGTGGCGGCACCGGGCATGGGAAATTGGCGGTCTAATATTGGAGATTGGACGATTAAATCATGACACAAGCGACACAAAAAAAGCCGGGTAAGGCTGCCGAACCGTTTTTGGAAAAATTCCGGCGTTTCGAGTCGGAATTGAGCCAGCCATCCTGGCTGTTGCCGCTTCGCAAAGCCGGCATGGCGCGCTTCGCCGAACTCGGTTTCCCGACGTTGCAGGATGAAGACTGGCGTTTCACCAACGTCGCGCCGATTGCCAGGCTGCCGTTCAAGCCGATGTTCGAGGCTTCCGCGGACGCGGCGGAATCGGCTCTGAAAGACTACGTTTTCGCCAAGCTGGCCGGCCCGCGACTTGTATTCGTCAACGGTCATTTTAATGCCGGGCTCTCCTCCGTGCGCGATTTGCCGGCGGGCGTGAAAATTGCCAGCCTCGCTTCGGCGTTGCTCTCGGATACCGCCTTTATCGAAAAGCGGCTCAACCACTGCGCGCGAATGGACGACAACGCGTTCGCGGCGCTGAACCAGGCGTTTTTCCTCGATGGCGGGTTCATCCATATTCCAGCGGGCAAAGTCATGGCTGAGCCGATCCAACTCATTTTTATTTCCACCGCCAAACGCAACGGTGACACCACTCATCCGCGCAACCTCATCATCGCCGGGGCCAACAGCAAGGCAACCGTGATTGAAAGCTATCTGTCCACCGGCGGCGCGGCGTATTTCACCAATGCCGTCACCGAAATCATCGCCGGCGACAACGCGGCGCTGGAACACGTGAAATTTCAGGACGAGGCCACCGACGCTTTCCACATCGCGACCATCGCCGGCGAACTCGGCCGCGCCAGCAACGTGAACGTCCACTCGTTCGCTCTCGGCGCGAAGCTTTCGCGAAACAACATCCGCACCAAACTTGCCGGTGAAGGATTGGAGTGCATCCTCAACGGCCTTTACCTCACGCGCGGCGAGCAACTGGCCGACCATCACATGATTGTCGAGCACGCGCAGCCGCATTGTGCCAGTCACGAGTATTTCAATGGCATCCTCGACGACAAATCGAAGGGCGTTTTCCACGGACGGATTTACGTTCATCCCATCGCGCAGAAAACCGATGCGAAACAGACGAACAAAAATCTGTTGCTCTCCGACGACGCGACGGCGGACACCAAACCGCAACTCGAAATTTATGCCGACGACGTGAAATGCACGCACGGCGCGACGGTCGGCCAGTTGAACGACGAATCCATTTTTTATCTGCGCTCGCGCGGCATTCCGGAAAACACCGCGCGGCGGATGTTGATTCATGCCTTCGCCGGCGAAATCATCGAACGCGTGAAATGCGAGCCGGTGCGCGAGCAACTGGACAAAATCGTGTGGGACCGGCTGGAGGCCAATCTGACCTCGCCGGGGCGAAATGACTAAACCATAACGACGAATGACTAAAGAATGACGAAGTCCGAAATCCAAATGAAGCCGGTGAGCGCACAAGTCTCCCAATTCGGGTTTTTGCATTGGGAATTCTTTCGTCATTAGGTCTTGGTCATTAGGATTTAGTTATTAGGAATTCCATCTATCGGCCATGTTTGACGAACTGAACGACCTTTACCAGCAGGTCATTCTCGACCACTGCAAGAAGCCGCGGAATTTCCACGAGATGCCGCTGGCAACCTGCTCGGCGCAGGGTCACAACCCGCTTTGCGGCGACCAGTTGAAATTGTTTCTCGCGTTGGACGGCGACACCATCAAAGACATCAGCTTTGTCGGCTCCGGCTGTTGCATTTCCAAGGCCTCGGCGTCGTTGCTCACGGAATTTGCCAAGGGCAAAACGAAAGCCGACGTCGAAAAAATGTTCGGGCAGGTCCATGAAATGGTCACCACCGGCAACGTAAAAGGGGACGTTGGCAAACTGGCGGTCTTTGCGGGCGTGCACAAGTTTCCGGCGCGGGTGAAATGCGCGATTCTCTCGTGGCACGCGGTGATGGCGGCGCTCAAAGGTGAAGCCAAGCCGGTGACGACGGAATCAGAACAGAACTGATTTTTTAACGCAAAGACGCAGCCATCCAGATGGATGACCTAAGTGAATAAAATCATAATTTTGTGAATAACCCATCTCGACATCTTGATAATCGTCAAGGCTAACGCAAAGACGTCTGTTAATAACCACCAGTGAACAGATGGTGAATAGATTCCAATAAGTCAAATTTGAACTAAAAACCGATTTGCTCAACAGTGGGTTATAGCTGGGCCGAAAACCCAGTATGGATGAACGGGCAAACAATGAGCGACGAAATCCTGCGTTACACCGATCTGGCAGCGGCCATTCAATTGGCCAAGGCGAACGGAATGACCACGCGCGAGATTGTGCGCGAACTGACTCGCGGAATGACCTACTCGGATGCGTTGAAGCACGCACGACGGGCTGCGCCGTTGCTGGACATCAGCATCGCGGAATTTATGCGCTTGAGGAAAAACGAATGAAGCTCAGGCTTCTTCGAGTTTGGCTAGGAACCGGTCGCTGTAACCTTCTTTGCGAAGTTTGCCGTAATCCACGCGGCCCTGTTTCTTGAGCAGCTTCCGTTTGACGGCGCGCAGAAGATTGCCGGTCGCCTGATCCAGCAACCGGGCTTCGCTCTTTTGAGCTTTTGCAGCAACCGTTTTCACGTTTCTATATTCGGCTGAAATGGCACTGAATTCAACTGCTAATTTCGACGGTTAATCCTTTAATTGATTTCACCCGCGATTGCAGCGAATATATCGGGAGTAATTAAATTTAATCGCATTTATGAGTTCCAACGAAGCAAAAACTTTGACCCGCGACGTGGAGGCCGCCGTTGTGCCCGTCGGCACCAAGGTCACCCTGCAAAAGGGCGGGCTGGCCTATGTCATGCAATCGCTCGGCGGCAGTTATACCGTCGTCGTCAAC
>JBEKMU010000155.1:0-5295 GCA_049523555.1 Verrucomicrobiota bacterium | reverse complement strand
CTGACGGGTAATTTGACTCATTTTCGGGTGCATAGCTCGGTAACACCCTTTTTGAGTCAACGTATGGTTCACGTAAACCATTTCTCCCCTCCCACGGTAACTTTCTTTTTGAGTCAATTCGCGGGGAATCTCTGCCGCAAAAAAAGCTCGCCAAAGGATTCAGAAAAGTGCAGAAATGGCCGCGACATGAGCGCAGATGATTCAACTGCCAGGACGGCTGCAGAAAAAGTCATGGCCGCGAAGAAACGCGCGTCGGGCTGGCAGATTCGCTGCCTGAAATGCGGCTGCGCCGAACCGTGGGGCAAACCTGGTGCCCGGCCCAAGGCCGCTGAGCGGTCATATGCCTTCGGTCGCTGCCCGAAGTGCAAGCGCATCCGCTTCCGTGTCATCGAAAAAGTTCCGACTGGGCCATTTTGAGCGGGGAGGGACTGGTGCAGTGTCCAGTCTCTGGCCGGAACAAATCGAGCCATAGGCTCGACACTACAACTCGTCTGATCCCGCAGCACGGCACCCTGCCAGAAATATTCTGCCTGATTCTTGAATCCTCTGCGCCGTGGCGTTTTGGCGGTTAAATTCCGCCCGGAAAAGCCCGCTGAAAATTGGAACCGCACGGGGGCCTGTGCTAGAATCAACCTCTGAATGAAAACACAAGTTCTCGGAAATTCGGACATGGTCATCACCGCCATTGGCTTTGGTGCGTGGGCTATCGGCGGCGATTGGGAATTCGGCTGGGGCGCGCAGGACGACACTCAGTCCATCGCGGCGATTCATCGCGCACTCGAACTCGGCATGAACTGGATTGACACCGCTGCCGTTTACGGGCTGGGACATTCGGAAGAAGTCGTCGCCCGCGCGTTGCGCGAGTGGAAGGGGCGGCGGCCTTATGTTTTCACCAAATGCGGCATGATTTGGAACGACGAGGGCAAGGTGGATTATTCGCTGCGCAAGGAATCTGGCCGGCGCGAATGCGAAGCGAGCCTGCGCCGGCTCAAGACAGACGTGATTGACCTCTACCAGATTCATTGGACGGCGGACGATTTGAACGAGACGGTCGAAGGCTGGACAACGCTCGCCGCCCTGCAAAAGGAAGGCAAGGTGCGCTGGATTGGCGTGTCAAATGCCAGCGTTGAAGAGATGCAAAAGTTGCAAGGCATCGCGCGCATCACGCCGCTGCAGCCGCCGTATTCACTCATCCGGCGTGATGTGGAATCGGCGCAACTGCCGTGGTGTCAGCGTAAAAATGTGGGCGTGATTGTCTATTCACCAATGGCTTCCGGCCTGCTCACCGGCGCGATGACGCGTGAACGCATCGCCTCGCTGCCCAAAAATGATTGGCGGAACCGGAACGAACAATTCAAGGAGCCGAAATTGTCCGAAAACCTCAAGCTGGTCGAACGGCTGCGCGCCGTGGGCGCCCGGCATGGCCGTTCGCCGGGTGAAGTGGCCATTGCCTGGACGTTGCGCCTTCCGGCGGTGACGGGTGCGATTGTTGGCGCGCGAAACGCGAAGCAGGTGGACGGCATCATCGGCGCGATGGATTACCGGCTCACGCCGCAGGAAATTGCGGAAGTGGAAGGCAAATAAAATTTCATTTAAGGGCCGGGCAAAAGGACGGCAGTTGACCGAAGGCATATCCGAACCAGAAGCCATTCACGGGACGACGGAAGGCGCGGTCAACCGGCATCCGACTCCACGTTTTTCAATTCCAGTTTGAGCGCGTGCAGCGAGAGGTTGATGTCGCAGATGAACGCAACCAGTGACAGAAGCAGCGATGCCATGCAAGCGATGAAAATGATGCTAACCAGGATTGCCTGTTCGGAGTGAAACAACGCCGCTACGAACAGCGCGATGATGAGCGCCGATGCCAGCAACGCGCTGAGCGCGGCGAGCGTGATGCTCAAACGGATCATCCGCGCGCGGCGGTAGATGATGGCGACCTGCGCGAGGACCTGCTGGCGGTCCGGTTCGGTGCGTTTCGGCAGTTCGCCCTTCAGTTGCCGGGCACGGTCAATGGCGCGGCCGAGCCGGTTGGTCATCGTGAGCAGCAACAGGCCGACCCCGGAAATGAGGATCACCGGCCCGATGGCCACCTGCAGCACCGGAACAATTTCATTGAGCGGAGTCGTCGGCATGGTTCAGTTAATCAAAGGCCAAGTGTAACCGAAATCCAAGGCTTGGGGCAAGAATGCGCAAATAGCGGCAGTGTCCTGATTTGAATCTTTCAGGAAATCACTCGTTGCTCTTGACCGATTTCACAACCGCGAAGAAAGCCGGCTTGGGCTGAAATGTGCGGTCAAACAGCAGTGGATAGTCGGTCCGCCCGCGAATCGGGAAGTCATTCAGCCAGGATTGCCCGTCGTGAACACCCCAGAACGCCACCCGACTGATCTTTTCGTGGTGCTTATTAAAAACTCCGAACAAGTCGCCGTAACGCTTTGCGAGTTTCTCCTGCACCTCGTCAGGCAGCGCATTGGGATAGGGATTAAGCTCCGCCCCTGTTTTTGTATCCCTGGGCAGAACCGTGACGTCCATTTCCGTAATCATCACCTTCACACCCGACTGAGAAAGTGTCACGATGCCGGCCTCGATTTCATTCAACGTCGGATAATCAAGCTGCCAGTGCGCCTGCACTCCGACGCCGTCAACCTTTCCGCCTTTGCCTCTGATATCCTTTAAAACGCGAACAATGCTTCTGGCGGCCTCGGGCGTGAGCATGTTGTGCCCATTAAAGTACAACTCGGCATTCGGGTCGGCTTCACGCGCATAAGCGAACGCCTTTTCGATGTAATCTTCCCCGATGATCTGGCCCCACTTGGTTCGTATTTGACCATCGCTTGCAATGGCCTCATTCACGACGTCCCAGGCGTTAACGCGGCCTTTGTAGCGGCTCATGATCGTGACAATATGGTCTCGCATTCGCTCCAACAGGACCTCGCGATTGACCTGTTTTCCCTCCGAATCCTGAAATACCCAATCCGGAACCTGGGTCCGGCCAATCAGAACATGGCCGACGATGAACATCTTGTTCGTCTCGCCGAAGGCGACGAACTGGTCGGCCTGTTTGAAGTCATACACCCCCGGCCGGGGATGCACATTCTCCCACTTCAGGCAATTCTCGGACGTAATGGCGTTGAACTGTTTTTTTATCAGGGAACTGACGGGTGTATCCTCGCCCGAAATCTGGTCTGCCGCTACTGCCGCGCCAACGTAGAACTGCTTTTTAAACACGTCCTTGAGCGCTGGAACAGAACCGTTGGGCTGAACCGAGCTAAATCCGGTCAGCAATGCCATCGACAATAATGTCGTGACTACAGTGACAATAAGAATGCTTTGCCTCTTCACTTGCCGACACGATTTCAGGGCCGCCCGGTGCAGTTGACTGGCAGACAGATGGGTCATAGTTGGGCCAGTGAAGCTCCGTGTCTATGCGAAGTCAAGCCTGTCGGTTGACTATTGGGCACATCCAGCTACTACCGAATTTGTACGAGCACCTGAAGCCGGTGCTGTGCACAGCGGCGCCACAGATGGAAATGGATTTGGCGGAAGATTTGCGCCACGCCGGGTACACGGTCGCGGGCGGGCACTAAGCGCGGGGTCAGTCCAGCAACTTACAATTTGACCCACTTGCCCTTTTGGGAGGATTCCTCGACGGCCGCCAGCACGCGCTGGTTTTTCAAACCGTCCTCGAAAGTCGGGTGCACCGGTTTGCCCTCGACACAGGCGTTCACAAAATCGGCAACCGTGTGAATGAACGTGTGTTCGTAACCGATGCCATGCCCCGGCGGCCACCAGTGGCCGACGTAGGGTTGTGCGCCGTCGCGTTCCGTAACCAGAATATCGCGAAACCCGCGGCGGTCCTTGGGGTCGTCGCTATTGTAAAATTTCAGCCGGTTCATGTCCTCGAAATCAAAACAGATCGAGCCTTTGCTGCCGTTGATTTCGATGGCGATGTGATTTTTGCGGCCCGGCGCGTAGCGGGTTGCTTCGAGGTTGGCCAGCACGCCGTTTTCCATCCGCCCGATGAACAGCGCGGAGTCCGGCACGGTGACCTTGCCCATCTTCCGCGCGCCTTTGGCCAGCGCCTCCGCCAGCGGACGCTCCGGCACAAACGTGTTCAGCAAACCGCAGACCTCCTTGAATTCGCCCACGAGATAACGCCCGAGGTCAATGAGGTGCGAGTTGATGTCGCTATGCACCCCGCTGCCGCTGGTCTCTTTTTGCAGGCGCCAGTCGAGCGGGAATTCCGGATCGGCCAGCCGGTCCTGCGCGTACCGCGCGTAAAAATGGTAAATCCGCCCCAGCGCGCTTTCGCCCATCATCCGCTTCGCCAGCGCAATTGCCGGAATCCGCCGGTAATTGTGGCAGACCATGTGGACGACCTTCGCCTTTTGCGCGGCGGCGAACATCGCCTCGGCTTGTTTGACGTTCATCGCGAGCGGCTTTTCGCACAAAACATGTTTCCCGTTTTTCGCCGCCGCCACCGCCATTTCCGCGTGGCAATTCGTCGGCGTGACGATGTCCACAATGTCAATCAGCGGTGACTCGACGATTTCGCGCCAGTCGGTCGTGGCGTGCTGCCAGCCGAGTTGGGCGCGCGCGGCCTGCACCCCGGAAGTGTTGCGTCCGCAAAGGGTGTGCAACTCGACGTTGGCCTTGAGCGGGAAGAAACGCGGCGCCTGCCGCCAGGCATTGGAATGCGCCCTGCCCATGAACCGGTAGCCGATCAGCCCGACGCGCAAAGTTTTGGCCATAAAACTTGGGGTTGAACTGGATGCGCCTGTCTTTATAGTGAAGCCGGAATTCCAAGTCAACCCGGCTTATTCAAATCGGGCTGATTTTGAAAATTACGAAATTTACGATTAATGATTGATGATTTATGATTTTCCAAGCGGGTGGCGAATGCAGATTCAATCGTAAATCAAAAATTCTAAATCAAAAATAAACCATGCCCTTTACCGCAGCTGAAATCGCAAAACACGTTGGTGGCGAGGTGGTTGGCGACCAAAACGCCGTCCTCAAAAACTTTGCCCCAGCCGAATCCGCCCAAACCGGCGACCTGACGTTCGCCGAAAACGAGGAATTCTTCGCCCGCGCCGAACAGAGCGCCGCCACGGCCGTCATCGCGGATGAACGGTTCAAATCCACGCGCAAAATTTTAATTCGCGTGTCCAACGCGCGCATCGCGTTCGCCAAGGCCATGGCGCTGTTCTTCCCGGAACGCACTTACGCCGCCGGCGTTCATCCCACGGCCGTCATCGCCGCGTCCGCGCAAATTGACAAGAGCGCACACATCGG
>JBEKMU010000154.1:0-5298 GCA_049523555.1 Verrucomicrobiota bacterium | reverse complement strand
TTTTCCGCTCAAGTAGCGGACTTACCCGCTTAGTTTGCACATATATGTCTTGATCCACCAAAGACCGAATCCTGCGCCAACGGCATTTGACCGCACCGAATGGCCTTTTTCAAAAAGTTGGGCCGCCCTTTCTTCGGGAATTGGACACCCGTCGTCCGAAACAGAAACAAAGACATGAAAATCATTTTGCCACGTTTGGACTACAATGCAACCCGTATTCCCCAACGCTTTAACAGCGTTCCTCACGAGCTCTCTCACAATCTCGCAAAACGCATTTTGGCTCACGAGAACGATGGGGTTAGGCTTGCAAAGATTCACCTTAACTGTGATTCCAGGAGGGGTGTGAATCTCTGCAACAACACTCTTTATCAGATTCGAAGTGTCAGCCAGCTTTTCTTCGAGGCTGAACATCTCCTCGTAATGTTCTACCACACCCAAAGTTTGTGTGGCGGCAGTGTGTATCTCCTCGGCCATTCCGTGGAGTTCCGGAGACGTCATTTCAAGTTTGCGCGCTAGCATCTTGGAAAGCACCCGAATACCACCGACGGTGTTGTTTATGGTGTGCGTGAGATTGCCTGAAAGCGACCCAAGGGCGGCAAGCGCGTCTGCCGCTGCAAAACGCTCACGGTGGCTCAACATTTTAACGGCAATGGCGGCTTGGTATGCAAAGGTGAGCAACATTTCTTCGTCCAACAGAGAGAAGTGATTGAGTTCATTGCTCTCCATGTTTAGCACCCCTACCGGTTCAAGACCCTCGAACATCGGGACACAAAGCAGCGAGCGAATTTGCCCTTCAGACAGATCGTGATAAAGGTCTGGGTGTTCACGAACATCGGGGATGTTCTGCGATTTCCCTTTCGTGCCTTCCGTGATACTCAGCCAAGTAAAACCGCTTCCCCTCGGTATCTGTGGTTTTCCCGTAATGGCCGCCTTAAGTCCTTTGGCCGGGTGGACAACCAAAACGTCTTTGTCGGTTGATAAAAGGCACACTCCCCCAAGAACCGAATCTGTAAGACGAAGCGCCTCATCGAGGAGCATTTCGAGGGTTTTTTCCGGATTTTCCTTGAGCAAGGATTCAGATACACGTTGCAGAGACTTGAGGAGCTCTTCGAGCCGGTGTTCGCGCAAAGAGATCGTGGCAAGCTTCCAGAATGGTCCCGCTTCATTCGCGAAGCGTAACATTGTATCCTTGTGCTCTTGGGTGAAGTAATCAGGCCTCGTGCTCTCAAGGTTCAGCAGGCCGATCACCTTTCCACGGTGGCAAACAGGAACAGTCAGTTGGGATCGTATTGGCGAGTCGCTCTTGGCTAGAAATGATGCGTCGCTTCGGACATCCGAAATGAGGATTGGTTTGGCCGATTGTACGCACCTTGCACAGATGCTTGGAGGATAACCTTTGAGTGGCAGAATGCGGCTTTTCAGTTCTACACCTTTGCCCACCCAGCTTTCGATGCGCATGGTATTGCGATTTTCCGCAACCGAGAGGACACCGCCTTCCTCTGCGCCTGTGGTGTGGAGAGACCAACGCAGTAAAGCCTCGTAGAACCTCTTTTCGTCAGGTTGATCCTCGATTACTAGGAGGGCGGCACGTAAGGCTTCGATAGCAAGAGCATCCATCTGCGTTCTTTGTGGTAATTGATTCGTTTGTTTTAGCCATCAACTACGCGGCCAGAGGCCGTCGGCGGCGAATTGATTCTGGCAGTAATGGTTGGCAAACTCGGCATGGGGAAATGCGATTTTCCCTCGCCTGTAAAACGGACCGAGTCGCGCGCGGGCGTAGTTTTTAAAGCGTCCATAAATGAAGGAAAAAGCAAAAATGATTGTTGCGACATTAAGGATTGGGGTGTCGGCGTCAAGCTGTTTTTCCCAGTTGACTCCTGGCTTTGGAAACAAAAAGAAAATGGTCAAAAAGGCGGCGGGCTCTAGTTTTGACACATTTATCCAAGGGGGACAAAACTACACGCGATGATCTTCGCGGATGATGGTGCGACAGCCGCCGGATTGGCTTGGGCGCCAGTTCTTGGGCGGCTTGATTTCTTTTAACCGGTCCAGTTGCCCGATTTCTTTGAGGCGTTTGTAAATCAATTGCCAGGCGCACGGACGGTCGGGGTTGACTTCGCACCGGTCTTCGCGGGAACCGCTGCACGGGCCGTTCATCATTTTCTTGGCGCACCGGGTGATGGGGCAAATGCCGCCGTATTGATGCAGCACGCACTGGCCGCAGGCCGCGCATTTTTCCGCCCAGACGCCCCGTTCCTCCAAAATGCCGATGAACGCGGTGTCGAGTCCGGCATAAACCGGTTTGCCGGTGAAACGCTCCGCCAACGCCTGCACCCCCGCGCCGCAGCCGAGCGACATCACCGCATCGGCATTTTTGATGGCTTCGGCGGCTTGTTCGAGAAAGACGTTGTCGCACTGGCGTTCGATGGTGAGTTCCTCGACCTCCAGGGCACGGTCCTTCAATTTGGCCGCCATGCGGAGGGCCGAGGCGATGATGCTGACTTCGCGCTGGCCGCCGGCGAGGCAGACGGTCACGCAGGTGCCGCAGCCGAGCAGGAGCACCTTCCGGTGCCTTTCCACGATGGACAGCAGTTCGGGTATGTTTTTTCGTTGAGCGACGATCATAAGCGACTTTCCTGTTTTGATTTGCCGTTGGATTTGACGGGGCTGGGGCCCAGTTTGCGGACGGTTTCCACCATGTCGGTAATCGTGTCCGCCAAAGGCCGCGCCATGGCGGCGGAAATGTTGACCATGCGGAGGCGTTCCTTTTCGAGTCCGATTTCCGCCAGCATGTCGCGGGTGTAATTGACCCGGCGTTTGGCGCAAAGGTTGCCTTCCACGAAATGGCAGCCGCCTTCGAGGCAGCCGGCCACCAGCACACCGTCCGCGCCGTTCTCAAACGCCTTCATGAAATATTCGGTCTCCAGCCGGCCCGTGCAGGGGGTGCGGATGATGCGCACGTTGGGCGGGTACTGGATGCGCATGGACCCCGCCAAATCCGCCGACGAATAGGCGCAGTAGTGGCAGCAAAAGGCCAAAATCTTGGGTTCAAATACCTGGGGTTTCATGGGTTATGCGATTTGGGAAACGTGGCTGTGAATTCTCTCTAAACCGTAACGATGCAGTCGGGTTTTAACGCAAAGGCGCAAAGATGCAGAGGCGCAAAGGTTGAAACTTGAGATTGACTTCATAAAAACCAAGGCACTATTCAATGACCGGTTGCGGTGGCAATCCGATCCGGTAATTCTTCGCGTCTTTGCGCCTTGGCGTCTTTGCGTTAAAGAATTTAACGGCATGACTACGGCGTTCCTTACCGAATCACGCCGCTTCAACGCGACTGCTCCGCAAACCGTCTTAAAATTTCTTTTGGCAATCATTTTAAATTTTCCCCATTATCCTGATGCCCAGCCGGGGCGCCGCCACATGTGTTTCCCCGTTTTCACCAGCGAACAATTGTTTGATCATCACCTCGAACTGATCGGTCTCGAAATGATGCAACTGGATGGCGCAGGCCGGGCATTCGGCGGCGCAAATGCCGCAGCCCATGCACTTGGCGGCCTCGATTTGCCCCTTGCCGTCCTTGTTGCAGTAGGGCGCGGAATAGGGGCAGACGGTGACGCAGGTCATGCAGGAGATGCACTTCTGCTGGTCCACGTAGGCGACCTGGGCGCTGACATCGAGCTGGGTCTTGGACAGCACGGTGGCCGCGCGCGCGGCGGCGGCGCGCGCCTGCGCGATGTTTTCATCAATGAACTTCGGCGAATGGGCCAGGCCGCAAAGGAAGATGCCTTCGGTGGTGAAATCCACGGGACGCAGTTTCACGTGGGCTTCCACGTAAAAACCATCGGCATTGAGCGGCACCTTGAGCATATCCGAGAGGCGCTTGTTGTTTTTCAAATCCACTTCCACGCCGGTGCTGAGCACGACGTTGTCGGCCTCGATCGCGAGCGGCTCGGGCAGGTCGGGACTTTTGAGCGTGACCACCAGGCCGTTTTCTTCGCTCACCTGCGGCGGCGCCTCGGGCGTGTAACGGATGAAGACCACCCCGGCCTCGCGTGCCTGCTGATAGTAGATTTCCCGGAAACCGTAGGTCCGGACATCCCGGTAGAGCACATAGACATTGGCGTCGGGGTCCAACTTTTTAATGGCCAGCGCGTTTTTGACGGCCATGGAGCAGCAGATGCGGCTGCAATAAGGATGCTTTTCGTTGCGCGAGCCGACGCACTGGATCATGACGATGTTTTGTCCCTTCGCGGGCCAAGTCTGGTCGTGCAACTGTTTTTCCAATTCGACCTGTGTCAGGACCCGGTCGGACTTGCCGTATAAATATTCCGTGGTTTTGGCCGCCTGCGCGCCCGTGGCCACGATGATGGTGCCGCCGGTGACTTCCAGGTTTTTGCCGCCCTGGGCGAGTGCCACATGGAACTTGCCGATGTGGCCCTTGATGCCGGTGATTTCGGCTTCGAGATAGAGCTTGATGCGGGGATTTTTTTGGACCTGCTGGATGAGGTCGCGGGTGAAGCCGGCGATATCGTCGTGTTCGAAGGTGCGATGAATATCGTGCAGGGTGCCGCCCAGACGGTTTGCCTGCTCGACCAGATGCACGTTGAATCCCTGGTTGGCGAGCGCCAGCGCGGCGGTCATGCCGCTCAATCCGCCGCCGATGACGATGCCGGTCTGGTCCACCGTGAGCGTGCCGCCTTCGAGGGGCCAGAGCGTGCGCGCCCGGGCGATGGACATTTTGACGAGTTCAACCGCCTTTTCGGTGGCGGATTGCGGCACGGCGGAATGCACCCACGAACACTGGTCGCGGATGTTGGCCATTTCGAACAGATACGGGTTTAGCCCGGCTTCGCGCAGGGTTTCGCGGAACAGCGGCTCGTGCGTCCGCGGAGTGCAGGAGGCCACCACGATGCGGTTGAGCCGGTGTTGATGGATCATCTCCTTGATGTTGGACAGGCTCGTATCGGCACAGGTGAACATGGTGTGGTTCGCCAAAACCACGTTGGGCTCATGCTCGATGCGTTTGACCACCTGCTCGACGTCCACGACCCCGGCGATGTTCATGCCGCAGTGGCAGACAAAGACGCCGAGCCGCGGTTCCTCGTCGGCGACGTCGTGCTCGGTGGGATAACTCTTTTTGGTGATGAGCGAATTGCGCGCCGGTGCGAGCAGTTCCATGGCCATGGAAGCCGCGGCGCTGGCCTGGGTGACCGTCTCGGGAATGTCCTTGGGTTCCTGCGCCGCGCCGCCGACGAATACGCCGGGCCGGGAGGTGGACAACGGCAGGAGCCGGTC
>JBEKMU010000153.1:0-5341 GCA_049523555.1 Verrucomicrobiota bacterium | reverse complement strand
TCTCGCAATATCCCAATGATCTGTTCTTCGTTGTATTGGCTCTTTCTCATAGTTCTGCTGCCCTTTCTTTCGCAGCAGAACTCTCCTTTTGTCACGTCCAGTTTTTGGGGGTCAGGTCAACACCAACTTTCTGAGGGGATCAAAAATAATGATTTATTCGGACCCTCGCCACGCAAACGTATTGTTTGAGATTTGGAACGGTGACACACACACGGTTGTCTCTCCGGAGGGCAACATTACGGGGACAGTGTATCGCTCGCCCGCTGCGAATGAGCACTAGGATCAAGCAAGTCACAAATAGAGGGGGGGGGAAATATGGCCAATGCCACCATAAACTACACCTTTCATGCGCTGAGGTGCGATAGCAGTCGTGCCATCAACGGCGTGACATAGGTTGTGACACATGCGGGTGTTATTGTTCGTTCCAGTCGTTAGCGACGTTAGCGGGGTATGAATGTCGGCACCATTTTCGAACCAAAATTTATTATTCAAAGTTGCCGCAGCTTAAATTCTTGATAAAATCTTCAGAACCATGCGCCTGTTCTTGGGGTTTCTTTTTCTTGCAACAGTGAATTTTGTGACGGCAGAATCGGAACCGCTATCACCCACAGCATTGACGTCGTCTTCAGACGGCAAAGCGCTTTACTTGGCCTGTGCCACAGCCAACCGCGTTTTGTGTTTCAATGTCGCAAAGCAAAAGGTTTTGGATTCCATCGCCACGCCGGATTCGCCGTCAGGTCTGGCATTATCAGCAGATGGCAGGCAATTGTTTGTGACTTGTGCTGCGCCGAAGAGCAAAGTCTGCGTCATTGACCTCGCTAAACTGAAAATCATCGGGACCATCCCCGCTGGTCACACGGCAATGGCTCCCGTTGTCAGCCCGGATGGTAAAACGGTCTTCGTTTGCAACCGGTTCAACAATGATTTGAGCGTGATTGATCTGGCAACGAAAAAGGAGGTGCGTCGCTTAGCCGTCCAGCGCGAACCGGTGGCGGCGGATATTACGAAAGATGGGAAATTTTTGCTCGTGGCCAACCATCTTCATAATAGCCGTGCAGATGTGGATTATGTTGCCGCCGCAGTGAGCGTCATTGACGTTGCGGCAGGCAAAGTCTTCAAGGAGTTGCAGTTGCCCAATGGCAGCGGACTGCTGGAAGATATCCGGGTTTCGCCCAACGGCCAATACGCTGTGGTGACCCACGTTGTCGGGCGGTTCAACCGGCTGCCAACGCGCGTTACGGAGGGTTGGATAAACGCGAACGCCTTGACCATCATTGACCTTGCGGGGATGAAAATTCGTGGAACAACACTCTTGGACGATCATTACCGTGGTGCGTCCAATCCGTGGGGCATTACGTGGTCTCCGGACGGTACAACCCTTGTCGTTACGCACGCCGGGACGCATGAGGTCAGCGTCATTGATTTTCAGAAGATGCTGGCTGAATTACCGGCTTTGCCAGCGACTTATGATCCGGTTAAAGCCGCCGGTTTTTATGTGGCATCAAAAGATCAATCTGAACTGCCGGATGATTTGCCCTACTTTACGGGAAGCCGGTTCAGGATCAAACTGCCCGGCGGGGATCTTGGGCCGCGCGCGGCAGTGGTCGTCAATCGTACGGTATATGTCGCAAACTATTTTTCTGACACGCTTACGGTGATTGACTTGAATAAGGCGACGCCCAAAGTTGAATCCATTGCTCTTGGTCCCAAGCCGAACATGGACGCCGTTCGCAAGGGTGAATTTTACTTTAACGACGCGGAGATTTGTTACGAGGGATGGCAGAGTTGTGCCAGTTGCCATTCCGACGACGCCCGTGCGGACGGCCTGAATTGGGATTTACTCAACGACGGTGTGGGCAATCCAAAGAACACAAAAAGCCTTTTGCTCGCCCATATGACTCCGCCGGCAATGTGGCTGGGCGTGCGTTCCAACGCGGAAACCGCCGTCCGCGCCGGCATCCGGCATATTCTCTTTACCGAACAGCCCGATGAAGTCCCGGCGGCGATAGATGAATATCTCAAAGCACTCAAGCCGGTGCCCAGCCCGTATCTGGTTCATGGCAAACTTTCCGAGGCGGCCGAGCGGGGACAGAAGGTTTTCTTGCAAGCGGGTTGTGCAGTATGCCATCCGTTGGGGCTGTTTACTGATTTGCGAAAACACGATGTCGGCACACATGCTCCGTATGATAGGCCGACAGACAAATTTTACACACCGACACTGATTGAAGTTTGGCGCACGGCCCCTTACCTGCACGACGGGTCGGCGGCCACCATTCGTGATGTGGTAACAACCCATAATCCGCATGATCAACATGGCAGGACATCAAATCTGTCCCGCCAGGAAATTGACGATCTCTGCGCCTACATGCTTTCGTTGTGAACCAGTTGGAACAGAAAAAAGCAGACGCCATTGAGGAAACGGCTCCAGTTTCCCCTCGCATGGCGTTGAAGAAACAAAAAGGCCCTGGACTCTGGATAACGTCAGTCGAAGGGTTGGCACACGAGGAATTCCACTTGACCCTCCAACCTCTTCCGGGTGAGAAACCGGCAGAAATGGTTCGCCGTTTAGCCACGGTGCTGCGGGAGAAGAATGCCACCGTTGTTCGGCATGAAATCTTTGGATCGAATGCCGCATACAAGGAGACAATGCAGATTTTGCAACGTGATATCCCCGACTTCGACTGGCCTGTGATGTGGATTGGAGGCAGCAAGAACACAGATAATGCCATTTCAGGAATGCACATGTTTGCCGTGGCGGGCGTCCGTGTGGATACGATCCGCAAGAAAGGTGAGCCGATTGGCCGGGTTTTTAATGATGGTTGTGAACGACATTGTTTCTTGGGGAATGTAAAGCCATCAAATCTCACCGCCTCCAAATCTGCGCAATGTCATGAGATATTTGAGAAAATGGAACGTTTGCTTCTTGAAGCCGGCATGGATATGGCGAACGTGGTGCGAACGTGGTTCTTTCTCGATGACATTCTTTCTTGGTACACGTCATTCAACACTGTCCGGAACGAATTTTATGGTCAGAAGAAGGTTTTCAATGGACGAGCACCCGCCAGCACCGGTATTGGAGGGCAAAATCCATTCGGCGCTGCTCTGGTCGCCGGCGCTTGGGCGATTCAAACGGGGGAAGGATCCGTCGTCGCCCACGAAGTGCTATCGCCGCTACAATGTTCTTCTTTGGAGTATGGCAGTGCTTTCAGTCGCGCGATCCTGTTGACCGGTTCTTGCGGCCGGCGGCTTCTGGTTTCCGGCACGGCCAGCATAGGCTTGGACGGACGCAGTTTACACAACGGCGATTTACACGGGCAAATTGGGTTAAGCATGAAAGTTGTGGGGGAAATTCTGGCATCACGCGGGTTCAACTTCTCCGATGTCACCCGTGCCACGGCGTATTTTAAAAACATCCAAGACACACCGGCTTTTGATCTGTGGCGGGAGAGACAGGGATTGGAATTGTTTCCGCTGATTACAATGCAATCCACCATCTGTCGCGGTGAGTTATTGTTTGAAATCGAGTTGGACGCAATCTCACTTGGTAAAACGAATTGAACGAGGCACCAACTGTCAGAAGAACTGTCAGAAACTTATAGTGAAAGACACCGTGCGGCACGTGACAGGAACTGTTTGAAAAGTGCTGCAAGCTGTTGTAAACACGTGCTGAAAACTCAATAAATAAGAGTGATAGCAGAGCCGAGCCCTGCCTCTGGAGCCAATCTTTGCCATAGAAAGCCACCTGGCCGTGACGCGGTAGGCGTGGCACTTACTTTGCTCTCTTAATTGTGAGGTAAATTGGCGAATTTGTGCCGATGTCCGAATTCGCAGCAACGGGATTTAAATAGCTAATGCTGACTATTGCATTGCGGCGAATTTCATAAAAAGCCAATCGGACTGTCGGTGGTTATGGGCGTGTTTGCCAGTGGGATCCGAACCGTCATTATCATCACCCAACCACAAGGTAAAAACTTGAGCCGCTGGAATTTAAATGTCCCCCCGGCCTTCCCGACTTAAGGTCTCCATCACGTTTAGAAGTCTAACGGATTAGGGGTAATTTACGAGCTTTTTCAGCGCAATCTGTTTCCGTTTCCACGAACAATTCTTATCACGTCGCAAGCCAAGAAAAGTATTTCACACCGCCAGCAACTCGCGGCCAGCCGTTTGAAGCTTTTCTGAATTTGCCTTGGACTTCGGCGCTGTTTTAAGTGGCACTCGGTGGCGCGCTGGTTTTTCTGGCGGGGATTTTGATTGGCAGTTCGTGAAAATTACGCTTGCGGGAACAATCACCTTGCCGGAGGTTGGAGACATTCACATGAAAATTCCGCGCCGTGAATTTATCGGCAAATCCGCGTTGGTCGTCGGTGGCCTGATGCTCGGCACCGCCCTGCCCTCACTGGCGGCGTCCGAAGCGGCCAATTTTGATCCCTACGAAATCGTCCCGCTGGGTAAGCCCGGATTAAAGGTCAGCCGCGTCTGCATCGGCACCGGCTCGAACGGCTTCTTTCGTTCGTCCAACCAGACGCGGCTGGGTCGCAACAGTTTTGAAGCGCTGTTGCGCGGCGCCTACGACCGCGGCATTCGGATGTTCGACCTGGCCGACGCGTACGGTTCGCATTCGTATCTCATTCCGGCGCTCAAGGGCATTCCGCGGCGGGATTTTGTTGCCGTGACGAAAATCTGGCGGGGCGAGGGCGGCCTGCCCGAACCGGAACGTCCTGATGCGGACGTTGTGGTTGCGCGTTTTTTGAAGGAAATCCAGACCGATTACCTTGACCTCGTGCTGCTGCACTGCCTCACCTCGGGAAACTGGCCGGAGGAACAGCACCGCCAGATGGACCTCCTGTCAAAACTCAAGGAAAAGGGTGTTATCCGTGCACTCGGCGTGTCGTGCCACTCGATTCCCGCGCTTGAAGCTGCGGCGAACGAGCCGTGGGTCGAATCCGTCCACGCGCGTATCAATCCCTACGGCGCTTCGATGGACGGCCCCCCAAGGGAGGTCGTGCCGGTCCTGAAAAAAATCCACGCCGCCGGCAAGGGCGTCGTCGGCATGAAAATCATCGGCGCGGGCGAATTCAGCAACAGCGACGAAATGCGAAATCGTTCCGTGAGATTCGCCTTGCGGCTGGGTTGTGTGGACGTGCTGAACGTCGGTTTCGAAAATCACGACCAGATTGATGACCTCGCCGTGCGCGTCCGCAACGTGCCGCGGCCCGTAGTCGAGTGACGCCCCACCCTGACATGGGCGACTTCTAAAAACATGCTCAAGAAACCTGACAACCATGGGTTGAAAATGATTTTGGAGGGCGGACGATGAGCCAAAGCTCGGGGGAAAAAGCCC
>JBEKMU010000152.1:0-5375 GCA_049523555.1 Verrucomicrobiota bacterium | reverse complement strand
TGGTAGGGCCGACCTGCCGGTCGGCCTGGACGCGCGGCAGCGCGTCCCTACCTTTTTTAGAATGTTTAGACATCGAACCGGCCCCTTTCCTTGAGCGCCTTTTTGAGGGCGTCTTTCACCGCATCAAGCCGGGCGGGCAGTTCAATCGGCTGGTTCGCGTAGCGGCACGGGAAATCCAATTCTTTCTGGTGATATTTGACTTTCATTTCCACAAACTTCAATCCATGCGCGGTCGAGATGACCACCACGCGCTCGGATTTGTCAATTTTGCCGGCCTTGAGCAATTTGATGAGCGCGGCGAGCGCCACGCCGGTGTGTGGGCAATTGAACATGCCGGTCTTGTCGCCCAGCGCCGCGGCATTCGCGAGTTCCTCTTCGCTGGCCTGCTCGACAATGCCGTTAAACTGCTTCAGCGTGCGAACGGCTTTCGCGTAGCTAACGGGGTCGCCGATTTGGATCGCGCTGGCGAGGGTCTTTTGCGCCTGCATCGGTTCGAAAGTTTCGAAGTTACGGAGGTAGGCGCGATAAAGCGGGTTGGCCCGCTCGGCCTGGGCCACGACGATGCGGGGCAGTTTGTCAATCAACCCCAGGTCATGCATCATCATCAGCCCCTTGCCGAGCGCGGAAACATTGCCCAGGTTGCCGCCGGGAATAATGATGACGTCCGGCGCTTCCCAGTCGAACTGCTGGACGATTTCGATGCCGACCGTCTGCTGGCCCTCCACGCGCAGGGAATTCATCGAGTTGGCCAGGTAAAGCGTTTCGTCCTTGGTGACTTCCTGGACCAGGCGCATGCAGCCGTCGAAGTCGGTGTCGAGATAGAGCACCAGCGCGCCGTTGGAAATCGGCTGGACCAGTTGGGCGATGGAAATTTTGCCCCGTGGCAGGAGGACGATGGACGGGATGCCCGCCGCCGCGCAATAGGTCGCCAGCGCCGCCGAGGTGTCGCCGGTCGAGGCGCAGACGACGGCCTTGATGGGCGCGCCTTCGGAGATCATCTGCTTGACCTGCGAGACCAGCACCGTCATGCCGAGGTCCTTGAACGAGCCGCTGTGGGTGTTGCCGCAAAGTTTGATCCACAAGTCGTCCGTGCCCACAATTTTCCCGAAGCGCTCGGCCCAGAACAGGTTCGTGCTGCCTTCGTAGAGCGAGACGATGTTGTCGTCCTTGATTTCGGGAAGCACCCATTCCTTTTTGCCCCAAACGCCGGAGCCGTAGGGCCACTGATTACTTTTGTAGCGGTCCTCGAAGAGTTTCATCCACGCCTGCGCGTCGCGCCGCTTCAATTGTTTGAGGTCGTGCTGCACCTCGAGGAGTGAGTGGCAGCGTGTGCAGTGATAAACGATGGAGTTCAGCGGATAGGTGGCTCCGCATTGCGGGTTGATGCATTGAAACCAGGCTCGGTATGACATCGTTCGGGTCTCCCGTGCCGCTGGCGCAGGCCGCCAAAGGCTCCGCGCTGAGAGCGGCACACTTTGTTCGGTGTTAAGAATGGCATCCCAACCGTTCTTTTCAAGAAAAGAGAGAAAAATTCCGGGAGAGATTCGTCTTATTCCAATTCCCAGTGGATTGGTAGGGCGCGTCACTCCGTGCGCGCCGCAATCGTTGTGCGAACGAGCGGCGGGCAGAGGACTGCCCGCCCTACCGAGGTTTGTTCCGGTGTCATTGAGAAATGATCTTATCCCCACACTCCCGCAATCTTCGTCCTGCAAAAACGGCATTTGCCATCGGTGATGTCCATGCGCGTGACGGCGAAGATGTCGCGCTCGACGATGGCTTTCTTGCAGTTGGGACACCAAGTCGTCTCCGCGCCTTCGAGCCCGGGCACGTTGCCGATATAGACGTAGTGCAGGCCCTCGGCACGGGCGGCGTCACGGGCTTTCACCAGCGTTTCGACGGGCGTGGGCGTCAGGTGCGCGAGCTTGTGCTCCGGGTGGAACCGCGAGAAGTGCAACGGCCGGTCCGGTCCCAGTTCGTTCACAATCCAACCGCACATCCGCCTGATGGTGTCGGGGTTGTCCGTGTAGGTCGGCACGACGAGGTTGATGATCTCGACCCAGACGCCAAGGTCCTTCAGCACCTTCAACGTGGCGAGGATGGCGGCGAGTTTGCCGGAATTGAGTTTCTTGTAGATGTCCTCGTCGAAGCCCTTCAGGTCCACGTGCGCGGCATCAGCGAATTGGTACAAGTCGCGCGCAGGCCGCTCCTCGATTGAGCCGCAGGTGACGACGATGTTTTTCAGCTTCCGTTCGCGCGCCGCCTTGCAGGTGTCCTGCGTGTATTCGTAAAACGCCGTCGGCTCGGAGTAAGTGTAGGAAATGGACGGGCAACCCAGCGCCTCGGTCACGGCCACAACGTCTTCGGGGAACAGGCTCAGCCGCGCCATTTGTTCCATCGTCAGATCCGGCGGCAACGGCGGTTTTAGCCGGAGTTCTTCGCCGTGCGGGTCTTTGGTTTCCTCGGGTTTCTTCTGTGAAATTTCCCAGTTCTGGCAGTTGAGGCAGCGGAAGACACAGCCGGACGTGGCGAGCGAGAAGCTCAGCGTGCCCGGCATGAAATGGAACAGCGGCTTTTTCTCGACCGGGTCAACGTGGAACGTGCACGGGTTGCCATAGACCAGTGTGTAAAGCGTGCCGTCGCGGTTGACCTTGTTGCGGCAATGGCTGCGGTCGCCCGGCGCCAGGATGCAATTGTTCGGGCAGACCTTGCACTGGACGTTGCGACCGAGCTTGAGGTAATGCCGCGCTTCCTTCACCCAGCCGCGTTTCTGCCACAGTTCCCAAAGCTCGCCCGTTGGCGCGTCGCCTTTGAAGATGTCGGCGGGCGCCTCGGACTCGCGCCATCTGGCGAAGAAATCGAAAAACGAAACCGCGCCCACCAGGCCGACCACGCCCGCTGCGCCAAGACCGATGGCGGTGCGACGCGAGATTCCTCCCGCCAAACCGGAGCGCCGGCCCCGGAATTCGGAGTCCCGCCTTCTCCCGCCATTGCGGGATTCGGCGCGGCGAGTCGGAGTTCGGGGTTCGGAGTTCACGCTACGTCTCTTCGCGATGTTTGATCCAGCCCCATCGCTGAAAGGCAAGATACATCGCCGGCACGACGTGCGCCAGCACGAGGATGATCAACGGCAGGTGGAACATGCGATGGAGCGTCAGCGCGGTTTTCTCGTCCAGCAATTTGCCGAAGCCGTAGCGGCCATCCATGATGTAACCGGTCAGCAGGAAGGCCAGCACCAGCGGCAGCAACAGCCAGCCGCTCCACCGGACCATTTTGAGAAGGACATAGTTGAATTTGCTCATGTTATCGCCTTTCGGAATTGAATCATAGTGCCGCCCAAAAAATTCAGCGCCGCCGTCAGCAGGCAAACGCCGGCCACGCCAATCAACGGAATCAACAGTGTGCTGGCCAGCAACGCACCCAGGAATGCGCCGACGAAATCCGCCGTGTAAAGGCGGGACGCGCCCGCAACGGTGCCGTCGAATTCCAGCCGATTGGCCAGCGGAAATTGCATCCCCACCAGCACCGCGAGAATCAAAGTCAGCAGGGCAATGGCCGCCTTGATGAACACGAGTGACGCCGCCATGTCCCCCACTCGATTCAGCAACGGCAGCAAAAGCGCAAGCAGGATGGCGTAACCGGCGATGGCAACAGCCAGACAGCGCAGGTGTCGTGCCTGCCTTTGGTAGGGCGCGCTCTCCGAGCGCGCCGCGGTAGTTTCGGAGGGCTGAGTTACACGAGGCCCTGAATTCATGGGGCTCTCAGAGCTCGCCCCTCCGAACGATTTGTTGGTTCCCCGATTCGCCATCAACGCTCCGGCGGCCAACCCAACCATGAAGACAGTGACAATCACTCCGACCTGATGATAGACCGAACCGCAAAGAACCTGGAAGGCCAGCAGCAGCACGATCTCCAATGCCGTTCCCGCGAAACCCGAGGCGAACAGGACAAAAGCCGTTCCGCGCAACCGGACGAGATAGACACAAAGCAAAACCAGCAGCAACACCTGTAGCGCGCCGAAGCCGGTTTTGAACTGACTCATCCAGTGGCGGAGATGATAATAATAAAGCACCGGACTGAAGTCCTTGTTCAACGCCGCCGGCTGCGCGATGGCGCGTTGCATGTCCGTCATCCGGTCGGCGGTCAGCATCGCGTCGAGGTAGTGCCGGTTCATCAGTTTCGTTTTGATGCCTTGCTGTTCGATTCGCGAAGCGATGTCGTCAAAGAGCCGGCCGTCCGACGCGAGAAAGAAAACCCGTCCGCCGGGAATCACCAGCACGTTCGGGAACGATTGCTTCAACGACCGGCAAGCCGACGCCAGCATTCGCGCCAGTTCCGGACTGACATAATTTTCATAATGCCCGAGCGAAAAGGACACCACGCCGCCCGGAGAGAGCACTCGTTTGACTTCAGCCAGAAACTCCACGGTAAAGAACCGGTTGAGTTGCGCGGTTGAAGGTTCGGGCACGTCCACGATGACGACATCGTATTTTTCGCCGGTCTGCCTGACAAACAGGCGTCCGTCGGTGTTGATGATTTTGATCCGGTGGTCCGCCAGATTTTCCGGCAGGAATTTCCGCCCGAATTCCAGAATCATCGGGTCGAGTTCCACATAATCCGCGCGGCTGACGTGGTATTTCAGGATTTCCTTTGCCGTGCCCGAGATGCCGCCGGCCACGAGCAGCACCTGGTGCGCATCCGGCCGCTGCGCCATCGCGTAATGCACAGCTTCCTCGACGTGCTGGTCGTCACGGGTGGAGGTGAGCGGGATGCCGTTCTCGATGAAATCGAACTGGCCGTCGGATTCCGTGACGAGCAGTTTGCCGTAAGGCGAGTTTGCCCGCGCCACGATGTGCTGTCGCGGATACTGCCAGGCCGTGGAAATGCCGTCGAGGTCAACCAGAACAGCCGCCGCCATCACCGCGACGGCCAGAGCACCTGCAATCGTCGAAAGCAATTTGTGTCCGGTGCGAAAGCCCATCGCTCCGGCAATCAGCAGGTTCAACATGGCGGGATAAATCAGGATGCCGGCATGGTCGAGGAACCTGACCAGCACGAAGCTGAACAGAACGCCACCGGCGATGCTGCCGATGCTGTCCGCCACATAAACGCGACCGATGCCCCAAGCACCCTCTTCGCGTGCCAGCAACGAGCACGCCAGCGTCAGGGCGTAGCCCGCCACAAGGCAATACGGCAGCAGCAGGATGAAAATGCCGATGACGGTTTCGTTGACGCCAACCGCGGCGCCCCGGATGAAGATGACATTTCGCAAAGTCCGCAGGAGGAACACCTGCAACAGCGGCAGGACCGCCACCAGAATTTGCGTCACGACCAGGACGGCGAGTGGGTTTCGAAGTTTGTCAGAAGTCCGGCCGAGC
>JBEKMU010000151.1:0-5375 GCA_049523555.1 Verrucomicrobiota bacterium | reverse complement strand
CGCCTTTAGGGTTCGCCGGTTCAACTACGTTAACCGTCGAACCCTAAAGGCGTTGGCCTGATGGTAATCATTCTCTCTCATCCGGTAAAGCATTGTTGAACCAGCGTACCATCGTGAGCGAAATTAGTATTCGGACAAAGAGCGTGCACAGCCGCGTGCACGGGTGACTTTTCTATCTGTGGCCTTTATCATGGGGTTATGAAAGCAGACTTGCGAATTTCTTTCAAGGATTATCACCGGAATAAAAACCCATTCTCTGAATACCGCCCTTGCGCGCGGGACTGTGCTGGCTGCTGGCGCGGGGGTGGGGGTGCCACGGGGCGGGGACGGTCTGGCCGGCAAAGAAAATTACTTTGCCCGCAGCCGGGCACCGCCGGCGGCAGTGTTGCAATCGCCTAGCCAAAGTTCGACCGGGCCGCCAGTGCCGGGGCGACTGGCCTTGCCGCACTGCCTGAGTTGCCGAAGCGACGCGGCGCACGACTTGTAACGCGCCGCAAAAGTTAAATGAGACCCCCCCCCCGAAATTACCACTCCAATCACCGCCAAACGCGCCGCAAAACTCGCAGGCTGTCCGGTATCAGCCCGACCCCTTCTGATGCGTTGCCGGTCGAAAAACTGCTTGCCTCGGTCACTCGCCACGATACCCGCCTTGAGTCGCATGGCTTCGCAGGACGCGCGTTTGACTGGCCGGGTGACAAATGTTTGGACACAGATTTGACACAAAATCCGGGCATGACACAGCATTGACACGGGTGGATACGTTATGCGGTGGCGTTATGCAAACCGTTCCCAAATTCCCGAATCGTCTTAAAAATGCTGATTTTATTGGTGTTTATTGAGTTGGCGACCCTACCGGGACTCGAACCCGGGCTACCACCGTGAAAGGGTGGTGTCCTAACCGCTAGACCATAGGGTCGTCGAAAGGCGCAGCAATATAATCGCCGTCACCACGCTGTCACGACAATTTCAACAACGAGGCACGGGCCTCCGGCCTGGGTTTCGGTTTTCACAGGCAGGGTGTCTGGGCCACTGTTCAAATTCCCATTTGCTTCGCTGTGTTTTTTGCCATAGGCTCCGTTGAATTACGCATGAAAATTTTCATTGACGGCAAATATTGCGACGAACGCGACGCGAAAATTTCGGTCTTCGACCACGGCCTGCTTTACGGCGACGGGGTTTTCGAGGGCATCCGCGCCTACAACCGCCGCGTGTTCAAACTCAAGGAACACATTGACCGGTTGTTTTGTTCCGCGAAGGCGATCCTGCTCGAAATCCCGATGTCACACGCGGAAATCATGGGCGCGGTCGTCGGGGCCTGCCGGGAGAATAAAATCCGCAACGGCTACATCCGGCTCGTGGTGACACGCGGCGTGGGCACGCTGGGTTTGAACCCGCGAAGCTGCAAGCGCCCATCAGTCATCATCATTGCCGACAAAATCCAGCTTTATCCGCCGGAATTTTATAAACTCGGTTTGGACATCATCACCGTGCCGACGACGCGCAATTTGCACAGTGCGCTCAATCCGGCCATCAAATCGCTGAATTATCTCAACAACATCCTCGCCAAGATCGAGGCGAACAACGGCGGTTGCGAAGAGGCGGTGATGTTGAACGCCGAAGGGTTCGTGGCCGAATGCACCGGTGACAACGTTTTCATCGTGAAAAACGGCGAGCTGTTCACACCACCGCTGTCGGCGGGAGCGCTTTATGGCATCACGCGGCAGACGGTGATTGAACTGGTCGGGGAAGCAGACTTGAAGGTGACCGAGCCGAACCTGACGCGCTATGATTTGTTCAACGCGGACGAATGTTTTCTGACGGGTACGGGCGCGGAAATCGTGCCGGTGGTGAAAATTGACGGTCGGGTTATCGGCATGGGCAAGCCGGGGCCAATCACGCGCAAGCTCGTGGCCGATTACCACGCCTTGACGAAAGTCTCCGGCGAGCCGATATACAAATAGAACATGAAAAAACTTCTGACAACTTTGACGGTTTGTTTGGCGACAGTTGTTGCGATGGCTGCTGATTCGGCAACGCCGTCGGTTTTTCAAATGCGTTTGGTGGTTGAAACCCCGTCTGCCGACTCCGAGCAACTGATTTTACGGAAAACAAACAAAGAGACCGGCCAGGTTTCCACGGAGACGCTGAACGTGCAGAAAAAAGTTTTGCTCAACCAGACGGCGCTGAGGTCGGCTGTTGTTTCAACGAGCCGGCCAGGTTACTCGCAAATTGATTTTTCACTCACCGCCGAAGGGAAAAAGCGGTTTGCAGAAATCACGCGCCAGAACATTGGGAAGCGGCTGGCAATTGTTATTGACGGCCAGCTCATAACCGCGCCGACGATCCAATCGGTGATTACCAGCGGCAAAGGTCAAATTACCGGCAATTTTACCGAGCAAGAAGCGAAGGATTTGGCCGCGAGAATCAACAAAGCCATCGCCAGGTGATTTTATGAAGTGCTGCGTCTGCAAAGAAAAAACGGCGACGGTGCATCTGACCCAAATCGTGGGCGACAAGATGCAAAAGATGGATTTGTGCGAAGATTGCGCCAAAGCCAAAGGCATCAATGACCCGACCGGTTTTGGCCTGGCGGATTTGGATTTGGTGCTCGGCCTGGGCGCGTCGCAGCAAATCGAGCAGGCAGCGGGCGGCGTGGAGTTGAAATGCCCGCGCTGCGGATTCACCCAGGCGGATTTCAAAAAGTCGGGCCGGCTCGGATGTCCGGAGTGCTATCAGACTTTTGCGGAAGGCTTGGGCGGCCTGCTCAAGACGATGCACAAGGGCACGCGGCACGCCGGCAAGGCGCCGGAAGCGTTGCGCCAGTCGCGCGATTTGTCCGACCGCATGAAGACGTTGCAGAATAAACTGGCCAAGGCCATCAAAGAGGAAAATTTTGAGCAGGCAGCGGCCTTGCGCGATGAAATCAAAGCCATGGGCGATTCGGTCGCAACCGCCAAACCGGCGAGATGAAGAAGATTTTACATGGTGGGCGAGCATCCTCGCGAGCCGAAGTGGAAAATGACAAATGAAGAAACCATAATGACCAAGGAATTTTCAAATGCCCGAATGCCGAATTTGCGGCTTGGGAATTCGTCATTCTTTAGTCATTCGGATTTAGAAATTAGTCATTTCGCCCGCGGGACGCCTCGCTACACCGATTGAGAAGAATGAAGGACATCCACGCATTTCTTTCCCCGGCCGCCGAAATGGCGCGCCGCCACGGCCCGCATGATCGCATTGTCATGTCCAGCCGCGTCCGGCTGGCGCGCAATTTACGCGACGCCGTGTTTCCCGGCTGGGCGAAAAAGCCGGAGCGTGTGCGTGTGCTGGAATTAATCCGTCCGGCGGTCGAAAGTCTGCCGGAAATGAAGGACTCCTTTTCCGAGGCGATGGACAATCTGGGCGCGCTGGACAAACAGATTCTGGTCGAGCGGCATCTCATCAGCCGCGAGCACGCCGCCAAAAGCGCCGGGAGCGGATTGGTCTTCAGCCGCGACGAGACCTTCTGCGTGATGATCAACGAGGAGGACCATCTGCGGATGCAGGCGTTGCGTCCCGGCCTGCAACTGCGCCAGGTGTGGAGCGCGATTGACCATCTGGATTCCGAACTGGAGAAAAAACTCGATTACGCCTTCGACAACGAGCTCGGTTATTTGACAGCGTGCCCGACGAATCTCGGCACCGCCATCCGCGTCAGTGCGATGCTGCATTTGCCCGGCCTCGTTTTGACCGAGCAAATCAATCCCATCATTCAATCGGTCAATAAACTCGGGCTCGCCGTGCGCGGACTTTACGGCGAGGGCACCGAGGCACTCGGCAATGTTTTCCAGGTGTCGAATCAAATGACCCTGGGAGAAAGCGAAACGGCGATTGTCGAGCGGCTGGAAAAGGTTTTGTCCCAAATCATCGAGCATGAGGAAAACGCGCGGCAGACGCTCTTGGAGAAAAAGCCGAAGATGGTTTATAACCATATCGGTCGCGCCTATGGCATCCTGGCGAACGCGCACAGCATTTCGTCGAAGGAAACAATGAATCTGCTGTCGCTCCTGCGGCTGGGCGTGGACATGGAATTGTTTCCGGGCGTGGAGCGCTCACTCGTGGACGAATTGTTCCTGATGACGCAGCCGGCGCATTTGCAGAGGCAAATTTCGGACAAACTGTCCGCCGAGGAACGCGATCTAATCCGCGCCGACATGTTGCGGGACCGCCTGAAAAATGTGAGCCGGCCGGTTGCCAAACCGCGCGGCGAAGGACCGCGGCCGGACAAAACCTCCGCCGTATAGCCACCGGCTTCATTTTACGATGGTTACGCGGTCGTCCTGATTTTTCCGGCATCCATTCTGCTTTCTTCTCCGAACAGTGCTGGACAATTGGGGCAAAGCATAGCACTTTACGAGGAGCAATATGAGCGACGAAAGCATGAGCAATTTCACGCCGCGCGCGCAGCAGGTGCTTGCCTTGGCGCGCAAGGAAGCCGACCGGTTCAATCACAACGTGATCGGCACCGAACACCTTTTGCTCGGCCTCATCAAACTGGGGCAGGGCGTCGCCGTCAATGTGCTGCAAAAAATGGGGCTCGACCTGGAAACCGTCCGGCTGGCCGTCGAGAAAGCCGTCGGCACCGGTCCCGACCAGAAGATGATCGGGAACATTCCCTACACACCGCGCGTGAAGAAGGTCCTCGATTTGGCGAAGCGCGAGGCCAAAAACCTGAATCACACTTACATTGGCACCGAACACATCCTGCTTGGACTGTTGCGTGAAGGTGATGGCGTGGCGGCGCGCATCTTGCGGGAACTCGACGTGGATATCGAGCAGACGCGCCAGGAGGTTTTGCGGGAACTGGACCCGAATTTCACCGCCCAGGAGGAACAGGGCGAACCCGCCGAGAAGCTCGCCGAAAAAAAGGGCGAAATTAAAACGCCTGCGCTCAAGGCTTTTGGCCGCAACCTCACGGAACTGGCGCGCAAAGGCGAATTGGATCCGGTCATCGGCCGCAAGAACGAGATTGAACGCGTGATTCAGATTTTATGCCGCCGCACGAAGAACAATCCCGTGCTGCTCGGCGAAGCGGGCGTTGGCAAAACCGCCATCGTCGAGGGTCTGGCGCAGGAAATCGCCAAGGGCAACGTGCCTGAATTGCTCCGCGACAAGCGCGTGGTCACGCTCGACCTCGCGCTCATGGTCGCCGGCACGAAATATCGCGGCCAGTTTGAGGAACGCATCAAGGCCGTGATGGACGAAATCCGCCGCGCCAAAAACGTCATTCTGTTTATTGACGAATTGCACACGATTGTCGGCGCCGGTTCCGCCGAGGGCACGATGGACGCTTCGAACATCATCAAGCCCGCGCTCAGCCGCGGCGAGATGCAATG
>JBEKMU010000150.1:0-5424 GCA_049523555.1 Verrucomicrobiota bacterium | reverse complement strand
TGATGGAATCCGGCCATGCAGAAGAAAGACTCAGTGTCGCTCCGTAACCGCATCAACGCGACGGTGCGCGACATCCCGCGCTCGGGCATCCGCGACTTCTTCGACATCGTCAGCACGATGAAGGACGTGATCAGTCTGGGCATCGGCGAGCCGGACTTCGACACGCCCTGGCACGTGCGCGAATCCACCGTGTTCGCGCTCGAACGCGGCGTGACGCATTACACCAGCAACTACGGCTATCTCGAACTCCGCAAGGCGCTGGCCAAATACGTCGGCAAAAAATTCGGCGCGGAATACAACCCCGAAAACGAAATCCTTATCACCGTCGGCGTGAGCGAGGCGCTCGACCTGGCCCTGCGCGCGCTTGTCAGCCCCGGTGACGAAGTGCTCTACCACGAGCCGTGCTACGTGTCGTATCGTGCCACCATCCTGTTCGCGCACGGCGTGCCGGTGGCCGTCGAGACCAAACCGAAAAACGGGTTCCGCCTCACACGCGCAATGCTGGAGGTGAAAGTCACACCGAAAACAAAGGTGTTGATGTTGAATTTCCCGAACAATCCCACTGGCGCGGTCATGAGCCGGCAGGATTTGGAGGACATCGCCGCGTTCGCCCGCGAGCGCGACCTCATCGTCGTCACGGATGAAATCTACGGCGAACTGACCTACGATTCGCCGCACACGAGCATCGTGAGCCTGCCGGGCATGCGCGACCGCACGATTTTCCTGCACGGTTTTTCGAAGGCGTGGGCGATGACCGGTTATCGCCTCGGCTACGCCTGCGGCCCGACGGAACTCATCGAAGCGATGATGAAAATCCACCAATACACGATGCTGTGTGCCTCTTCCATGGGACAGAAAGCCGCGATTGAAGCGCTCGCCCGCCCGGATTCGGATGTCGGC
The DNA here is from genome assembly GCA_049523555.1 of Verrucomicrobiota bacterium. Classification (GTDB taxonomy): domain Bacteria; phylum Verrucomicrobiota; class Verrucomicrobiia; order Limisphaerales; family UBA11358; genus UBA11358. The sequence goes on along the minus strand of JBEKMU010000150.1, from coordinate 4,524 downwards.
GAGATGGTGGACGAATACCGTCGCCGGCGGAATTTCATCGCCGCGGCCTTCAAAGACATGGGCATCGAATGCCACCGTCCGCTGGGCGCGTTCTACGCGTTCCCCAGTGTGTCGAAGTTTGGCATGAAATCGAAGGACTTCGCGTTGAAATTTCTGCACGAGGAAAAGGTGGCGGCGGTGCCAGGCACGGCGTTTGGCGAATGTGGCGAAGGCTTCATCCGTTGCGCCTACGCGACCAGCATGGACAATCTCAAGGAAGCGATGAACCGCCTCAAAAGGTTCATTGCGAAACTTTGAGATTTACCCGTCAACGGCCGGGCCGCGCTGCTGGGCGGCCTTCAATTCCGGCGGCGCGGCGATTGCCGGCCGCGCTTGGGCCCGATTGACCAGCGCCAGCATCGTCACGGACGACGCGGCCTGGCGCTCGGCTTCCTCGATGCGAGCGAACTCGCCATAAACCTCCGCGCGCGCCGGTTCATCGCGCATCGGCAATTCCTGTCCGGTGCCGGTGCGCATGGCATGAAGAATCTGGTGGGCGTTGATGGATTCAAGCGGTCGCGCAGGCACGTAAGCGGCTTCGGTGCCCCCGACTTCGGTGACGAGCCGCGCGGCGAGCAGTGTCTGCAAAATCTGTTGCGCCAGCCGGGTCGGCACACCCAGTTCGGTGGAAATTTCCTGGATGGTGACCGGCAGCAGACCGCATTGAAAACGCTGCCCGATGCCCGTCATCAACCGGAGCGCAATGAATTCGCGTCCGCGCTGGTTCACATTTTCCGCAAGTTTGTCCTGCAGATAGGCCTTGCGGTTCTGGAAAGCGTAGGCGACCTGCGCGCCGAACAGCAGAATCAGCCATGAAAAATAGAGCCCGATCATAAACACCGGCACCAGGCCGAGGCTGCCGTAAATCTTGCTGTTGGAGACGACCCGCGAAACATAAAGGAAGCCGAAAATATTATTCAAATGCCACAGCGAGCCACCGACAACGCCGCCGACCAGCGCCGCGCCGAACTGGACTTTCGTATTTGGCACCAGCAGGTAAACCAGCGCGAACGTCAGCCACAAGAGCACGAGCGGCAGGAACTGAAAAATGAAACTGCCGATGAATGACGTTTGGCTGACAAGACTTTTTGCCGATTCCAAATGCGAGCCGCCGGCGAGCCCCAGCGCCCCGGCGAGAGCCAGCGGGCCCAGTGTGATGGTGGTCCAGTAAAGCACGATGCGCCGGAGCCAGTTGCGTCCGCGGGTCACACCCCAGATGTCATTGAATGTCGCCTCGATATTCGCCAGCATTTGAATGGCCACCACCACCAGCAGCAGCATGCCAATGGTGCCGAGCGCGCCGCTGCGGGTCTTTTGGACGAAATCACGAATGTCCCGGGCCACCTCCTTTTGTGCGGCCACCACACGAGTATCGGTGACCGCAGGCGTGTTGGTCACACTGGATGTACCGACTGTCAGGTTGGTTCCCTCGGCAGCAGGACTGGTCGGGGCCAACGCCACGGACATGCCCGGACCGAGGTTCAACGAAACTTTCTGCTCATTGGTGCTGAGCGTTGCCGGCGGCATGACGGTGGAGACTAATTTGTCAATGGCCTGATAGATTTTTTCCTCGCCCTCGCTTTTGAGCAGGCTGCTGGTGACGCTGATGGCCACCGCGAGCAACGGGATGAGGGCGAGCAGGGTGGTGTAAGACAGTGCTGCCGCACGGATCGGACAGCGGTTGCGCACAAAACTTCCGATGGCCAGCGCCCAAAAGTGCGCGAAGCGTTCAAGTCGGCTGAATTCGCCTTCCGTGCCGGTGTAAATGCCGGTCAAAATTTCAATGAGACGTGAGAACGGCTTTTTTGCCATGATGCTACGCCACGCTAACAAACCCGTTCGCCAAGTCAACCGGCGCGAATCCGCTTTATCGTCGCCGGAAAACCGGCAAGATGGCGACGGGCGTCCGTAGCTCAATTGGATAGAGCTTCTGACTTCGGATCAGAAGGTTGCAGGTTCAAGTCCTGCCGGACGCGCCATCAAAACAAGGGTTTCTTGCGTTCTGCCCGCCGCCGAGTTCGCCGAGTAGTATCAAAAGTAGTAACAGGGGCGTTTTGAATCGCTCCGTTTTGCCACGGCTCTCGCCACACGCTGAAACGCCGGAGACCACTATGCCGGACACCCAGCCAATCAAAGCGCGTCCTGCGTAAGCCGGCAAAGCCAGACGGCTCGCCGGCGGTATCGTGGCCGCGACTCGTCGGCGATGGTGACGTTGCCGCAGGCGGTGGCCGGGTGAAGGGCAAGGAAACCTACTCGCTGGCCCGACCCGTCACCGCCAGGTGCCACCCGGCCACTTGGCCACAGGACGACGGACGTTCGCGCGCACTGGGGCTTTTTGAGAGCAACGTCATTTTGATTTGGCGTTTTAATGGCATGGGTGGTGTTGTGCTGGTAAGGCCGGGATTCAAACAGCGGGGAGGCTCAGGCGTGGTGCAGTCGGCGATGTCTTGGCGTTTATAGCCGACACACTCCTGACAGAAAGCCTTCCCGATATGCGAAATCGGCACGGCGCGCAACCAACAACGCGCCAGAAGGGGTTGGGCGGATACCGGACAGCCGGCGCGCCGCCCGGCTCGTTTGGCGACGGCCAACGCGCTGATTTCGGGGGTAGGAAGCCGGGATTTTCATTGTCCAGAATCAGCTAGGATTTCGACCGCGTCTTTGAGGCATTGGTGCCGCACGGGCGTTACCACTGTGCGTTTGCCATCGGACAGCACGATGTTGGCCGGGTTTTTACGACACCGGGCCGGTGCTGTCGTCGCGTCGAATGTTCGGTCAGGGAGTCACCTTTTGGCCCGACCCGTCCCCGCCCTACCACCCCGGCACCCCGCGCTGCATCCGCGCCGGAGTCCCACGCTAGAGAGGTTTTCAGAGAGAATGGTCTTTGTGGAGGCGGTCTTCGCGGCGGGTGCCGGGACTGTTGCGGTCAAGCCTGTAAACTGCGCTCACGGTCGGGCGGTCGCCAGCGGTTGCCGATTCTCCGGGCTCTTTTATCTTTGCGGGTCGTATAGGCAGAAAAGAGCAAGCTGGCGATGATGCCGACGCTTTGAACCAGATCGAACCAATGCTCCCCAACCCATTGCGACGCCTCCATTCCGGTATTATACCGGAACACGTCGCATTGCCACAACCGCCCTACGCGCCCCGCACCAGATCGCTCAATTGCACTTTCAACGCTGCAGCGATTCTCTTGAGCGCGTCAACGGAGACATTTTCTTCCCCCCGTTCAATGTCGCCTATGTAATTGGGGTGAAGATCGGATCTTTCGGCCAGTTTCTCCTGACTCCATTGAAGGCTTCGGCGATGCGTCCGTATGTTTTCGCCCAAGACTTTTCGATGTTTCGGAATTTTCACCACCCTCCAAAGGAACCCGAAACCGCATATATGGACTACAGTATATGCACTGTATTTTGTGCTTGCATTTTTCGGGCGTTTGTCCGATTGTTGTGACGCGATGAACGCGAACCTTGAATTTCTCCGCAGGGTCGGCCCCGACCCGCACGCCAACGGCAGACAGACGATTGCCCTCAACAATTGTCCCGACATTTGGGAACTCGACAACGGCGACTTCGCCGTGATCGGCATAGACATCACGGATGCCATCAAAGTTAAACTGCCGCCGACGGCCGGGTGCGGGCCGGATGAACGCATCGTCCGCATCCCGCGCAATCTCCTTGTAGACGCCAAGCCGGACATTCCGAACCACGTCTAAGCGGTTCTCGTCTGGTGTTGGCTGTTACACAAAGGGACGGGTGCGGGGGGGGGGGCGCGTTAATTTCGCGAATTAGAAAACCGAAAATCAGCGTGGCGTTGCAAAGAATCGTTACAACTGCTTGAAAATGAATTAGAACGGCTTTGTCGAAGCAAGCGATACAAAAGACGAGACTTGTGGCGGCATGGCCTTTCAACCAGAAACGGAACCATGAAAACAATCAAGAGCATTCTTGGTGGTCTGGCAATCATCAGCGGTCTCGTATTGTCAATGAACGTTGTTCAAGCCCAACTTGCCCTCGTTTTGCAGCAAACCATTTCTACAAATCTCAATTCACAAGCGGTTTCGGCGGATGATTTGAATGTAATGCTGGAGGCGGTTGAGCAAACGACGCCGACGGCGGCGGATTCCGTCCCACAAATCGGCACCTTCTACTCCGCACAGAATTCGAAATGGCCGCCGCTGCCGGGGAACATCAATAATCTGCCGGCATGGAATTTGGGTAATGGCAACTGGCTTCTGGCGGACCAAGATTTCGATTATGCTGCATTGGGGCAACAAGATGCGGCGATGCACACAATGGCCAGGGTAATGGGTTTGGAGATGGAGAGCGAAGAGACTGGCAACATCTACACGATTGACACCAACGGACTGTGGCTGGAGATCACCAACATCGCAAACGGGCTGGCGTTCTTAAACTTGCATCATGCGACGAACCAAGTTTATGCCATCTGGAGCAAGACCGACCTGACGGCTCCAAACTGGAATATTGA
>JBEKMU010000149.1:0-5480 GCA_049523555.1 Verrucomicrobiota bacterium | reverse complement strand
GGGCAAAAGCCGTTTCATATTCCAACCGTCGCGCAGGAAGTGTTCGACGTTTCCGGCGCGGGGGACACGGTTATCGCGACGTTTTCCCTGGCGATTGCGGCGGGGGCGTCGCCACTCGAAGCCGCGATTCTTTCGAATCACGCGGCGGGCATCGTCGTCGGCAAGTTCGGCACGGCGACCACGACACCGGAGGAGTTGCTGAAAAGCTTTAACCGCGGATGACACGGATGACGCGGATAAAATCAGATTTTTTGTTCGCAATAATCCCTGAAATCCGCGTAATCCGCGGTTCAAAATGAGTTCAGAAAAAATTACCGTTGAAACGATTCGCGCCATGAAAACGCGCGGCGAGAAAATCGCCGCGCTTACCGCCTACGATTTTCCGATGACGAAGCTGCTCGACGAAGGCGGCATTCCCTTCATTCTCGTCGGCGATTCGCTGGGGATGGTCGTGCTCGGCTACCCTGACACGACCCACGTGACGATGGCCGAGATGGAGCATCACGTCCGCGCCGCCGCCCGCGCCAAACCGCGCGCGTTGCTTGGCGCGGACATGCCGTATCGCAGTTACGGAACCGTGGCGTCGGCGGTGAAAAATGCGGAACGGCTCGTCGCTGCCGGCGCGGAATTTGTGAAGGCCGAGGGCGGGCGAAAAATTCTACCGCACGTTCGCGCGATTGTTTCCGCCGGGATCCCGTATTGCGGGCATCTCGGCATGTTGCCACAAAGCGTGCTGGAAGAGGGCGGCTACCACGCCAAAGGCAAAACCGAAGTGGAACACCAGGCTTTGCTGGCCGATGCGCAGGCGCTGGTGGAAGCCGGGGCGTTCGCGATTGTGCTCGAATTGGTGACGCCGCCGGTCGCCCGGGAAATCACGACGCGCATTCCGATTCCGACCATTGGCATCGGCAGCGGCGACGGTTGCGACGGACAGATTTTGGTGACTTACGATTTGGTTGGAATGTTCCCGTGGTTCACGCCACGTTTTGTGAAACAGGGTGCGAATTGTGCGACGGAAATCAAATTCGCCGTGGAGGCCTGGAAAAAATCCGTCAGGCAGCCCTGAAAAAACTTTTCGCGGGGCGAAGTGTTGAATAAAACAGACTAAAGCGAATGGAACTGGAATCATTAATTGAGTCGGCGGCCGGCAACGGTGCCAGCGACCTGCATCTGGAAGGCGGGATGCCGGCGGCGTTACGCGTGCGCGGCGCCTTGCGGGTGCTGGGCGAACCCATCGCGCCCAAGTTATTGACGGAGATGGCGCGGGAACTCATCGGCGAAACGCAATGGCCGGTTTTTCTGGAGCGGCGTTCGTTTGATATGTCCAAGACGATTCGCGGTGTCCGCTGCCGGATCAATATTTTGCATACCTCGCGCGGTATCGGTCTGGCCATCCGCCTGCTCAGTTCCTTTCAGGCCACGGTCGAAAAACTCAATCTGCATCCCGACCTCAAGAAATTGGTCAAAAACACGCACGGCTTGATTCTGGTCAGCGGGCCAACCGGTTGCGGCAAATCTTCGACCCTTGCGGCCTTGATTCAGGAAATCAACCTGACGGAAACCCGCCACATCGTGATGGTCGAAAGCCCGATTGAATATTCGTTCCGCCCACGCCGCGCCTACATCCGGCAACGCGAAGTGGGGCGCGACACGCCGAGTTTCGAGCAGGCCTTGCTCGATGCGCTGCGGGAAGACCCGGACGTGCTGATGGTGGGCGAGATGCGCGACCCGGAAACGATGCGCCTGACGTTGAGCGCGTCGGAGACCGGCCACCTCGTTTTGGCGACGGTCCACTCCTCGTCTTGCGCCGAAGCGTTGCAGCGTGTGGCCTCGGCCTTCCCGGCGGAAATTCAAAGCGCCGTCTGCGCGCAACTGGCTGATTGCCTCGTCGCGGTCATTTCGCAACGGCTCCGGTTCCGGCAGGATTTGAACATCCGCCTGCCCGAATGCGAGATTCTGGTGGCGACGCACGCGGTGAAAAATTTCATCCGCAACCGCGACTTTTTCAAAATCGTTTCCGCCATTGAAACCGGCGCCGAACACGGCATGTGGACGTTTCAGCGTTATGTCAAATGGCTGGAAGGCCGGTCCAATTTCTTTGTCCCCGGCCAGAGCGCGGAGCCGCCGGACAGCGAACCGGTTGAAGCCGCGCCGGGCGCGCCCTTGCCGCCCATCGCCACCATGCCGAAGGGGGAAAAGAAGGGCAAGACTTCGTCATCCACTCCGGCCGCTACCGAAGGTCAGCGGATTGAAATTGAACCGACGGAAGGTGCCTTTGGGAAAATCCTCAAGAAACAGCATTGAGATGGACGGGTGGCGGAAATTTTGTTGTGTCGGTGGCGCATCGGTGTTCTTTCTTTTGAGTGCCGCCCTGTTTTGCGGTTGTGTGGCAAAATCGAAGGCCCAGGCCCGGGCGCAGGCGGCTTACCTTGCCGGGCAAAACGCTGCGCTGCGGCAGCAGCAGGCGCAGGCGCCGGGCGTCACGGTCATCGGTCCCGTGCAAAATCCCGACGTGCCGTGGGTGGTGGGATTGACGCTCGCGCAGGCCATCGCCACGGCGAATTATCTCGGCCAGCATGACCCGAAGGAAATCATCATCACGCGCCAAGGCGAAAGCGCAAAGCTCGCTCCGAAGATGCTGCTGAATGGTGCCGATGTTCCGCTCGAACCGGGCGACACAATCACCATTCATGAATAGCGATCTCTGAGACAACCATTTCCTTGTAGTGGCGGGTCTGCGACCGCCGCATTTCCCGTGCAAATATGAATCATACGGCGCCTATAGAGAGCCGCTGCAGGTTTTTGCGGAGGGATCGAATAATCCAATGTTCCCGGCAATTTGCGGCCTTTGGGCGGACTTTGCGCTTTGAACTCGCGCCATGGCTGCGTATAAATTCTGCATGTCTGAACCGGTTTCACCCGTCATCAATGCCGCGACGCGCTGTTGCGCGGTCTATGGCTTTCCCATCCGCCATTCCGCGTCACCCGCGATGCACAACGCCGCGTTCACCGCGCTCGGCCTGAACTGGCGTTACCTCGCATTTGAAGTTCATCCCGACCATCTGCGCGCCGCCATCGCCGGCGCCAAGGCCATGCAGTTCTCCGGCCTGAACCTGACCGTGCCGCACAAGTTGCTCGCGATGCAAATCGTGGATGAGCTTGATGAATCGTCAAAAACGTGGGGCGCAGTGAATACCGTCCGGTTCGAGGCGCGGGACACCGGCGGGCAGTGGCGGCCGCTGCACCACTTTTCCGAACCGGTTTCCGGTGAAATCCGGGCACAAGGCTTCAACACCGATGCCCACGGTATCGCCCGTTCCTTGCGCGAGGACTTGGGCCTGAATCTGGCGGGCCTGAAAGTGTTGCTGCTCGGGACGGGCGGGGCGGGGCAGGTGGCGGGTTTGAGGCTGGCGGTGGAAAGCGTATCCGAATTGTTTCTGGTGGATTACGTGACCGCCAAGGCCGAGGCGGTGGCGCAGGAAATCCGCAAGCGGCATCCGCGGGTGAAAGTGGAGATCGGCTTTCCCAAAGGCCCGGTGGATTTGTTGTTGAATGCCACGCCGATCGGCTTGAAGGAAAGCGATCCCTCGCCGCTGGATGAAAAACAATTTCCACTGCGCCAGGCCCGGGCGGTTTATGACATGATTTACAAGCCGGCGGAGACGAAGCTGCTGGCTGCGGCGAAAGCGGTGGGCTGCAAGACGGCGAACGGCCTCGGCATGTTGCTGCATCAGGGCGCAAAAGCGTTTGAAATCTGGACGGGCAAAACCGCGCCGCTTGATGTGATGCGCCGCGCCCTCGAACAAAGCATTTACGGAAAATAACGAATGTCTAAATCCGAATGACGAAAGAATATCCAATGCCCAATTCCACAAAATCCTGGAGCGCGACTGAGCCCATTTTGTCTTTCGAGCTTTGTCATTCTTTAGTCATTAAGGCTTCGTCATTAGTCATTCGTCTGCCAATTCCGCCGAACAGGTTGAGGAGCCACGTTTATGGGCATTGACGCGATTTTCGACACCAAAAACTGGGTGGCGGTGCCATTTCATTTTTGGTCGCTGGTTTTCTTCATGCTGGGCTGCATTGTCGGCAGTTTTCTGAACGTGTGCATTCACCGGCTGCCGCTCGGCATGAGCATCGTTAGGCCGAAATCGCATTGCCCGCACTGCAAATATTCCATCCCGTGGCATCTGAACATCCCGCTGGTAACGTGGCTGGCCTTGCGCGGTCGCTGCAAAAACTGCGGCGCGCCCATCTCGCCGCGCTACTTCGTCGTCGAACTGCTGACGGGCGTCGCGTTTCTGAGTTGCTGGCTGGCCTTTGGCGGGAAATCGGCGGCGGTGGCGCTCGTGTATGCGGTTTTCATCGCGGGAATGATTGCGGCGACGTTCATTGACTTCGAGCATTTCATCATTCCCGACGAAATCACGCTGGGCGGCATCGTGGCGGGTTTGGCCGCGTCGTTTTTCCTGCCGTCGTTGCAAGGCGAGCGCACGCCGGGCTGGGGGATGCTGCAAAGTTTGATTGGCATGCTGGTGGGCGCGGGGGTGATTTATCTCATCCTTCGTATGGGCAAGATCCTCTTTGGGAGGTTCACGGTGAACCTCGACGCGGAATCGCGGGTGGTATTCACGGAGTCTGCTATCTTGCTTCCTCCGAAACGCTTGTCTTTGGAACAGCTTTATCAACGCACATCCGGCTGGTTCGCTTTTCAGGCGGAGAAAGTTGAGTTGACGGATCGTTGTTATGGAAAGGTTGCAGTCGCTATCTCCGCCACCCAAATTATCCTCAAAACTTTCTGCGGCAAGGAATTATTCGATCGCGCTGCCGTGCCGCACTTCGAAACGATTTTGGAACGACAACTATCGTCGCGCGAGACTGCACGGTTGGTCGGTGCCCGGTGGAATCCTTTTCGTCTGTTGATTGATTGGTTTTACTCGCTGTTCGAATCTCTGACTCGAAAACTCAAGATTGAAATTCTTTCGGGAGCGCACTTGGTTTTTACACCCACGGAGGCTTGGTTATGTCGGAAAAACCTGATGTTCGAAGGCGGAGAGATTTTTTATCGGAAGACTGACACCATCAGTTTTCACGCGCGAGAAGTCGTAACGCAATCTGGTTCATGGCGCGACGTGTCCGTGCGTCTGACACCGTTGACACTGAAAATCGGCGACGCTGAATTTAATCCCGAGGTAGTGCCGCGCATGGAGGTTGTGACCGACCGGATGGTACTACCACGCGAGGCGATGGGTCTGGGCGACGTGAAATTCATGGGGGCGATTGGCGCGTTCATCGGCTGGCCGGGCGTGATTTTTTCGCTGATGCTCAGTTCGATGATTGGCGCGGCGGTGGGCGTCACGCTCATCGCGATGCGCCGGCGCGAGTGGTCTTCGCGAATGCCTTACGGGCCTTACATCGCGCTGGCGGCGGTGATTTGGATTTTTGCCAGCAAGGAAATCGTCCGCGCAATTTTCAGATAA
>JBEKMU010000148.1:0-5583 GCA_049523555.1 Verrucomicrobiota bacterium | reverse complement strand
TCACCTTGCGGTTTGCCGTCGAACCGCCGGTCTTGCTGTCGAGGTCGGCCGTGCAGCGCAATTCCACAATTTTACCGGCGGCGTCCTTCACCACTTCGTTGCATTTGATGATGTAAGCGTATTTCAACCGGACTTCGCCGCCGGGTTTCAGCCGGAAATATTTCGGCGGCGGCACTTCCTTGAAATCGTCCTGCTCGATGAACAGCGTGCGGCTGAACGGAATTTTGCGTGTGCCGGCGTTCGGGTCTTCGGGATTGTTCACGGCCTCCAGTTCCTCAATCTTGCCTTCGGGATAATTGGTGAGGACGACTTTGACGGGCCGCAACACAGCGAGCCGGCGCAGGGCGCGTTTGTTCAGGTCTTCGCGGATGGCGTGTTCGAGCACAGCCACGTCGGTGATGCCGTTGTATTTGGTGATGCCGATGTTGTAGGCGAACGCGCGCAAGGCTTCGGCGGTGACACCGCGACGACGAATTCCCGAAATGGTCGGCATGCGCGGGTCGTCCCAGCCGCTCACGAGATTTTCATTCACGAGCTGCATGAGCTTGCGCTTGCTCATCACGGTGTAACCAAGGCTGAGCCGGGCGAATTCGTATTGCTTGGGCAACGGTCGCGGCAGGTCGAGGTTCTCCAGAATCCAATCGTAAAGCGGGCGGTGCACCTCGAATTCGAGCGTGCAGATGCTGTGCGTGATGCCTTCGAGGTAATCGCTCAGGCAATGGGCAAAGTCGTACATCGGGTAGATGCACCATTTATCGCCGGTGTGATGATGTTCGGCGTGGCGAATGCGATAAATGAGCGGGTCGCGCATCCAGATGTTCGGCGAGGCGACGTCAATTTTGGCGCGGAGCGTGCGCTTGCCGTCGGGGAACTCGCCGTTCTTCATGCGCGTGAACAGGTCGAGGTTTTCGGCCACGGGCCGGTTGCGGAACGGGCTTCCCTTCGCTTGGCGGCGGTATTCGTCGGTTTCGTCCGGGGTCAGGTCGCAGACGTAGGCCCTGCCCTTTTTGATGAGCATGACGGCGTATTCGTAAAGCTGGTCGAAGTAATCGGAGGCGTAGAAAGGCTCAACCATTTCGGAGTTCGGAGTTCGGAGTTCGGAGTTCGGAACCGGCGCAAGATAGAAATCAGGTTTGTCATTGCTCATGATTGTTTCCGGCGTTTTGCCTTTTGGCTTCAGCCCCAACTTGTCGTCGGCCCAGCCGGCAATCAGCCACTGAATATCCTCAAGAATGGAATCCACGTATTCAACCTCTTCTTTGGCGGGATTCGTGTCGTCATAGCGCAGGTTGCAGATTCCGCCGAACTCGCGCGCGATGCCGAAGTTCAGGCAGATGCTCTTGGCGTGGCCGATATGGAGGTAACCGTTCGGCTCCGGCGGAAAGCGCGTGTGGATGCGCGGATACTTCTTTTCGGCAACGTGTTTGGCGACGATGTCGCGGATAAAATCGGAAGGCGTCGGAGCGGCGGCGGCATTGTCGGTCGTAGGCTTGCTCATGTTGTCAGGCGCAGGCTAACAAATGCGTGCCGGTTTGTCCAACGGCGCCAGCTCAAGGGTGTGTTGCCCCAATGGCGTTCGGTGGGGCGAGCGTGCCCGCGCCTGCGCCGCCGTAGCGGTTTTGTCGCCGCGGAGGTGCGAGCCCTGGTTTTGCGGAGGAAGTGGATGCTGTGCTGGAAAAAGTTTCGCGTGAAGGCAGCCAGAACCTGACGAAAAAGGAACGAAAAATTCTGGAGAAAGCCTCGAAGAAATAATCCGACTCAGCTTTCGTCCAGCCAACGGCCAACAAAAACCGCCCGCCCCCATGGGGGACGGTCGGCGTCAAACGACCTTAAGCCACAGCAGCCTAAAACAATCGGTGCCCGTGGTGCAACATCAACATCGCCAGGGCCCCGTCGCCGACAACGCTGGTCAGGACGACCAGCATGATGATGGACACCCGCTGTTTGCGCTGATCGGGCGCCAAACGGGGGAAAAGTATCTTCCCCGCGCGTCTTACAAAATGTTCAGTCATAGTTTTAAGTTGTTAAGTTTTCAAGCCATCCCTAAAACTCGTTGCGAATCACGCCTTTCCAAGCAAATCCCATACCAGAATGACCAAGGACGATAATTGCCTTCCTTAGGCAATCTTCTGCGATAAATACGGGAAAAGGCGGGTTATAAAATGTCCACTCGGAAGACACGCTGCCTTGAAAACAACCTGCGGGCGGGTCAGGAAGCGATGGTTTTGTTTTTGGCGCGCGATTCTTCGGCGAGCTTTTCTTTGAACTTCGCCAGCGCCTTTTGCAGGCGCCCGTCGTTCACGGCCAGGATTTGCACCGCCAGCAGCCCGGCGTTTTTTGCCGCACCGATGCCGACGGTGGCCACCGGCACGCCCGGCGGCATTTGCACGATGGACAGCAGCGAGTCCAGACCTTTCAGCGACTTGCTTTCAATCGGCACACCGATGACCGGCAACGTCGTGAACGCCGCCGTCACACCCGGCAGATGCGCCGCGCCGCCCGCCCCGGCGATGATGACACGGAGGCCGCGCCCGGCGGCGCTGCCCGCGTATTGTTCCAAATCCTTCGGTGTGCGATGCGCGGAGATGACCTTGGCCTCGCTGGCGATGCCGAATTCGGCCAGCACGTCGGCGGCGGCCTTCATCGTGGGCCAGTCCGAGTCGCTGCCCATCAAAATGCCGACAAGCGGTTTGTCAGATGAATTTTTCATTGGCAGGCAAAATTGAGCGAAGAATCCGCGCTTTTGGCAAGAAGCAAAATGAAATTTGAAACACGGATTTCACTGATTAACACCGATTGGAAATTCGTGCAAATCCGTGCAATCCGTGTCACGCTTTTCTCCACTTGAGTTGTGAATCGGTTGCGAAACATTTCCGAATTTCTCGCGCTGCGGCGAAACACGTCGTTGTTGCTCGTCGCGCTCGTGCTGGCGGGCACGGGCGAAAAACTCTGGCTCGGTTTCGCGCCTAAATATATCGAGACCATCGGCGGCGGCGTGTTCATCATCGGCCTGTTCGACGCGCTGCAAACGTTGCTCGGCGCAGTGTATGCCTGGCCCGGCGGCTGGCTGACGGATCGTTGGGGCCAACGTCGCGCGTTGCTGGCGTTCAGCGCCGTGTCCGTGGCCGGTTACATCTTGGTTCTCGTGTGGCCGCATTGGCTGGCGTTGTTGCTCGGCTCATTTTTGTTTCTGGCGTGGAGCGCGCTGTCGTTGCCAACCACCTTCACCGTCGTCGCCACTTCGCTCGAACGTCACCGGCACACGATGGGCATCGGCGTGCAATCCCTGGTGCGCCGCGTGCCGATGATGCTGGGCCCGCTCATCGGCGGCTGGCTGCTCACACGCTTTGGCTGGACGGACGGCGTGAAATACGCGCTCGCGCTCTGCATTGTCATGAGCCTGCTCACGGCGGCGTTTCAATGGTTCATGTTCGAACCAGAATCTGGTAGGGCTGACCTGCCGGTCAGCCAGGCCGCGCAGCAACGCGGCCCTACCTTTTTCACCGTCGTCAAATCCTTCACGCCCGCGCTGCGCGAACTGCTCGTGAGCGACATCCTCATCCGCTTCTGCGAACGGATTCCGTATGCGTTCGTGATTTTGTGGGCGATTGATCACGGTGGCGTGACGGCACAGCAATTCGGCTATCTGGTCGCGTTCGAGATGGTCACGGCAATGTTGTGTTACATTCCAGTTGCGCATCTCGCGGACAAATACGGCCGCCGACCGTTCGTGCTCATCACGTTCGTTTTCTTCACGCTGTTTCCGGTGACGTTGCTGTGGGCGCACAATTTCGCGTGGTTGGCGCTGGCGTTTGTCGTGCGCGGCCTGAAGGAATTCGGCGAACCGGCGCGCAAGGCGCTCATCATCGGCGAAGCGACGCCGGAATTACGGGCGCGGACCTACGGCGCGTATTACCTGATACGTGATTGCACGGTGACGACCGGCTCATTTCTCGGCGCGTGGTTGTGGAGCCTCAGTCCACAGGCGAATTTCATCGGCGCGGCCATTTGTGGCGGGCTCGGCACCATCTGGTTTTGGTGGTTCATCTATCGAAAACGTGACAAGTGACGAGTGGCGCGTGACGCGACGAAACCCGTGCTTTTTCTCTTGTCACTTGTCACCCGTCACCTTTTCCTTGGATGCCATGACGACGGCGAATAAAATCACCATTCTGCGAATCCTGCTGATCCCGTTTTTTGTCGTTGAGGTCCTCTACTACGTCGAAACCGGCAACGAAGTTCACCATCTGCTGGCGATTCTTTCGTTTGCCATCACGGCGATTCTCGACGGCGTGGACGGTTACATCGCCCGCCGTTACAACCAGAAGAGCGAACTGGGCGCGATTCTGGATCCGCTGGCGGACAAGCTGCTGCTCTTGTCGGGCATCGTCCTCTTGAGCTTCGATCACAGTCCGTATCTCGGACAGGTTCCCCTGTGGCTCACCGGCACCGTCATCGGACGCGACTTGCTGCTGCTCATCGGCATTGCCGTCATCCGGCTCACCGTCGGCAAGGTGATTGTGCGCCCGCGCGTCTTTGGCAAAATTGCCACGGTCTTGCAAATGATCGTGGTCATTTGGATTTTGCTGGACTGGGACCGTGACTTGAACGTGCGCTGGCTCAGGCTCTGGACGATTGGCGCGGCAGTATTCACGGGCACCTCCGGTTTGCTTTACGTTTGGGATGGCGTGAAACAGCTCGGCGCGCATCCGGCGAGTTCAGCAACGGTGAAAACGAATTCGTTGAACCGTTAAAACGTTGAATCGCGGTAAACACATGGTCAGGGAATTGGAACTGAAATTGAAGGCAGGCGACATCGCGCCGGAGTTTTCGGCGGCGACCAACGGCGGCGGCCGGGTTTCGCTTGCCGATTTCAAAGGCAAAAACGTCGTGACGTATTTGGACTGCAGAAATTCTATAAATAAATAGAAACTTCGGTTCGTTTTAGCAGCCAAACGGTGGATTGGTTATTGCCGTATCAACTCTAACGCATAATCAATTGGTTCAGCGACACTATATCCTGAGTTGACCAAATCGCTGTTTGTCACACCGATTTGGGGAGCAATTTTTGTCGTTACCGGAACAAATTGTGTAATCAACCCTCCTAATTTAAAAGCGGTTGAACCAAAACTTGGGTGTTCGACTATTACGACGGGACCACCGCTATTACCTCCGTAAACACCGGAATCTATAATCAGTTTGCCCGTCTTTTGATTTCTTTGAGATATAATTCCCTTACGAATTAGGGGATAAGAGAAATCGACTTCCGGTTGATTCTGGTTCTTTAACAGTTCGACTGGATAACCAAAAATATACGTTTCGCTACCATCTTTAATATCTTTGAAGTCTCTGCAGAGGTCGCTTGCACCAAACGAATCAAGAGTTGACCCATCGAGAATACCAACATCATCTGTTGACACAGCAATCTGATACGCATTGCTATTTGTGCTGACTGAATGGAAGATTCCTATTTGAATAACGGCCACGTCATGCGTGGGATGGCGTTTCACAAACCCCTCATCCAATAATTTTTTAAGGTTCAAGAATATTACGTTTTTGTTGGTTGAATTTTCCCCAAGTTTA
>JBEKMU010000147.1:0-5850 GCA_049523555.1 Verrucomicrobiota bacterium | reverse complement strand
AAGGACAAATCGCACAGGGCTTCGTTGTCGGTTGCGCCATTGTTGATGAGCAGCCACCAATAATGCCACGCGTTCACCTGGGCATACGTCAGGAAGGAATGGATTTGGCCGGCCCAGTAAAGACCATTCGCGATGCTTCCGTCAAAGCTGTCAAGGGTCGAAACCTCGGTTTCCCACAGTGGCTTATCATGGCTGTTCACCGGTGCGACCGTAAAATCGTAAGCGTGTGCTGCCAAAATGCTGACCATGTTTGAGGTGTTCAGGTCGTTCAGAGTATTCGTGGTGAGCGTGAAATCCCAATGGCCGTCCTCGGCAATGATAATTTTTGTGGAAGCGACGCCATTGTTCGATAGCGCGTTGTAAAGGCAGGGGACGAAATCGTGAATCTGTTGTGCGGTCCAGACGCAGGATTCGTAGTTGGTCGTGTTGTAATCCGGCTCATTTTGGACCGAGATGGCATACACATCCACCTGGTAATTGCTCTTCATGTTCTGGACGTAATTGGCGAGCTGGTTGGCGTAGGCCTGGTTGGACGCCGACAGGAAATTCCCGCCGTTCACCGTGCCCGAGTCTTTATAGGCCACCGGCGGACTCCAGGGCGCGCTCCAGATTTTGGCACCCCGATCCCGCGCCATCTGCATGATATTGGTTTCACGCGTGGTGCCGTCGGGCGCAATGCGGGTCCGCAACAGCGAAAGCCCGATGCCGTTATTGGTTGTGACGGTGCCCGTGCTGTTGGTGTAAAGAATGCCGGTGTTTGTAGAAAAAAAGAGGTCTGCCTGAGCCGCGGTCCAAGTACTGCGCCAGGCGGAGGAGGCGCCAAAGCCATCGATTTTCTGGTGGACATCATTCCAATCCACAACGCAGTTGGTCGGGGCCGGCAGGGACCCGACAAATTTGATGTTGTCCACCCAAAGTGTCGAAACGCCGCTTAATCCCGGGCTGTAATAGGGTCCGTAAATGTAGATCAACACGTTGTTGATGCGTTGCAGGCTCGAGTTTGCCACCGCATCGATCGGCAGGCTGACATGCACCCAATTGGTGTTGCTGGCCGGAACCTCCACGCTGCCGTAATAGACCGGGTTGTAGCCGATGGCAGTGCCGAATTGCAGGTGGCCGAAGATGGCCGCGCCACCATTGGTGACGGTGGCGGATCCCGGCGCAAAGCGGACATCGCACTGGAAATTGGTATATTGCAGGCCATTGAGCGGCGGGCTGACGCCGGAAAAACCGTCGTAAACCTCAAATTGATCGTTCCCGCCGCTGAAATTGGCGGTGATTTTCATGGAACCCGAAGTGGGATAATCGTTCGCGTCGCTGGCGGAATCCCACACGATATTGCTAAAGGCGCCGCCAAACCAATTGCCCCAGACGTTGGTAATCTGGCCGGCGGCATAACTATTCGCGCCCGCATAGGGATTATTTGTGGGGTGGAATTGATCAATGATCAGCGTACTCAACGGCCCGCCCGACAAGGTCACGTCATCGAAGTAAAATACATCGTGCGTCCCGCCGCTGCCGTTGAGGCCGAAGACCAATTCGATATAACCGTTCGTGCCGGTGTTGTAAGCTGCAATCGTCGGCAAGCTGCTTGAATAATCCAACGTTACCGTTTGCTGCTGCACCGGGCTGTTGGACCAAAAGTAAAGTATGGGCGGCAAGCCGTAATTGGTGCCGCTCAAGGTCGCATTTGCCCAATCCTGGTTGTTCCAGCCATAACCCGCGGCGTTGATTGAAAGGGATAAAATCTGGGAATACCCGCTTTCGTTCGTCGCCGCACTCCCGGCCGGGACCGTCCACGTCCACGACAACAAATGGTTGGTGAGAAAAGCCGCCACCTCGCTGGGGGTGTTCTCCAATTTAATGGCCAAGGTCTGTTTGTACCCGCTTGACGGGTTGGACACGCACAGACTGTATTTACCGAGGGTAGCGCCAAAGCTCGAAAAGCTGTACTGGCCAGCAGGCTCCGCGGGATTCGTAATCGAGTTTCCTGTGCTCCAGTTGATCCAGCCATCATCGTTGTTGGCCCCATAACTGTTGGTTTCCCAGTTGCCGATCACCACCTGTGCCGGTGCCGCGACGGCCAGGCCGACCAGCAAAGCCATGAGGGCTACAGCCTGGTATGAGGTTTTCATAGTCGAGTGACTCAGGGTTGTTTAAGCTCCATAAACTATAAACCGTCACCGTCAATACCGCCAGCACCGAAAAGACAAACTTGCCCGCCGCGTATTCCTTGCGTTAGCTTTTCATGCAATTGAGAGCAGGTCATTTATGAACCAAAAGCGGCGCAACTCGGTTCTGGGCAACAATGGAATCATCGTGCGCCATTTTCAAATCGAAGATTTCGATGCGGTCGTCGCATTGTGGCGGCGCACCGAGGGCGTGGGGTTGAACGAATCCGACACGCGCCGCGCCATCGCCGCGTATTTGCGGCGCAACCCGCGCCTCAGTTTCGTTGCGGAAAAGGATGGGCGAATCATCGGCGCCGTGCTGTGCGGTCACGATGGACGGCGCGGTTACCTGCATCACTTGGCGGTGGCCAAACGCCACCGGAAGCGCGGCATCGGGCGGCAACTTGTGAGTGCTTGTCTGGCGAAACTCCGCAAGGCCGGTATCCAAAAATGCAACATCTTCATCTTCGCCAACAACGCGGCGGGCATGAAGTTCTGGACGCACACCGGCTGGAGCCTGCGAACAGAGTTGCGACTGATGCAACTCGGTTTGGATGACGGACGCAGTGCAAGAAGGGACTGCCCGTGTCGACGGGCGATGACCGTATGAACAAACCTGACGACCTCACCGTTGATTTCTTTCCCGGTCGGGTTTGGAACAGGAAAATGCGTGGCGACGGGTGCCGCCTGGAATAAAATCCGGTTGACAAATGTAATATCAACGGTTACTCATTAATCAACGATTATGCGAACGAGTTGCCGCTTTGCCATGGCCGTGCACGTGCTGGCCGTCCTCGCTTACAAGGAGGGCGACCCGGTCACCTCGGCCATGCTGGCGGGCAGCGTCAACACCAACCCGGTCATCATCCGGCGGCTCCTGCTGTCGTTGCAGCGGGCCCGGCTGGTGGAGACCCGCAAGGGGGCCGGGTCCGGTTCCCGTTTAAGCCGTTCCCCCGGCCGTATCAATCTTGCCGAAGTTTATCGGGCCGTGGAAGCCATTGAGCCTTTTGCCAGTCCCGCCCGAAAAGCCAACACGGCCTGCCCGGTGGGCCATTGCATCCGGGAGACTTTGAACAAGGTTTTTGCGTCGGCGGAAAACGCCATGGAACGGGACCTGGAAAAAACCACGCTGGCCGGGGTGATTGCCATGATCAAATCCGCGTGTCCGGGCATCGTCAAAAAAACCGGTTGACAGTCTCTTTTTTTGTGAGAAAATGTAACTGTTGTTATTACATAAAAGTGAAAGGAGTAAGGAAAGATGAAACAGATAAGCATGAATGGAAGTCGAGGAAATGGCGGTTCGCCTTGGAAAGTCTGCCGGGGATTATGCCGGAAAATACGGGCGCAGATTGCCGGGGTCAAAGAGGCGATCTTCGCGGAATCCAGCCGCGCGTTTCCGGCGCCGGAACGGCTGGTCCGGCTGGCCTTGAATGAAGCCGAGGCGGCAGCCTGGCAAACGAAGTATCCGCACCTGCTTTTTCCCGCCCTCGCAACGGAGAAAGTCCAGGCGGTGGCCGCCTGGAACATCCGCCAGCAATCCGTGCGGCAGAGCAGCCCGGTGATTGCCCTGGCGGCGTAACCGGTCACCCGCGCTTTACGAGCATCGAAGCCACCACCAACGAGGAGCAGATATGAAAGCGATCATCGAACTGAACGAAACCAACTTTGAAGCCGAGGTTCTGAAATCCGCCCAGCCGGTGCTGGTGGACTTTTGGGCCGAGTGGTGCGGTCCCTGCAAAATGATCGCCCCGGTGCTGGAGGAGATTGCCACGGAGCAGGCCGGCCGCGTGAAAGTCGCCAAGGTGAACGTGGATGAAAATCCCGACCTGGCCGGGCATTACCAAGTCCAATCCATCCCGACGCTGCTTTATTTTGCCGATGGCGTGGTCCGCGATCGGATCATCGGCGCCGCCGGCAAAAAGGCGATTGTGTCCCGGCTGGAAGGACTCGCGGTCAAAGCCTGAGGCGGACGACTGGCAAACAAATTAAGAAAAGCCAATATGAGAACCGCATTGAAACCAAGCAGTGCTCCAGCGGAACCCATTCCATCGGAATCACTCCGCGGCGATACGTTGCAATTATATCTTCGTGAAATCGGGCAGGTGAAACTGCTCACGCCGAAGGAGGAAATCGTCCTCGCCAAACGGATCCGGAAAGGAAACAAACGCGCGCGCGCGCAGATGATTACCGCCAACCTGCGGCTGGTGGTAAAGATCGCCCGCGATTACGAAGGACTGGGACTCCCACTGCTCGACCTGATCAACGAGGGCAACATCGGCCTGATGAAGGGCGTCGAACGTTTTGATCCCCGAAAGGGCGCGAAGCTCTCCACCTACGCCTCGTGGTGGATCAAGCAATTCATCATGCGGGCGCTGGCCAACCAGTCCAAAACCATCCGGTTGCCCGTCCACGTGGTGGACAAGGTGGCGCACATCCGGAAGGCGGAGGTGAAGCTGCGGGATGCCTTCGACCGGGACCCGACGGACCAGGAGGTGGCGGACCATTTGGGACTCAATCCGCGCCGCATCCAGCAGTATCGCGACGCGTCCAAGGCGCCCATTTCACTCGACGCCCCGATTGGGGCCGACGAGCCGCAACGGATTTCCGAAGTGGTGGCCGACCCGAATGCCGCGGCGCCCTTCGACCGGCTGGTCCGGGAAAACGACACGGAACTGGTCCAACAGGTCCTGGCCACACTCACGCCCCGGGAAAACTCGATTCTGGCCATGCGGTTCGGGCTGGATAACGGCAAGCCCAAGACGTTGGAGGAAATCGGCGAGCGACTGGGGGTCACGCGTGAACGCATTCGGCAGATTCAGGAGGAAGCATTGAAAAAAATGCGCGTGAAGATCACCGAACACGAGACTCCTTCCGTCGAAACGGCGTCCATGGCGGCATGAAATCGTCCGGATCGTCCGAGTTTACCCGAGCGTGCTTCCATTCCAGCCCCAGTTGCCGACGGCAACGTCCGTGAAATTCAGATAAATCCGGTCCGGCGGAACGCCCAGTGATTCACTCAACAGTTTGCAGATTTTTTGCGAGAGCTGCCGGTTCACGTCATCGCTCAAGCTGCCGATGCTGCGGATGTCCACGAAGGCGGCATTACCCGGTTTGCCGGACATGAGCATGGCCGCCGGGCTGACGATGACCATGACGTATTGTTCGGGTTTGCCAATCGTCCCGGTCACAATTTTGGAGAGGGACGCGAGCAACGCCTGTTTCTTTTCATCGGAGAGCGTGACGGTGGAATAATTCATTTTCAGCCACAGATTGAACACAGGAAAAAATCTGTGTTTCGTCCGCGTTTCATCTGTGGCTAAATGCCCGCGTGAACAAGTCAACACCCTCGTTATCCCAGAGCGTGCGCCTGCGATTGGCGGATGATGTGACCTTTCAATCGCTGGGGCCCGGTGAGGAAACGGTCGTGCTCTCCCTCAACTCCGGTTATCTGTATACCTGCAATGAAACCACCGCCGCCTTTTTGCGGGGACTGGATGGCAAGCAATCGCTGGCCGAAGTGATTGACATGCTCTTCAACGAGTTTCAGGTTCCCCGGGAAACGTTGAGCGGGGACATGACGGCATTAGCAGCGAAGTTGCTGGAGGAGAAACTTCTCGTTGAAGAACCCTGAACATACATCTTCCGCAGGCTGGTTGCTGTTGCGCGGGCATATCTGGCT
>JBEKMU010000146.1:0-6944 GCA_049523555.1 Verrucomicrobiota bacterium | reverse complement strand
CGGTTGGCGCGGCGCAACGCGCTCAACAGTTGGCTGCCGCGCAAAACAACACGGCCCTGGTGGATGCGCTTCAGGTTCAAATCGGACGCTACCAGGCGGGTTCACCCTTCCGTGACAACAGCTTAACAAATACCCGGCCTGCTCGAAGCGGACCTTGACACTCAATCACAGGCAAAAAAACAATTCCGGCTGTTTGAGTTCGTTCAGCCCATTCTGACAAGGCACAAAGAGGCCAATCATCGCAGGCAGGTGCCACGCCTGGCATGTCGCAATTTTATCTTCGTGGTGCCATCGTGTTCGTTACCCCGACGTGTGTGTGGCCGATTTGGACTGGAACTCGCGACGCGGGGCATCTGGTGGGCAATCAGCGTCGCTGGTCTGCCGCATCGCTTGCACCCCCCCTGTGTGGTCCGAACCCCGCTGCTGGAAACACCACTCAGGGTGAAACGTTGTCCAAACCCTGGAAAATCCGATTCCATTTTTCCCCAAGGTTTTGGAAAGTGCGGGCATAGCCGGAAAAAGTCGTCAAATCCGCGCGCCCGCGTGGTTCAAGAAGCTGGCGTCTTTGCGGCCAGCAATCGGCTGCGGTACCAGTAGAAGCCCAGCAGATCGAAGAGCGTTATGGGCAGCCGCCCAAGATTGGTATATTTTGAAATGCCGTGTTGTCGTGGACGGTAATTCACAGGAACTTGCACGATCCGACGTTCGTGCAACATGAAATAGGCGGGCATGAAGCGATGAACCCCGCTCAACGGCGGCAAATCTGAAATGCATTCGCGGCGAAAAGCCTTCAACCCGCAACCGGTATCACGAATACCGTCATGTGTGACCCACTGGCGCACCCGGTTGGCAATAGCGGAACCCCAGCGGCGTGAAACGGTAGCGCCTCGCTTGGGGCGACAGCCGCAAACCACATCGCATTGCTTGAGGCGCTCGAGCAAAACCGGGATATCGGCCGGATCATTCTGCAGATCGCCATCCATGGTTACAATCACGTCGCCCGAAGCTTGGCGCAGCCCGCTCAAGAGCGCAGCGCTTTGACCGCGGTTACTGGAGTGGCGGAGGCCTCGAATCCACGAATGGAGGCCAGCCGCTTGTTGGATCGCCTGCCAAGTGCCATCCGTGCTGCCGTCGTCAACGAAAAGTGCAGTCAAATCCTGGATTTTAGCCTGTACTGCTGCCAGCTCATGAGCCAGTGGTAAGATGTTCTCCACTTCATTGTGGAAGGGGATGATGACAGTGACACTCACAGATGATTTGTTGAATAACTTGTTGCCAGTTTACTCCAAGAGATGGACTCTGCACAAGGTTAATTGCGCAAGGCTTGACGCATATCGAAGCAAGAGCATGTGTGGAATTGCAGGATTTACACGGCTGCACAAGTCCGACATTGAGCCGGGGGAGTTGATTCGCCGCATGCCGGCCCCACTGACGCCGCGCGGGCCGGATGGCGAAGGGTTTCATTTGGACGCAAGCATTGCCTTGGGGGATCGCCGGTTGAGCGTTACTGATCTGGCCGGCGACGGGCGATGGCCGACAATTGCGGACGGTACGATCTAATCCCTAATGGCGAAGAATAACAGAGCTGAGACTGCGTTCGCGCAGAAACCTGCGATGGCCGGGATTTCGAAGAACCCTGCCGCCTTACTCATCCGCAACGCAGTGATCGCCTTCACTGGTCTGCTCGGCCTTGTTCTGCTCACCCGACTCGTCTTTGTTCGCAGCTACAACTACGACGAACTCAGCCATGCGCACATGGCGTGGCTCGTTTCCGTCGGCGAGGTGCCTTATCGTGACTTCGCCGCCAATCATTTCCCTTTTTTTTGGATTCTGTTGTCGCCTCTGATGAGGGTTCTCCCGGAAAGCCTCGTAACCTTGATGGTTCTTCGTGGACTGGCGCTCGTGTGCAACGCGGTTTTCATCGGCGCTCTTGGCACTTTGATCTGTCTGGAGCTACGACCTCAGCAGCGGATATGGGCTGCGGCTTGCCTGGGGTTGGTCGTGTTCAGCCCCCCCGCCGTGCACTTTCTAATTGAGTTCCGCCCTGACCCGTTTGCGAATGCTCTGCTCTTCTCCGCCGTCGCTTGGCTGCGGCTCAGCGGGTTGAGGAATCGTCCAACTGCGTTTATGAGCGGCATCGGCATCGGCATCGCTGTCTTGCTCAACACGAAATACCTGTTGTTCCCCTTCGTGTTAGGCACTGTCGCGCTTATTATGTATGCCCGTCAGGCCCGGCAGATCTGGCCGTTCGCAGTGGCGATCTGCCTGGGCTTCAGCGCCAGCCTTCTCGGCGGCATGCTCCTGCTCGATTCGATGCACGTCCGACTCGGTGACGCTTGGCGGATGGTCGTGACCTACAATGCTATGGCGCAGAAAACCCATACATTTGGATTCGGTTTGGCGGGGATGTTAGCACGATATCCAGAGTGGCTCGCCTACAGCTTCGTTGGACTGATTGGCTGCACTGTCCTGTTCCAGCGCCAACGCCGCCTTCCTGAGTTGCTTACTGCCGCGATTTTCATCTTTCTAGTGATGAACCTGGTCACGACCACCAAGCCTTGGAAGCAGTATGTCGTGTCGTGGTTGCTTCTGGCAGCTTATTTCCCGGCGCGCTCATTGCCGCTGCTCATAACGCGACTGCGCCTACAGGCCCAGACGGCGGCGGCGTTCTGCGTCTCGATTATCGCCGTCGTCGGGTTTGTGCGCACGGGCATTGTTGACCCCGACGGCGGCGGAATGGACCGCCAAACCCAGGACCGTACAATCGAGTGGGTCCTTCGGCGCGTCCCACCTGACGGCTTTGTCGTGTCCAGCTATTATCTGCATCCGGTGTTCCGAAGAGATACGTTCTTTAAGACGGTCTACGACATTGCGGGGAGCGGCGGCGACGGGCTTGAGCGATTTATGCCGCAGTTGGCCCCCGGCCCTTACAGCGAGCACTTCCAACTGTCAGGATACCAAAAGGAACTGGAGATCCGGCCACCCTCGGTGATCGTGCCACAGGGATATACCTATCTTCAAGTTCAGGCGTTGAACGCCTACTTGGGACGCCATGGCAACAACTACGACCAACAGGAAATCCCCGGAACTCCGGTTGTCATACTGGAGCGCAGGACGGAAAGCCTGCCAGACGCAAAATGATCAAGACATTGGGCACTACGCTCTGGTGAACTGCGGTGGCACTTGTTTTAGTTTTACCCATCGAAGCGGAATCCCAGACCTGTGGTTGGGGCACGGGGATGGCTTATACCCGGCGATACTGCCGGTTGGAGAAGGGGCGATGGTAAAGGGCGGACACCGTTCTCAAGCACTTCATCTCGATAGCGCAAAGGCTCGTTGACTTGCCGACCCGCAGACTGGTACGTTGCCGGTGTGTGTGGCATCGCAGGATTTACCACTTTTGGTACCGGCCAATCCGATTCGGATCACTTCATTCGATCCATGATGGAGGTAATCGTTCATCGGGGGCCCGACGGTGAAGGGTACTACCGGGATTCCCATGTGAGCCTGGGCCATCGGCGGTTAGCCATCATTGATTTAGATGGCGGCGCCCAGCCGATGGCGATTGAAAATGGACGCTATCAAATCGTTTATAACGGCGAAGTCTATAATTACGTTGAACTGCGTGCCGAACTCGAAAGGCGGGGACGCGTTTTCGGCACGCACTCGGACACCGAAGTGCTGTTGCACCAATATGCCTTGGACGGAGTTGACGCCTTGCAGCGGTTCAATGGGATGTTTGCATTTGCCATCTGGGATCGGGATGAACAGCGGTTGTTTCTGGCTCGGGATCGGATGGGCGTCAAACCGCTCTACTATTGCGTGCGGGATGGTGAATTGATTTTCGCGTCGGAACTCAAATCGCTGCTGATGCATCCTCGCGCGGATCACCAACTCAATCGCCTGTCGGTCAGCAAGTATTTCACCTACGGTTACATCCCTGCGCCGCACACGATCTTTGAGGGAATCTATAAACTGGAACCAGGTTTCTATCTGCTCTTCGACCGCAATGGTCTGCAAAAAAGGCTCTATTGGGACATTCCACTGGAGGACAATCCGCTCAGTGAATGCAATGTGGACGAATGGGCCGAAGATTTGCAGGCCGTGCTGCGAGACGCGGTGATCAAGCGCCTCCGCAGCGACGTGCCCGTTGGAGTGTTTCTCAGTGGCGGCATTGATTCCAGCGCGGTGACGGCGTTGGCCGCGCAGGCAACAGCGCACCAACTGCGGACATTTTCCGTCGGCTTCGACGAATCCAGTTACGATGAGTCGCCCTACGCGCGGATCGTGGCGGAACGGTACGGCACGGATCACCACCACGAAGTACTTTCGGCTACCCGCGCGGTTTCACTGTTGCCAGACGTGATGAAGATTCTGGATGAACCATTTGCGGATGCCTCGATCGTGCCGACTTGGCTGCTCTCACACTTCACCGCCAAGTCGGTCAAGGTGGTGCTGGGCGGCGATGGCGGCGACGAGTTGTTCATGGGCTATCCGGCGTTTCAGGCGCACAAGCTGATGGATCGTCTTTCCATTTTACCCACGGCCTGGCGCGACGGTCTCAACCGGCTGGCGCGTCGCATTCCGATCTCCCACCGCTACGCGAGCGCCGAATATTTGATCCAGCAGTTCTTCAAGGGCGCGGGCGTTTCACCGGAAATCCGCTTCTTTTTATGGCTGGGCTATTTTGGCAACGAACAAAAACGCCATTTCCTGTCAGAAGAAATGCGGCAGTCGCTCTTGCGCGCCAATCCGTTCGAGGACGTGATCAACTACGTCCGCCAGAGCGGGCTGCTGCGGGACCTCGAACGACTGCAATACTTGTGCATGAAGCTGTATCTACAGGATGATATTCTGGTCAAAGTGGACCGCGCGAGCATGGCTAATTCATTGGAAGTCCGCGCGCCATTTCTCGACTACCAGTTCGTCGAGTTCGCCGCGCGCATCAATCCGGTTTACAAACTGCGCGGATTGCTGGGCACAAAATATATCCTTAAACGCGCCATGCGCGGGCTGCTGCCGGATTCAATCATCCATCGCCGCAAGGCGGGTTTCATGATTCCACTGGCACAGTGGCTGTCGCACGACTTGCGTCCGCTGGTCGAAGAACTTTGTTCTGAATCCGCCTTGCGCGCCGACGGTTTGTTCAACCCTGTTTTCGTGAGACAAATGCTGGACGATCATTTCGCAGGGCGGCAAGACTACCGAAAGATGATCTGGGCCTTGCTGGCCTTCCAAATCTGGCGGCGGAATTACGGCGCGCCTGCCGGCTTATAAATCATCCAGGTTGGCGCCTTGCCCGGGCGTAAGCGTCTGGGCGGATCACGTGCAAGCGGTGCCGCCTCATGAGTTCTAAAGTTTGAATTGGCGACGAAGTCAGCGTAGCCTTGGGCTGCGTGAAGTGGAAGAACCGTCACCCATCCAAAAGATCCGCCGCCGGATACCTGCCATCTTCATCGGACTCGCGTTGCGGTGATGGCGGGGAAGCGGTAGTAACGCCCCCGTCTCAGCGGGCAAACGGAATCACGGGATTTTTGTTTGCCACCTGGAATCGAGGGTGGTTGCCGGGCCTGCTCCTGATTGCCGCCACGATTCTTGCCTACTGGCCGGCCTTGCATGGTGGTTTTCTGTGGGATGATGATTATCAAATCAGTGTCAACAATGCGTTGCGGTCGCCGACCGGTCTTTCACCGTATTTTGGATCGGCTACCATTTGTGGGGTTTGAACACCTTTGGATATCACCTGTTGACCCTGATGCTGCATTGCTTGACGGCAGTGCTGTTGTGGCAGGTGCTGGTGCGCTTGCAAGTGCGCGGGGCCTTCCTGGCAGGGGCGATCTTTGCCCTGCATCCGGTCTGTGTCATGAGCGTGGCATGGATGATGGAACTCAAGAACACCCTTTCGGGGACCCTGGCCCTGGCCGCCAGTTGGGCGTATCTGCGTTTTGCCGGACTGGGAGTTTATGACGGGGGCGACCAAGCCGGAAAAAATGGAGCAAGGACCGACTGGCGTTTTTATGTCCTGTCTTTGGCGCTTTTCCAGTTGGCACTTCTGGCCAAGACGGCGGTCAGCTTTCTTCCGGTGACACTTTTGTTGATTGTGTGGTGGCAGCGAAACCGGCTGCATAGGCGCGACATCTGGCCGTTTATCCCGATGCTGGGCCTGGCCATCGTGATGGGACAAGTGACGTCGTATGTTGAACGACACTCTGGAGGAGCCTCGGGAGAGGAATTTAACATTGGTTTTCTGGAGAGGGTATTGATTTCCGGACGTTCCTTCTGGTTTTACCTGGGCAAGATTTTCTTTCCGTATCGGCTGGCATTTGTTTACCCGCGATGGCATATCGATACCGGGGCATGGTGGCAGTATGTGTATCCGGCAGCGACCATCGGGGTATTGGGAGGGTTGTGGGGGATGCGCCGGCGGATCGGCAAGGGGCCGTTTGCCGCGATGTTGCATTTCTACATCGGCACCTCGTTCCTGATATTGCTGCTGGTGCTTTACATGACGCGGTTCTCGTTCGTGTCGGATCATTGGCAATACTTTGGTTGCATGAGTGTGATTGCGCTGGTGGCGGCAGGCATCAGCAGGGTGCTGGGCCGATTCGAGAAGAGGAGCCCGTTTCTGAAACCGGTTTTGTGCGGGGTGCTGCTGCTGGTGTTGGGGGTGTTGACGTGGCGGCAATGTGGGATGTATAGCGATCTTGAAACGCTCTGGCGGACGACGCTTGCGCGGAACCCAAACAGCTTTCTGGCCAATAACAATCTGGCCGCCCTGTATTTCGGAAAAGGACGACTGGACGAGGCGATAACTTATTACCGAAGAGCGCTGGAAATCCAGCCCGACGCCCCGGCTGAAGACGATCTGGGTCGTGTCTTTCTCCAAAAAGGGCAGATGGACGAAGCGGTTGCTCATTTCGAAAAGGCCATGGAACTCCGCCCCG
>JBEKMU010000145.1:0-5910 GCA_049523555.1 Verrucomicrobiota bacterium | reverse complement strand
GCCAAAAACGTCATTCTGTTTATTGACGAATTGCACACGATTGTCGGCGCCGGTTCCGCCGAGGGCACGATGGACGCTTCGAACATCATCAAGCCCGCGCTCAGCCGCGGCGAGATGCAATGCGTTGGCGCGACCACGCTCAACGAGTATCGCAAATACATCGAGAAGGACGCCGCGCTCGAACGCCGTTTCCAGTCGGTCAAAGTGGAGGCGCCCTCGATTGACGAGGCCTTCCAGATTTTGAAAGGGCTTCGCCACAAATACGAGGAGCACCACAAGGCCGAGTTCACGGACAAGGCCATCGAGGCCGCGGTCAAACTTTCCGACCGTTACATCACCGACCGGTTTTTGCCGGACAAGGCGATTGACGTGATGGACGAGGCCGGTTCACGCGCCCGCATCGGCACGATGACGCGCCCGCCCGAGGTCAAAGCGATGGAAGCTGAGATCGAGGAAATCAAGGGCAAGAAGGAACGCGCCATCAAGAACCAGGATTTTGAAGGCGCGGCCCAAATGCGCGACAAGGAAAAGCAGGCGAAGGAAAAGCTGGAAGCGCTGTTGCGCGATTGGCGCGCCAAAGGCGAGGAAAAACGCATCCTCGTGGACGAGGAAGACATTTTACACGTCGTTTCCAAATGGACCGGCATTCCGCTTCAACGGATGGAGCAGGGCGAGATGCAGCGGCTGCTGACGGTCGAAAACGAAATGGAAAAAGTCGTTATCGGCCAGCACGAGGCCGTTTCGGCGATTTGCAAGGCGCTCCGCCGTTCGCGCGCGGATTTGAAGGACCCGCGCCGGCCCATCGGCACGTTTCTGCTGCTCGGCCCGACGGGCGTGGGCAAGACGCTTCTGGCCAAAACGCTCGCCGAACAGATGTTCGGCGACTCGAAATCACTCGTTCACCTCGACATGAGCGAATACATGGAAAAGTTCAACGTCTCGCGCCTCATCGGCTCGCCGCCCGGTTACGTTGGTTACGAGGAAGGCGGCCAACTCACCGAAAAGGTGCGCCGCAATCCGTATTCCGTCGTGTTGTTCGACGAAGTTGAGAAGGCGCACCCGGACGTGTGGAACATGCTCTTGCAGATTCTCGAGGAAGGGAAACTGACCGACAACGTGGGCCGCGTGGTGAATTTCCGCAACACCATCGTTTTGATGACCTCGAACGTCGGCTCGGACATCATCAAACGCCAGTCCACGCTCGGTTTCTCGCCCATCAGCGACGAGGCCAGCTACGAAAAAATGCGCGAACGGATTCTGGACGAGGCCAAAAAGACGTTCCGGCCGGAATTCCTGAACCGGCTCGACGACATGATTGTGTTCCGGTCGTTCACGAAGCCCGACCTCATCCAGATCCTGGATTTGGAAATCAACAAGGTATTGGAGCGGTTGCGGCACAAAAATCTCAGGCTCGAACTGGACGGGAAGGCGAAGGATTTTCTCGTGGAGAAAGGTTACGACCCGCAATACGGCGCGCGTCCGATGCGCCGGGCCGTGGAGCGTTTCCTCGAAGACCCGCTGGCTGAGGAAATTCTCAAGGGCAACCTGCACGAAGGCGAGCCGATCACGGTCACTGCCGAGAACGACAAGCTGGTCTTCAATCAAACCGCCGCCGCCGCCGGCGCGTTGTCGAGTTAAGCCAAGACCGTAGCGGCGTTTCGGCAGAAAGCCGCCATTCCCTTCATTCAACTCGCGGCGCTCTGCCGAGACGCCGCTACGGTTTGGCTGCGCGCCATTTCGCCAAGTTTTCGCGAACGACATTGACATTCGAGTCTTCTGTGGCTTCCAAAATATCTAACGATTTTTCAGCTACAGCAATTGCCTCCGTTCGGTCACCCAATGCATTTAATGCGAGCGCATAGCAACACAAAACACGGCCTTCGCCACGTAAATCTCCAACTTCACGATGTAACAATAGTGCTTGCTGATAAAATTGAATGGCTCTGTGATAGTCGTCAAACAATGCATAGGCATCGCCGAGTTTAGTGAGGACTATTCCTTCCTTAGGCCGGTCGCGGATTTCGCGGAATATTATTAGCGATTGCTCATAAAACTTGACGGCTTTATGGATATCGTCCAAAAGGGAATAAACTATTCCGAGATGGACAAGGGCGGTTGCTTCTAATCGTTTGCTTCCAATCTCACAACTAATTGATAGCGCCTCATTAAATAACTCGTCAGCTCGATGGCAGTCTCCTTTGTCGCGGAATATTTCGCCAAGATTAATCAACATGGCACCTTCATTCTCGCGGTTGCCTGTTTCGCGGGCAATCGCCTGCACCTCCTCGTAAAACTTAATGGCCTTATCCGTCTCACCTAAGATTTGGTAGGCGATACCGAGATTGCCGAGAGCGCCAGATTTGCCACGTTGGTAGTTAATATCACGGCTAATTGTTAATGCTTGATTGTAAAACTCGATGGCCTTTCGAGTATGGCCTAAATCAAAGTATGCCACACCTAGATATCCAAGAGCTCTGCATTCATCCTTGTGGTTTTTAATTAGTCTTGAAGTTAAAAGCTGACTTTCCAGCCAGCTTATGCGTTGGCGAGGATGAAAACGCAGGTTGCCTGTGTTACCCATTATGTCGAGCATTGAGGCGAGCAGAGCAGTGACATCCATTTCTGAATGTTGATAGGGTGGACAATCCTCCGCCAGTAGTTGCAACGCGGTCTTACTTGCATCCAGCACCCCGTGGACTGAGTGACCTTCTTTGCCGACCAGGTACTCGAATGCAGCCTCAATGTGCGTTCGTTCACGGTCGAAGAGTTCCAAACCACGTATCACATTCTCGCCGCCTTGTAAGTAAAGTTGTTCGGCTGCAACACCCACATATAGGTAATGCGCAGTATAGCGCAACTCAGCGGCGGTTCGTTCGGCCTTGTCGAGTTTGCCATTGCAGAATTGGCGCAACAAGTCGTGCAGATGGAAGCGGTCTTGGCCCATATCCCATTCCACAAAGCTAGCATTCAGCAGCGTTTGCATGACCTCGCGGGCAGAATTCTCCTTCTTTTTCCAAACTGCTGTGGCTGCGGCCAGATTGAAACTAGCAGGAAACACGGCCAACAATCTCAAACAACGATGCAAATCATCCCCCAACAGGTCGTAGCTGGTCTGAAAAGCAGCATCCGCTTTGGTCAATCTGTCCGGCTGCTTTCGCAGACGTTCCAGCAAATCATGGACGGGATGAAGTTTTTTGTCGTTCACCGTCCCGGCAAAGACTTCCAATGCCAGTGGCAGATGGCCACAAAGTTCGGCGGTTTCCTCCTCATATCCTTTGATTCGCGGTGCCAGTTTGAGCAAAAGCTTCTGTGATTCTTCAGGATGCAGGCAATGAATATTGCGCCAGGCCAATCCGGGTAAAGAAAAGTGTATGCGGGAGGTGGTAAGGAGCAGGCAATTGGCAGGCGGCAGCAGTGAGCGGATTTGCTCGGCGTCTGCGGCGTCATCGAGGAACAGCATCACGCGCCCGGCATCGTTCAACACACCATTATAAATAGGCGTCAGTTTATCCAATTCCTCCGGCAGTTTGGCTTCGGGACGAAAAGCGTGGATGATGCTTTGCATGGCCTCGGAGGGCTTGAGCGGCGCGTGATGTTCCAAGTTGGCCCCATGCAAGTTGAGGCAAAGCTGTGCATCCGGGTAATGTTTTTTGAGCTTGTGTGCCAGCACGGTGGCCAGCGCGGTCTTGCCCACTCCGCCCATGCCTTGCAGTGCGATATGTTTAACTGAAATATTTGCGTCTACTGCGTGAGCGGAGGCGAGTTCTTTTTCCAGTTCTGCAAGTTCTTCGTTACGTCCGATAAAATTGGCCGGTGGTGAGGGAAGTTGATGTGTTGGTGAGAAATTCTTGCTTTTGCTTGGCACTTTGAGCTCTCGACGTGATTTTCGCCATTGATGAAAGGCCCATACAATAACTCCAAACAACGCAGTTAAAAGCACTGCCTCTATTTCCGGTTGTGTCAAAAAATTAACCATGCGCCCTCTTACTGAAATGGAGTTTCTTTAGCCATGAAACATTTGCTCCTTTTTCAAAACGCTGGCGAGCTTTTTCTGGTCGAACTTCTGCTTTCAATTTCCGCCGGAAAATTTTAGGCTTTGCACCAATGAAAGGCATCATTCTTGCCGGAGGCGCCGGTTCGCGGCTGTATCCGCTCACGCTGGTCGCGAGCAAACAGCTCCAGCCGGTCTATGACAAGCCGATGGTGTATTATCCGCTCACGACGCTCATCGAGGGCGGCATCCGCGAGCTTTGCCTCATCTCGACGCCGCAGGATTTGCCGCGCTTCAAACAATTGCTCGGCGACGGCACCCGGTTCGGCCTGTCCATCGAATACCGCGAGCAACCCAAGCCCGAAGGCATCGCGCAGGCCTTTCTCATCGCCGAATCGTTTGTCGGCAAGGACGCCGTCACGTTGATTCTTGGCGACAACATTTTCCATGGCGGTGATTCTTTCCACCGTGCGTTCACGGAGTTCAAGGGCGGCGCGACCATTTTCGGTTATCATGTCAACGACCCGGAACGCTACGGCGTGGTGGAATTTAATGACGAGGGCCGGGCGATTTCCATCGAGGAAAAACCGAGGTATCCCAAAAGCGATTATGCCGTGCCCGGCCTTTACATTTTCGACAACCAGGTCGTGGCCATCGCGAAATCGTTGAAATCCTCCGCACGGGGCGAGTTGGAGATCACGGACTTGAATCTCGTGTATCTGCGGCGCGGCCAGTTGCGCGTGCAACGGTTGAGCCGCGGCGTCACGTGGCTGGATGCCGGTACCAGCAGCAGCTTGCACGAGGCGTCGGCTTACGTGCAGACAATTGAACGGCGCGCCGGCGTCAAAATCGGCTGCCCGGAGGAGGCGGCTTATCGCCGTGGATTTTTGAAACTTGACGAACTGGAAAAGCTCACAGCCAAAATGCCGAAATGCGAATATCGCAATTATCTGGCCGAGGTCGTGGCGGAGGCGCGGCGGCTGGCCGCATCCAACGCTTGAGCGCTTTTGAAATGAGCAACACCTTGCGATTGTCATCCGGAACGCGGCCTTCAGGCCGTGCGCTTCGGTTCAGACATGTCTCTCTTGAGCGATGAACGTCATCACTTGCGAAATGCCGGGATTACTGATCGTCGAGCCGAAAGTTTTTGGTGACGCGCGCGGCTTTTTCATGGAGACATGGAACCGCCAGCGTTTCCGGGAGGCGGGACTGGACTGGAATTTCGTGCAGGACAACGTGTCGCTTTCGCGGCGGGGCATCCTGCGTGGGTTGCATTTTCAGAATCCATCGGCCCAGGGCAAGCTGGTCTTCGTGCTGCAGGGCGAGGTGTTTGACGTGGCGGTGGATATCCGGCGCAGTTCGCCCACGTTTGGCCGGTGGCACGGTCTGCATCTCTCCGTCGAGAACAAGCGGCAGTTTTTCATCCCACCGGGTTTCGCGCACGGATTTGCGGTGTTGAGTGAAACCGCGCTGTTCGCGTACAAATGCACGGAGTTTTACACACCGCAGAACGAGTTGACGCTCGCGTGGAACGATCCCGACATCGGCGTCAAGTGGCCGCTGGACAACCCACAGCTTTCGGAGAAGGACGCGCACGGGCTGCGATTGAAGGAGCTTCCCAAGGACCGCCTGTTTGCCTGAACGGCGTCTGCGCACCATGAAAATTTTGCTCCTCGGAAAAAACGGCCAGGTTGGCTGGGAACTGCGCCGCACCCTCGCGCCGCTGGCGGAGGTGACGGCGGTGGATTATCCCGAAATCAACTTCACCGACACGCCGGCGCTGCGTCGGCTCGTGGCCGGGACGCGTCCGGCCGTGGTGGTGAACGCGGCGGCCTACACGGCGGTGGACAAGGCTGAGACGGAAAAGGAACTTTGCCGGGAGATTAATGCGTTCGCGCCGGGAGTTCTGGCCGAAGAGG
>JBEKMU010000144.1:0-5914 GCA_049523555.1 Verrucomicrobiota bacterium | reverse complement strand
GATTAAGTTAGCTGGCAGGCCCGTTCCGGCTGTTCCTTCTATGGCAGTCTTGACCGGGACGTTCACTTAATCGTGCCTTACCCATTTGAGGTATTATTGTGACTTCCTTCAATCTTGAATTATTAGATGTATTGAAAACTTATTCACAAAATGGATTTCAGCCTTTGTTTTTAATGGTTTTAGCATTGTTAATGCGTGTGAATAACTTTCTTAAAATGACGCAGTAAGATGAAGCATCTACGAGTAGTCACTTCGCATTTGCTCTATTAAATCATCCCAAACTCACCGGATCAATGTCCACCATGAGTGTTACGTCTTCGGGCAAGGCGAGCGTTTCGATGATTTTCGCCAGTGCCTGGCTCAGTTTGCTCATCGCGCGCATCCGCAGCATGATCTGGTAGCGGTAAAAAGTTTCCGCGCGAAGCAACGGCGCCGGCGCCGGCCCGGCGATGATTAAATCTTTGAACGCACCCCTCGCCCCGGCCCTCTCCCCGCTCTGCGGGGCGAGGGAGTGGTGCGCTTTGTTTTCCTTCTCCCCGCCAAACGGGGAGAAGGTGGCCGCAGGCCGGATGAGGGGTTCTTCGCCAACCAGATTTTTTTCCAACTCCCGTTTCAAATGCTCGGCGCTGAATTTCACCTTGTCCTCGTTCCGGCCCTTGAGCGTGAGCAGCGCCGCCCGGCTGACCGGCGGATATTTCAATTGTTCGCGAAATTCGATTTCCTGCTCGTAAAATCCAGTGAAATCATGGCGGCGCGCGTATTGGATGGCCGGATGAAACGGCGCGAAAGCCTGCACAAACACCTCGCCTTCGACGTCACCGCGCCCGGCGCGACCGGCGACTTGCGTGAGCAATTGAAAGGTGCGCTCGCCCGCGCGGAAATCCGGCTGGTGCAACGCGAGATCGGCGTAAATGATGCCGACAAGCGTCACATTCGGAAAATGGAGCCCCTTCGCAATCATCTGCGTGCCGACCAGGATGTCGGTCTTGCCCACGCGAAAATCGCCAAGCGTTTTGCGGTAATCGTCTTTGCGCTTCATCGTGTCGGCGTCCATGCGCCGAACGCGCGCGTTCGGAAAAAGTTTTGCGAGAGTTTCTTCGACTTTTTGCGTGCCGAGACCGGCATAACGGATGGCCGGGTTTTTGCATTTCACGTTCGGACAAACCGGCGGGACCGGTTCGTCATGGCCGCAAATGTGGCAGCGGAGTTTTTGTTCCGGGCGATGATACGTGAGCGCGAGGCTGCAATTCGGGCACTGGGCGACATGACCGCATTTCGGACATTGCAACGCCGTCGAATAGCCGCGCCGGTTTAAAAACAAAATCGTCTGCTCGCCACGTTCGAGCCGTTGGGTGATGGCCTCCTTGAGCTGTGGCGAAAAAATCGGCGGGCCTTTCTCCTTGTACGCGGCCTGTCGCATATCCACGACACGGACGTGCGGCATTTTCTGGTTGTCCACCCGCTCCGGCAGTTCGAGCAGTGTGTATTTGCCTTTTTTGCAATTGTAATAGCTTTCGAGCGACGGCGTGGCCGAGCCGAGCACGACGACGGCGTTTTCCATCTGGCCGCGCATGATGGCCACGTCGCGCGCATGATAACGCGGCGCTTCCTCCTGCTTGTAAGTGTGCTCATGTTCTTCGTCCACGATGATGAGGCCGAGCGGCTCGACCGGCGCAAATATTGCCGAGCGCGCCCCGATGACGATGCGGGCGCGGCCCTGGCGGATTTTGTGCCATTCATCGTGGCGTTCACCGGCGGAAAGGTGCGAATGCAGAACTGCGACAAGTGTCTGGAGCTTGCCGGAACTGAACCGTGCCTTGAACCGCTCGACGGTCTGCGGTGTGAGTGAAATTTCCGGCACGAGCACAATGGCGCCCTTGCCTTGTTCCAACGCGTGCGCGAGGGCCTGGAGATAAACCTCGGTCTTGCCGCTGCCGGTGACGCCGTGGAGCAGAAAGGTTGAGGGTTGAGGGTTGAGAGTTGAGGGCGATTTGTCCATCGCCGTTTTGATTTTCTCCAATGCCGCAGCTTGCGCCGGGTTCAACGGCAATGGTTGCGTGGGCAAAATGTGTTCGCGGGCGTAGGGATCGCGCTCGGAAATCTGCGGGGCAATTTCGACCAGACCGCGATCTTCGAGTTTGCGGACGGTGACGGCGGTCGTCTCGGCGAGTTCGACCAATTCCTGCAACGGCAGTTCGCGCCGTTCCTCGATAATGTTCCAGACTTCCTGCTGACGTTTTGGCAACTTGGGAAATTCACCGGTCACCGGTAGCGCGCGAACAAAAAGCCTTTCGCGCCAGCCGGATTCCTCCTTGCGCACGGCCTCGGGCAAAACAGATTTCAACGCGATTTCCGGCGCGCAGCAGTAATAGTCCGCAATCCAACGCGCGAGTTTCAAAACCTTCGGTGTTACGAGTCCCGCACCGCGGGACGCGCCGGCCACCCGCAAAATTGATTTAAGATTTGCGACCGTGGATTCTTCCGCAAGCGCAGTGACATACCCGAAAATTTTTCGCGGGCCAAACGGCACCTGCACCCGGCTGCCCACCTCGATTTGCCCGGCCAGTCCCGGCGGAATCAGATAATCGAACTCCTTGCGTAACGCAATTTCGAGACTGACGCGGGCGATCATGGCTCGTCAATCACGCGTGATGGCGCGCAGTTCGGCCTCAAGCTGTTTGCGCAATTCCTCGCGTTCGGCGTCCAACGCTTCGCGCGGCACGCGCATTGTTTTGCCGACGGTGATTTCGCAGCGCGCAAATGGCAGTGGAATTTGAAAACGGTCCCAGCTTCTGGCACGAATTTTCCAGTTGAGATGGTATGAAACCGGCACAATCGGCAGTCCGGTCAATTGCGCGGTCGAAATCACACCGTCCTGAACCGTGTAACAAGGGCCGCGCGGGCCGTCGGGCGTGACGGCCAGGTCATAACCGCATTCCGCCCACGAAACCATTTCGCGCAACGCCTGCCCGCCGCGCCGGCTGGACGAACCGCGCACCGGTTCGATGTCGAAGTGCTCGAGAACCCGCGCCAGCAATCCGCCGTCCCGGCTCGCGCTGACCATCCCCGCCATGCGCCGCTCCGGCGCGAACCGCAGCACGTACCGCCGGCGCAATATCGCCACCAGCGCCAGCCGGTTGTGCCAGAAGGAAAAAATCAATTTTTCTCCGGGCGCTTTGTTCAAAAGGCTGAAGGGGTCAGCCAATCGAAACCGGACAGTCACCCCGACCGTGCGGATTAAAATATAGATCAGGATCGCTGCGAGACGTTGTTGCCACGTTGCCTGGCGTGGCACAACCACGCCGGATTTTCGGGGCTTGCGTCTGGCGTCTGGGGTCCGGGGTTTCGGATTTTCTGCGGCCATCACGTTCCTTTTTTCAGGCACGCGCGCACCAGATCTTCCACCGTTGCCTTCCCGCCAAGCATGGTTTGGGCGGCGCGAACGGCGTCGTGCGCTTCAATCTGTTTGAAGCCCAGCGCCATGAGCGCGAGCACGGCGTCGTTGATTTTCTGGTCGTCCGGCGACAAGGCGCGTAGCGCGCTGGCGGCTTCCCATGCGCCCGCCGCGCCGACTTTGTCGCGCAATTCCACGACGATGCGTTCGGCGGTCTTTTTGCCAACACCGGAAATTTGCGAGAGTGCCTTCACGTCGCTGCCGGCCACCGCGCCGCGAAACGCCGTCACGCTGATGCCGCTCAAAATGTTCAGCGCGATTTTTGGCCCGATGCCGGAAACGGTGTTGACGAGCAGGCGGAACAAATCGCGTTCCGCCGCGGTCATGAAACCGTAAAGCGTGTGTGCGTCCTCACGGATGACGAGTTGCGTGAGCAATTTCACCGTGCCGCCCGGCTGCGGCAGTTTGTCAAACGACGACAGCGGAATGAGCACTTCGTAGCCGACGCCGTTGACGTCCACGACGACTTGCGTGGGCAGCGCTTCGACGAGTTTGCCGTGGAGAAAAGTGATCATCAGATTTTTTTCGGTGGCATGAGATTGTAGCGCGAATTTTCCTGCGCGTGGGCGAGCGCCAGCGCCAACGCGTCGGCGGCGTCGGGCGCGGGCGGCTTTGGCAAATCCAAAAGTCGCTGGACCATTTTGGCGACGGCGGATTTTTGCGCCGCGCCGTAGCCGACGACGGCCTGCTTCACCTTGCGTGGGGCGATTTCGAAAATTTCCAGACCGGCTTCGGCAATGGCCGCCAGCGCCGCGCCCCGCGCTTCGCCCATGACAATGGCCGTCTGCAAATTTTGCGCGTAGAAGAGGCCCTCGATGGCACAGACGGTTGGTTGATACTGTTTTAGAACGTCGCGCAACGTTTCAACAATTTTCACGAGGCAGCGCGAGTGCGGCCATGTCATGGGACACGAAATCGTGCCGTGCGTCAGCGCCAGCGGATGCGGTTTGGCGAGGCGAATAACGCCGTAGCCGGTCCCGCGCAGCGAAGGATCGAGGCCGAGAATCACACGATGGGAATTGGCCGGAGGGCGCAGCGTTGTTTCAAAAACGGGCGCGGCCATGCGCGGGGAAACGCCACCGAGGCGCTCCCGCATTTGTTCAAATTGCCGCCGCGTGATGCCCACGCGCGCATTTTGCCAGCGGCGGAAAGGTTGCAAAAGCAAAAACGCCGCGACGGTTTTTTCATCGCGGCTCTTTGCAAAAGCACCGGGCCAGCTTCAATGTCCCCGCCCGTTTTGGTTCTGATTCTGTTTGTCAGAGTTGTTTGATGACTGCGATGACTGGGACGATTGCGACGAGTGCGAAGGCGGCGCGGACGGCGCGACGTTTCTTGGCGGCGGCTCGGAAACATTTGGACGCGAATCGTTATGCTGCTGGGGCCTTTCCACCGACGCGGACGAGGGCGGCGGGGTGAAATGGTGCGGCGTCTGCTCTTCAAATTGTTGTCCGCGCGGTGACGAGATGTGCTTGTTGTCATTATTCCGAGTTTGCACTTGCGAATTATCAGGCCAATTGCGGTTCTGTTGCAAAGTCTGGTTGTTCGCCGGTTGCGAGAAGTGATTTTGCGCCGGAGGTCCGGTCGGAGTTTGTGTCACGGGAGGCCAGTTGCGATTCGGCTGTTGATTTTGATTATTCCCCGGCTGTGAGCCCCGGTTCGGTGTCGGTGTCTCGCCGCGTGGCGCGGAATTGTTTCGGTTGTCATAGGCGGAACCCGGATGCGGCGGGTTTCCCGTCGTTACGCCCGGCCCGTGGTTTTGCTGGCCGACTGACCCGCCACGCCACGACTGCCCGGCCGAAACTCGCAGCTCACGCACCGGAACCGGGTGAATCGGCGTCCGGGTGACGTCGGTGATGTGTTGCACCCCGATGCC
Organism: Verrucomicrobiota bacterium; assembly: GCA_049523555.1. Lineage (GTDB taxonomy): Bacteria > Verrucomicrobiota > Verrucomicrobiia > Limisphaerales > UBA11358 > UBA11358. Next base: position 587 of record JBEKMU010000144.1, on the reverse strand, counting down.
ATTGTTGACGACAGTCCGGTTGTGGCTGTCAAAATTGAAGTTGTTGATGACCGTGGTCTGGTTGTAAATCCGCGTTTCGTCCCTTGCCGCGACGCGATAATGACGCGGATGCGGGTCACAAAAATTTCGCGTTGGCACAAAGGTGAAACAATTCACAGCCAGGTCAAAATTAAATCCAATACTCACGGCGCTGCCGTGATAAACGAAGCCCACGCCGGGCCGGTAAACCGCAAACGGCGGGAGTGGCGCCCAGCCGCAATAGTCGTTCGAGTAACGCCACGTCACCCACGACGGCGCCCAGACCGTGTCCGGCCACCAGCACCAACCCATGCGCGGATGATGAAACCAGCGTCCGTAGTGAAACGTGACGCCCCACGAATAATCCGAGACCCAATACCAGCCACAGTCGCTGTAAACCCAATGCCCGCGGTCGCAATACGGCTGCCAGCCGGAGTTGTAAACGACAATGGTCGGCCGCCAGCATCGGCCATAGCCTTCCACATCCGCCCAGGTTCCATACGGCGCGAGCGAACTGTAAAAATAATTCCCTGTGACTTCGGCGGGTTCCGGCGGAGGCGGGGGTTCAA
>JBEKMU010000143.1:0-5939 GCA_049523555.1 Verrucomicrobiota bacterium | reverse complement strand
GGAGCGACATCATGGTGGCTACGGTGAATTTTCAGGCATTTGGTGCAGGCGGATATGCCGCTCCTACGGAGCTTGTGATTTCCAGGCATTTGTTCTACAAAGATTCCGCTCCTGACGGAGCTGACGAATGAAACTTGAAAACACACTCGCTTGGGCTAATTCATCAACACTTATGAAACGAGATCGCGGGTATGAGGACTCAAAAAAACTTGCGCAGCCATTTAATAGAAAATGCGTTGCCCTGCTTGGATTCTATTTGCTCTATCTGATTTATGGATGGATTACTGAATGGGTCACGGGAGCGAGGTCGCTGAATCTCTCTCCCGAATACCTCAAAGGCATAGGCGTGACCTTGCTTTCCCTGAAGTTGCTGGGTGAGGTCGGCCTTTTTGACCGTTTTTTCAAACGACAGCCAAAAAAGCTATAGGTCGTCACGCCAAGCAAACAATGCGAATATGGGCATCCATCCAGTGGCGGGCTTGGGAAGCCAATTCTTCCCCGTCTCCCGCCCTCGCCCGCTGAAGCGCCGGAGCACGGCTGTGCTTGGTAGGGCGCGAGCTCCGCATCGCGCCGGTGGAAGTTCCGCCTCCCGATGGCGGCCCGCTCGGCTCGTCCTCCGTAGCAGTACTGCGGAGGGTGGAAGAGCGAGCCTACCTTCTAAGCTAATTTCCTTCCCTCTCCTGCCTGCTTCTGGTTTTCTTGGCGCGATCCAATTCAAACCAAAACCAATCGATGAAAAACATTGTCAAAGCACTCACACTCGCGATGTGCGCGCTGGCTGTTGTTGGAACTGCACGTGCCCAAGACACCGTTGCCGGGAAATGGAAGGGGGAGTTTGATTCGCAAATCGGGCTGCAAAAATACACCTTCGACTTCAAGGTTGCAGGGACCAACCTGACCGGCAAGGCCGTCGGGGAACGGGAAATGGGAACGGACGAGGTGGTCATCACCGAAGGCACGGTCAGCACGAACAGCATCTTCTTCGTTGAACCGCTCAAGTTGGGTGACAACGAGCTCCGCATCGAATACACCGGCAAGGTTTCCGGCGATGAAATCAAGTTCCATCGCAAGGTCGGTGACGTGGCCGAGGAAGACTTCGTCGCCAAACGGGTCAAGGCCAGCAACACGAAGCCCGAAGCACCGCAGCCCGAAACCAAGGCAGACACGAATTCGCCACCGGCCAAGCCGTAGAGCCCGCGGGGATGGGAAGTTGGAGTTATAAAGGGAATCCCAACGGGATTCCATCACTCAGCCCAGGTAGGGCGCGTCACTCCGTGCGCGCCGGGTTTCGCGTCCTCACGAGCGGCGGTCAGAGGACTGACCCGCCCTACCGAATCCTCCAGGGTTGATCACGTTTGTTTAAAGCCAACCCAGGGTAGCTCGTGCCTCGCAACCCTGGGTGAACGATTAAAATCCCTTTGGGATTGGTAACTCCCGAATGGGAACAAATCTTACGTCGCCATGCCGCCGGCGATGTATTGCTCCATCTGGGCAATCGCCGCGTTTTGGGTGGAGATGATCCAGTTCACCAGGTCGCCGATGGAAATGATGCCGACGACTTTTTCGCCATCCAGGACGGGCAGATGCCGCACGCGGTTTTCCGTCATGAGCTTCATGCAATCCTCGATGGAATGATGCGGTGTAACGGACACCACCTGGCTGGAAATGATTTCCCGCACGCGGGTGTCCTTGGAGGACTTCCCCTGCAGCGCAATTTTGCGCGTGTAATCGCGTTCGGTGAACACGCCCACCAGCTTGCCGCCCGACATGACGAGCAGCGAGCCGATGTTTTTTCCCGTCATGAGTTTGATGGCCTCGAAGACGGTCGCCTCCGGTGCAATGGACCAGAGCGCCGCGGTTTTGTGATGCAACAACGTGCTGATGGGACTGGTTTTCATAGGCTTAATACCCTTATCTGCCCTTTTGAGGATTTATTCAAGCAAATAATTCACGTTATTAAAATAAATTTGCGATATGCGATTTACGATTTACGAATCCTTCAAGATTGCTGTGCCCCGCGTCAATCGTATATCGTAAATCGAAGATAATTCAAACTGTTTACAAACTATGGATTCATTGCCGACTGTTTTACTAAAACCCGGCGAAGCCGACCGCATCGTGGCCGGTCATCCGTGGATTTATCACGGCGAAATTCTCCGGCTCACCCAGCCGCCCGCCGACGGCGAGCTTGTCCAGGTCAAGGACCATCGCCAGCGGTTCCTCGGCGTCGGGTTTTTCAATTCCAAATCAAAAATTAATGTCCGCGTCCTTTCACCGGAGCGCGTGGAGGTGAATGAACACTTTTTTGAGGAACGCATTCGTGCCGCCCTCGCCGTCCGGCAAAAGCATTTGCCGGATGCAACCTCGTTCCGCGTGGTCAACGCCGAGAGTGATTTCCTGAGCGGCCTCATCGTGGACAAATACGAGGACGTGCTGGTGGTGCAGATTTCGTCGCTCGGCATGGACCAGCGGAAGGCGATGATTGTCGGCACATTGCAAAAGATTTTCTCGCCGCGGGCCATTTTAGAGCGCAGCGACGTGGCATCGCGGAAGTTCGAGGGATTGGAGGAGACGGGTGGAATTCTGGCCGGTGAACTGAGCGGGCCGGTTTCCGTGAACTTGAACGGGCTGAAATTTAAAACCGATCTCGTCGGCGGTCACAAGACCGGTTTGTATCTCGACCAGCAGGTGAATTATCTAGCGGTGTCGCAGTTTGTCCCGCCATCGCGGGAGGCGCAGGTGTTGGATTGTTTCAGCTTTCTCGGCGGATTCGGCCTGCACGCGGCGCGCGCCGGCGCGGCGCACGTCCATCTGCTCGACCAAAGCGCCGAGGCCATCGAAACTTCCAAACGGAATGCCGTTACGAACGGCTTGGCGGAAAAATGTTCGTTTGAGGCTGTGAACGTTTTCGATTGGTTCAAGGCGCAAACCGCCGTCAAGCCGCACGAAAAGGTCATCCCGCGATTCGATTTGATCGTGCTCGACCCGCCGTCGTTCACGCGCAATCGGGCGTCAGTGCCGGACGCGCTGCGCGGCTACAAGGAAATCCATTTGCGCGCGCTGAAGCTGCTCAAAACCGGCGGCACGCTGGCAACATTCTGCTGTTCGCATCACGTAAACGCGGCGACGTTTCAGGACGTGATTCTTTCTGCTGCCTACGACACGCGCCGCGTGTTGCGCCGGGTGGCGACGTATTCGCAAAGCCCTGATCATCCCGTCATCCCGATGATTCCGGAGACGGAATATCTGAAGGGTTTTGCGTTTGAAATGGTGCGGTGAAAGACAGAACAACATGAGCACATTCCCCGTCAACCCGGAAAAGGAAGCTCAACTGACGCAACGCATGGCCGCGCTGGGCGTGCGCGAGGCCGACCTCGAGGAAACCTTTGTCCGTTCCGGCGGTCACGGCGGGCAGAACGTCAACAAAACCTCCACCTGCGTGATGCTGCTGCACCGTCCGACCGGGTTGCAGGTCAAATGTCAGACCACGCGACAGCAGGGACTCAACCGCTTCATCGCCCGCCGTCTGCTGCTCGACAAGATTGAAGCGCTAAAACGCGGTTACGTGGACGCCGAACGCGCCCGCATTGAAAAAATCCGGCGACAGAAACGCCGTCGCAGCCGCCGGGCCAAAGCGCGGATGCTCGCCGACAAATCGCATCACGCCGACAAGAAGGCGTCACGACGGCCGGTGGCAATGGAGTAATAAAATGTTTAACCACGAGTCCAGTCATGCGGGACGGAGGTACAGGGGCTTTTCCCGTGTCATCTGTCACCCGTCACTTGTCACTTTTCAAACGCCCGGCTGGTGAAAATAAAATGCTGGATTTGTCGGTTTGTATGCTTGTCGTTCGGGAGAATCTGGTAGCATCCGCGTCCATGAACATCTTAATCGAAGACGCCGAAACGCTGAAATATCTGACCAGTAACAACCAGTGGACAAAAAATGCCGCCGAAGGCAAAAGCTTCGGGGCAACCGAAACTGCGTTTCAGGTTGCGAAAAAAGAACCGATTGGCAGGTTTAACATCGTCTTTTACATCTCCCAAACAAAACAATTCGTCAACCTGGACCACGGACAGGGCAAAGGCCCTGAAGCCAGCCCGGCTTAGCGAACGCGCCCGCGCATCACTCGTGAGGGGGTTTCGGTTTCTCAACTTTGAATTCGGCAACGCGACGGTTGCCGGCGGCAACATCCTCGCGGGTCATGTTGAGAGTCAGGGTTTTGTAAGCCGTTTCCGAATCCTCGTAGCCTTGCGCGGCTGCCAGCCGATACCATTTGTAAGCTTCAATCCTTGATTCGGGCGCATCCTTCCGCTCTCCCTGCAGGCTGGCACGGTGGCAACTTTCCCCCAAATTAAATTGGGCTCCGGCGTCTCCCTGCCGCGCGGCCCGGCCAAACCACATCACTGATTGGGCCGCATCCCGGGTGACACCCTGCCCATTGGCATACATCATTCCGAGATTGAATTGCGCCAGAGAATGACTTTGATCCGCCGCCTTGTGGTACCATTCCGCCGCCTGCGCGTAATCCCGCGTCGCTCCTTCGTCGTTGGCGAACTTCAATCCCATGCCGAATTGCACATCCGCATTCCCGTAGTCGGCGTTGGAGGGAATCATTTCCAGAGCAGGCTTTTGCGGGCGCGAAAACATTTTGCGATACCAGGATTTTTCCATGCTCACGAGTATGAACTGTTTGGCGTAGAACACAAGAAGTATTTCCTGGTCAGCCCTCAATAACCGGCCGCGCATCACATCATCTCGACAGTCTTGGAAGCGAAATCTCTGAAGGGCTTCGCGTTTGAGGTGGTAAGGCAGGTACCTCGCGTCACGTCAAACCGGCTGCTTGCCCGCTGGGCAGCATCTTGATGCGCGCGGCGGCAGGCACCTTCGGCAACCCCGGCATCGTCACGATGTTCCCGCAGATGGCCACGATGAAACCGGCGCCCGCAGAAATGCGCAGTTCGTTCACCTTGATCCGGAACCCGCTCGGACGGCCTCGTAATTCGGGATCGTCCGAAAGCGACATGGCTGTTTTTGCCACACAGACCGGCAATTTCCCGAAACCGTGTTTGTTGAGCAATTCGAGGTTGCTCTTCGCGGTGCGTTCAAAGTCCACGCCGTCGGCGCCGTAGAGTTGCGTGGCCAGTGCCTCGAGCTTCTCTTCCAATGGCGCTTCGAGCGGATACATGAAGTGAATCTTTTTGCTTTTGTTCTTTTCGATGCTGCCCAGGACGGCCTTGGCGAGCTCGGTCGCTCCGGCGCTGCCCTCGTCAAAATGTTTGGACACGACGGCTTCGACATCGTGCTTCGCGCAGAATTTGATGACCCGCTCCTGGTCTTCCGGCTTGTCGTCCGGGAAATGGCTGAGGCACACGACCGGCTTGAGTCCCAGGCAGCGGACATTTTCGATATGCTTGGCGAGGTTGCCGAGGCCGCCGGTGTCGGTGAACCCGCCGTGATAGGCAATCGCCTTGAGGGTGACAACGATGACGGCGGTCACGGGTTTCAACCCGGCAGTGCGGCATTTGATGTCAATGAACTTTTCCGCGCCGAGATCGGTGGCAAAGCCGGCTTCGGTCACGACGTAATCGGCCAGTTTCAGCGCGAGGCGCGTGGCGATGCACGTGTTGGTGCCCTGCGCGATGTTGGCGAATGGCCCGCCATGCACGAACGCCGGCGTGCCTTCGAGCGATTGCACGAGGTTCGGATGAATGGCGTCCCGCAACAGCACCTGCATCGCCCCGACGGCCTGAACGGCATCGGCGCGCACCGGCTCACTTTTGTAGGTGAAGCCGACGACCATGTTGGTCATCCGCCGGCCGAGGTCGCCGAAATCTTTGGCGAGGCAGAGGATGGCCATGACTTCGGAGGCGGGCGTGATGTTGAAGCCGTCGCGCCGCGGCACACCATTCAACGGACCGCCGAGGCCGATGACGAT
>JBEKMU010000142.1:0-6058 GCA_049523555.1 Verrucomicrobiota bacterium | reverse complement strand
GACAAGGCGCGCGTGCTCGCGGTCGTGGGCCTGAACGTGAACACCTTTAAGCCTTTCACGGGCACGAAAACCAGCGTGCTCTTCGTCCAAAAGTGGAAGAGCGATAACGAGCGGCTGGACGATTACCCCATCTTCATGGCCACAAGCGAAAACACCGGCAAAGACAACTCCGGCGAATATCTCTTCAAGCGCAACCCGGACGGCACGCTCGCCCGCGACACGCGCGGAAAGCCAATTAAAGACCACGACCTCGACCGAATCGCTGACGATTTCGTGAAGTTCGCGAAAACAGAAGGACTCGACTTCTGGAGTTAACAATGGCTGTCTCATCAATCGTAAAACGATCGGATTTGGGCGTGGCCTCAAGGCTCGATGCTGAATATTACCAGCCGATTTACCTCCGGGAACGAAAGCGGTTGCACGCTTTGCCGCGCATTCGGCTCGGGCAAATAGCATTCGTAACCGATGGCCAGCACGGCTACCACAAAGTTGACCCGGAAAGCCAAATAAACCATGTGACCGCAAAGTGCGTCGTCAATAATTGCATCGAAATCGATGATGCGGATAAGCTCGCTCTTGAGACGCATCTTAAAAATAAGCGTTCGGCCTTAGAGGAAGGTGATGTGATTCTGACAACCGCTGGAACGGTAGGGAATGCTGGCGTGGTAACCAAGGATGTGCTCCCGGCAAACATAGACCAGGATGTCGCGAGGATTCACATTCGCGACACCAGCCGCGTCTCGCCGTGGTTTCTTTCCGCGTTTCTCAATTCCGAATACGGACAACTCCAAACGAGTTTCGAGACAACCGGCCAAGTCCAAACTCATCTTTCTTTAGTTAAGGTTAGGACGCTCGAAATTCCGGTGCTGTCGAATCAAAAGGCGATTGGGCAACTTGCTGTAGAAGCTTGGCACGAACACCAGAAAAGCAAAACGGCTTATGAACAAGCCGAGCAGGCACTCTCAGACGAAATCGGCTTCGACAAAGTGGATTTGAGATGGTCGCCGGGCTATGTCGTCAGGGCCAAGGCAGCGCGTGAAGTCACCCGGATTGACGCCGAGCATTTCCAGCCAAAATACGCTCGACTGATTCGGCATTTAGAGAAGACCGGCAATTCCGTCAAGCTCGGCGACATTGCACCCAAACCCCACCGTGGCGTCCAACCCCGCTACGTCGAAGGCGGCGACGTGCTCGCAGTCAATAGCCGCTACGTGGGGAAGCAATTCATCAATATCGAAAATTGCGAGCGAACAGACCGCGCTTTCTACGACGCAAATAAGCGAGCCGTTGCCCGAAAATATGATGTCATCATGAATTCGACTGGCTGGGGCACGATTGGCCGGGCCAACTGCGTGCTCCATGATGAACCAACAGTCGTTGATAACCACGTGACAATCATCCGGCCCACTTGCAATCCCATCTATTTAGCCGTTTTCCTTAACTCCTCTCTGGGACAGTTGCAGACAAATCAGTGGCTCTCTGGCTCGTCGGGACAAATAGAAATTTATCCAGCCGACATTGTCCGTTACACTGTGTTTCTCCCCTTGCCTGGATTTCAGCAAAAAATCGCCGACTTGGTGACGGCAGCCTACGAAGCCCGCGCCAAAGCCAAGAAGCTTTTGGAGGCAGCTAAACAAAAGGTTGAAGACTTAATTGGCGGAACGGGACAAGTTCCAATTCCAGCATTGGGCACTCTCGCTCATTGACGCGCGTCCGCTCAAGGAAGGCGACGGCAAGGGCGCGGATCGCGGCGTGGACGGCTTGCTGTATTTCTACGAGTCCAAGGATGAGCGGCGCAAAATCATCGTGCAGGTCAAAGGCGGCGGCGTGAAGCGCGTTGATGCGCCGCCGCAAATGAACCCTTTTGCCAAAGCGCAACGGGAAGCCAAGCCGGAGAAGCAGAGCGAGTTGATTTAATCCGAATAAGCGAGTGCGGAATCCAGCAGCGTTCCAGGCCGCGACGAAACTGGCCAGGCGTTCAGACGCCGCCAACCCATTTGCGGTCATCCCAAACCGCTTTGAGCGAGGCCGGATTTGCTGGTTGAGAGCTAAAAGTCGAGGGGTATGCTCAATTCACGCTTCGGCTTGCCTGAGGGCTTGGTGCGTGCTTTCGGGAGGGGAAAATTGGCGGAAATCAGCGAAATTCGCGTCAACTTTCCCTTGGGAAAACCCCGTTGTTTTGGACACTTAAAATTCTTCAAAAAAGCTCTTGCACGGGAGCGTGCCTTTGATATTTTGTGCGCTCCGTTTCGCTCGGAAGGGCGGATGGTCAGCATGGTTGCAGGCCGATAACTGATTCCCCGCAGGGACAGGAATGATGGTCTTGCCGACTCCCTGAGTTGCTGCTGAAATCATTGTTTTTATGCCAGTTAAAACATTTAGACCGCTAACGCCGTCTCTGCGCTACGTCACGTTCGCAGATTATGACGAGATTACGAAGGCGCGGCCGGAAAAACGGCTGGTCGTCACGCGGAAGAAGACTGGTGGCCGCAACCACTACGGTCGCATGACTGCGCGCGGCATCGGCGGCGGCCACAAGCAGAAAATCCGCCTTGTGGATTTCAAGCGCAACAAGCACGGCGTCGAGGCCACGGTCGCCGCCATCGAATACGATCCGATACGCTCGGCGCGGCTGGCGTTGCTGCAATACAAGGATGGCGAAAAGAGTTACATCATCGCCCCGACGGGCATCAAGGTCGGCGGCACCGTTTTCAGCGGCCCGGCGGCCCCGCCGGAAATCGGCAATGCGCTTCCGCTCAAAACCATTCCAGTCGGTCTGCCTATTCACAACATTGAAATCGTCCCCGGTCGCGGCGGCCAGATGGTGCGCACGGCGGGTGGCGCGGCCACATTGATGTCGCGCGACGAGGGTTACGCCCAGATTCGTCTGCCGTCCGGCGAAATCCGCAAGTTTAACGAAGAGTGCTACGCGACGATTGGCCAGGTCGGCAACGCGGAGCATGAGAACGTGATTTTGGGCAAGGCAGGCCGGTCACGGCATCGCGGCATCCGCCCGATCAACCGCGGTGTTTCGCGGAACCCGGTGGACCACCCGAACGGCGGCGGCGCGGGCAAATCGAAGTCCGGCGGCGGCTGGCAGCAGTTGACTTCGCCGTGGGGTTTGCTGGCCAAGGGTTACCGGACGCGGCACAAGAAGAAGATTTCAAACCGTTTCATCATCGTGCGCCGCGACGGTCGGCCAATGAAGAACAAATGAAAACCAAGCAATGGATTATTGGATTATTGGATTGTTGGATGAATGAGTCCAACGCGGCTCAGTTTCTCGCCCATCAATCCACCCATCCATTCATCCATCTATCCATTTTTTAACCATGGGACGTTCGATTAAAAAAGGTCCGTTTGTGGATTTTCACCTGCTGGACAAAATCCAGAAGGCGAAGGACACGAATCAAAAAACGCCGATCAAGACCTGGTCGCGGCGTTCGACCATCACGCCGGATTTCGTCGGCCTGACGTTCACCGTGCACAACGGCAAGATTTTCAACCCCGTGTTTGTGACGGAAAACATGGTCGGCCACCGGCTCGGCGAATTTTCGCTGACGCGCATATTCCGAAAACACGGCGCGCACACGGCCAAGGCGGAGGCGAAGTAACATGGAAGTCCACGCGATATTGAAAAATGTGCCGATGTCTCCGCAGAAAATGCGCGAGGTCGTGCGACAAATTCAGGGGTTGCCGGCGCTGCGGGCGCAGGCGGTGCTGCAATTCGTCCCGCGCAAAGGCGCGCGGCTCGTGGCCAAGACGCTCAAGTCGGCCATCGCCAACGCGGAAAACAACCACAAACTTAAGCCGGAAAGTTTGCACATCAAGGAAGCCGTTGCCGGCTCGGCGACGATCCTCAAACGTTTCATTCCCAAAGCGCGCGGTTCCGGTGGACCAATCCTCAAACGCCGGTGTCACATTAAAATCACCTTGTCGGACGAATAATATGGGTCAAAAAACCAATCCAATCGGTCTGCGTGTCGCCGTCAACAAGGACTGGCGTTCCAAGTGGTTTGCCGGCAAGAAGGAGTTCGGCGCGCTCCTGACCGAAGACCGCGAAATCCGTGAATTGCTGAAGAAGAAGCTCGAATCGGCGTCCGTGCCGAAGATTCTCATTGAACGCGCCACCAATCGTTGCCGTGTCACCATTCTTACCGCGCGTCCGGGCGTGGTTATCGGCCGCAAAGGCGCGGAAATTGACAAGCTCAAGGAGGAGTTGAGCCGCAAGACCGGCAAGGAAGTTTATGTGGACATCGTCGAGGTGAAGACGCCGGAACTCGACGCCCAGCTCGTGGCCGAAAACATCGCGTTGCAACTGGAGCGCCGCGTTTCCTTCCGGCGCGCGATGAAGAAGGCGCTGCAGACGGCGCAGGATTTTGGCGCGGAAGGAATCAAGATTCGTTGCGCGGGCCGTTTGGGCGGGGCGGAACTCGCGCGCGTTGAAATGTATCACTGGGGCCGCGTGCCGTTGCACACGTTGCGCGCGAACATTGACTACGGATTTGCCGAGGCGTTAACCGTTTACGGCAAGCTCGGCATCAAGTGCTGGATTTGCCGGGGCGAAAACAAGCCACAGCAGAAGGAGCAGCCTGCCGAACCAACGCCGGTTTAGAAGAGGATTTTTATTATGCCGTTGATGCCTGAAAGAGTGAAGTATCGCAAGATGCACCGTGGCAGCCGGGCCGGCCTGGCGTCGCGCGGGCACACGGTGGCCTTTGGCGAATACGGCTTGATGTCGCTCGAGCGTTGCTGGCTCGACACGAAGCAGATTGAGGCCGCGCGCGTGGCCATCGCCCGCAACCTCAAACGGCGCGGAAAAATGTGGATCCGCATCTTTCCGCAAAAGTCGTTCACGAAAAAGCCGCTGGAAACCCGCATGGGCAAGGGCAAAGGCCCGCTGGAATCGTGGGTGGCGGTGATTCGTCCGGCCAACGTGCTGTTTGAAGTGGACGGCGTGACGGAAATCGAGGCGCGCGAGTCGTTGCGCCTGGCGGCGACGAAGCTGCCGATCAGAACCAAGTTTATTTCACGGCATCGGATGAGCAGATAAATGTAGCGTTGGCGCTCGCGCCAACGGTCGAGCCCCAGGCTCGACGCTACAGGAAGAATTGTATGAAGTTTGCAGAAATGAAAGACATGACGCTGGTGGAGTTGTCGGCGAAGAGCCGCGATCTGCGCCACGAAATGTTCAACCTGCGTTTGCAGCAGGCGAGCGCCCAACTGGAAAAGTCGGCGCGCCTGCGGATGTTGCGCCGCGACATCGCGCGGCTCGAAACGCGCATCTCGCAATTACGCAATAAAGCGGCTTAATCGTATGGCTGACAGTGTGAATCCAACGGAGATGGCGCGCGGACAGCGCAAACAGCGCGTCGGCGAAGTCATCGCGAGCAAGATGGCCAAGACCATCGTCGTGCGCGTCGAACGCCGGTTTCCGCACCCGCGGTTCCGCAAGGTGGTGACCGCATACAAGAAATTTTACGCCCATGACGAAAAGGGCGAGGCCAAACCGGGCGACCGCGTGCGCATTGAGGAAACGCGCCCGGTTTCCAGAACGAAACGATGGCGGTTGCTGGAAGTGGTGGAGCGCAACCAGGGCGTCACGCCGGTGGCGGAGTAACGAGATTTTATGCTGCAAATTCGGTCCCATTTGGACGTGGCGGACAACACGGGCGCGAAAATCGCCTGGGCGATCGGCGTGTTGGGCCGCAACCAGCGTTATGCGCACGTGGGCGACATCATCAAGGTCCACATCAAGGACGCCGCGCCGGACGGCCAGGTGAAGAAGGGTGAGGTCCACAACGCGGTGATTGTCCGCACCCGACAGCCGATCCGCCGCAGCGACGGTTCGTATTTGCGCTTTGACAGCAACGCGGTCGTCATCATTGACCCCGAGATGAACCCGAAAGGCACGCGCATTTTCGGGCCGGTGGCCCGCGAGTTGCGCGACAAGAAGTTTATGAAAATCATCTCGCTCGCGCCGGAAGTGATTTGAACATTTTATGAAGTGTCATGTGAAAAAGGGCGACGAAGTGGTGGTGCTGGCCGGAAAGGAAAA
>JBEKMU010000141.1:0-6233 GCA_049523555.1 Verrucomicrobiota bacterium | reverse complement strand
TAAATTTCCTTGAAGGTGGGAATCACTTTCACCAAAAGAAAGGTCGTGATGCAGATGGCCACCACGGTCACCGCCGACGGATACATCAGGGCGGTTTTGACTTTCTTGCGGAGGCGATCGGAGTTTTCGAGGTAAGTCGCCAGCCGCGCCAGGATTTCCGCCAGCAACCCGCCTTTTTCGCCCGCCGCCACCATGGAAATGTAAAGGCGGTTGAACGCCTTGGGATGCTTTTGCAGCGCCTCGGAAAAACTTTCGCCGCCTTCCACGCGCGCGCAGACGTCGCGGATTGTGTCGCGCATGACCTTGTTGGCGGTTTGATCGGCGAGCGCCTGCAGGGCTTGCACGATGGCGATGCCCGCGTCCACCATCGTCGCCAATTGACGGGTGAACATCACCAGATCGGCCAGCGAAACCCTGCCGCCCTGGGTTCTGCCCTTTCGGGATATCTTTTCCCGAATGGAAACGACCAGCAAATTGCGGTTGAGCAACGCGGCAATGGCGGCCTGTTCGGTCGCCGCCTCCACATTGTTGCGGATTTCGCGGCCAGTGGCCGTCTCGCGAGCTATGTAAGCGAACGATGGCATATCTTTTGATTATCCAATAAAAATGCGAACTCAAATGGCAAAGCTCGCAATTGACATCCTAACTGACCGCAACAAAGCACAATTTGTTCCAATTCACACGGAAAGGATCGTCGTTTGAAGCCCGCCACAGCCGGGAGCAAACTGCCCAAACTTGGCACAATACTGCACAAAATTCGGCGCCGCGACGGCCAGCTTGAAACCCGCCGGCCGGATGGCTGGGGCGGGCGGAAGCCGGATTTTGAGGGCTTTTTCAGCAGAATCTAAAAGAATGTTTTGTTTCATAATATCGAATAATAAGCAAAAAAAATGATAGAAAATAGTTGTCATAATTTTGGAATTTTACTAGCCTTCTCCGCAATTGCACCGCGCGGTGCCGGGACAAACGGGATTTGCCCCGAAAATACAGACGGAACAAAGAGAATAATTAACCAAACAACATCGGAGGAACAAAGATGAAGTTAAACAAATGGACGTTGGGTCTGGCGGCAGTCGGGGTGGTCAGCCTCGCCTCGGCGGCGCGTGCGGACGAAAAAATGAATTCGCTGCAAACGGCGCTCTCCAACACCACCATCAGTGGTTACGTCAGCGCGTCGTTCAACTGGGCGATCACCCCGGGTGATTATCAGGATTCGCCGGCAGGTTACATTCCTTTCCAGGGAGTCACCAAAGAAAATGGTTTCAACTTGGACGTGGTGAAGTTGTCCATCGCCAAGCCGCAGGACGAATCGCCCTGGGCTTCGGGATACCAGATTGACCTGCTCTTCGGCCCGGATGCGGTAAATTACAATCCGTCGGCCAATGGCAATCGTTACTACTACGATTACTATGGTTACGGTGGCCAGGACTTTGCCATCAAGCAGGCCTACGTCAGTCTCCGCACGCCGATTGGCAATGGGATTGACTGGAAGGTGGGCGTGTTTGATACCATCATCGGCTACGAAGTCTTCGACGCCGGCAGCAATCCGAACTATACCCGTTCCTGGGGTTATTGGGTGGAACCGACCGAGCACACGGGCGTGCTGGGTACTTACAAAATTAATGACGAGTGGTCAGTCTCGGCGGGCATTGCCAATACATCAATGGCGGGCATCAATCTGCGTGCTTGGGACTATAAATCCCCCGGGACTACCTATTATACACGCGACTGGAACAAGACGTTCATGGGTTCGGTGACGTTTACTGCTCCCAGCAACTGGGGTTGGGCGGCTGGTTCGTCGTTCTATGCCGGTATCGTCTATGGGTTTAACGGCTCTGGTGGCAACTGGGGCAACACCGGTTACTATGCCAATGGCGATCAAGTCAATTACTACGCTGGCGCGACGTTGAACACGCCGTGGAAGCAATTGACCGCGGGTGTTGCGTTGGACTATGTGCATAATTTGGGCGGCGGTGGCACCGCTGGCTTTGACAGGTGGTGGAACGATGATGCGGTACTTGGTCTGTATGCCACGTATAAAGCCACCGACAAGTTGAGTTTCAACGGTCGTGCCGAGTACATCCACGGCCAGTTTTATGAAGACGTCGGCAACACCCATAACGGCTACAGCAGCGAAGCGTTTGAAGTTACCGGCACCATGGAATATGACCTGTGGGCGAACGTCATCAGCCGGCTGGAATTGCGCTGGGATCGTTTCGGCAGCTTTACAACCCCGCAAGCCATAGAAGGCTACCGCTTGTATACTGGCGATGGATTCAACAGCCCAAACTCTGTTGAAAACAAATATTCCGTGGGCCTTTACGCGAACGTCATCTACAAGTTCTAATCTGATTCAGAACCTTCGGCCCCTTCCGGCAAAACCGGAGGGGGCTTTTTATTACTAACCATAATTTGCCATACTTATGTGCAAAAAATGTTGAATAAAAAAATATTGTCATGGTTTTGGGTTTTTACTAGGTTTGACGCAAATGGCATCACGCGGTGCCGGAGCAAATAATGGTATTTGCTTTGAGAAATAGAAAACAACCAAACCAAACAACATCGGAGGAACAAGATGAAGTTAAACAAATGGACGTTGGGTCTGGCGGCAGTCGGGGTGATCAGCCTTGCCTCGGCGGCGCGTGCGGACGAAAAAATGAATTCGCTGCAAACGGCGCTCTCCAACACCACCATCAGTGGTTACGTCAGCGCGTCGTTCAACTGGGCGATTACCCCGGGTGATTATCAGAATTCGCCGGCGGGTGCCATCCCCTTCCAAGGGTATAATGCCGCTACTGGCAACACTTACGGCAAGGAGAACGGCTTCAATTTGGACGTGGTGAAGCTGTCCATCGCCAAACCCCAGGATGAATCCCCGTGGGCTTCGGGCTATCAGGTGGATTTGCTCTTTGGCCCGGATGCCGTGGGGTACAACCCGGTAGTGCAAGGCCAGTCGAGTTCCTATGTCAACCGCAATGAGAGCTATGCCATCAAGCAGGCCTACGTCAGTCTCCGCACGCCGATTGGCAACGGGATTGACTGGAAGGTGGGTGTGTTTGATTCGATCATCGGCTACGAAGTGTTCGATGCCGGCAGCAACCCGAACTACACCCGTTCCTGGGGTTATGCCGTGGAACCGACCGAACTTACGGGCATTCTGGCCTCCTACAAGATTAACGACCAGTGGTCAGTCTCGGCGGGCATTGCCAACACCTTGATGGCTGGCATCAATAACCGTGCATGGGACTATCAATACTACAACGGAAACGTGTCACGCGACTGGAACAAGGCGTTCCTGGGTTCGGTGACGTTTACTGCTCCCAGCAACTGGGCTTGGGCGGCGGGTTCGTCCTTCTATGCCGGGATCGTTTACGGGTTCGCCGGCGGGTATTGGGACAGGGGTAATGACTGGGGCGACACCGGTTTCTACGCCAACGGCAATCAGGTCAATTATTATCTTGGCGCGACGTTGAACACGCCATGGAAGCAATTGACGGTGGGCGGTGCGCTTGACTACGTGCATAACCTCGGTGGGGGTGGCACTGACTTCAGTGACACTTGGCATAACGACGTCTCAGTTCTCGGCCTGTATGCCACGTGTAAAGCCACCGACAAGTTAAGCCTCAATGGCCGCGCGGAATATATTCACGGTCAATATGATGAGCAATTTCTCACCAGAATTGACGATGACCCTACGTTAACTACTGTCCATAGAGGTTACAGCAGCGAAGCGTTTGAAGTCACCGGCACTGTGGAATATGACCTGTGGGCGAACGTCATCAGCCGGCTGGAATTGCGTTGGGATCGTTTCGGCAGCTTCCGCACTCCGGAAGCCTTGATGGATGTTGGTCGCGTTGATAATAAGTATGCCGTGGGTTTCTACGCCAACGTGATCTACAAGTTCTAATTTGATTTGGAACCTCTGGCCCCTTCCGGCAAAACCGGAAGGGGCTTTTTGCTTCCCCTAATAATCGCAGGAGCCGACGGCGGAAGGCTCACTTCAAAAACCCAATCCCAAGATTTGATCAGAGCGAGACCTTTGAAAAGCTCTTGATTTAACGTGACAGCGGTTGGCAGACCACCGGATTTTTCGGGGAATTGAAGATGCGGCTCTCTGCCGAGGAGCCGCTACGCCGGTTGTGTAAAGTTTGGTTTTCAAAACAGATTGTTCGCCATGATACCGAGGACGCTCAACGGCCCCTGGTCTTCCAACCCGTCGGTGGCCTTGTCCACCTTTTGTAGCGTGAGCTTGGCGTTTTTGTAAAATTCCTGGTCGTTGACGAGCTTGCCGACCGTGCCCTGTCCCTGATTCACCTTCTGCAAAATCTGGTTGAGGTTCGTCATCGAGGCGGTTGTCGCCTGGTAAAGCGTCTCATCCGTCACGAGCTTGCCCAGCGTGCCCTGGCCGCTGCTGACGCCATTGACGACCTGGCGCACGTCGGTCACGGCGTCCTGCAGATTGGTGACGGTGACGAGCGCGGAATCGTAGAGTTGTTCCGTGTAAATCAGTTTACCGACCGTACCCTGACCGCTGGCGATCTGGCCGGAAATGTTTTCGATATTGGAAATGGCCCCGCCGAGATGGCTGCTGTTTTGTTTGACGAAATCAACCAACGGGCCCAGCAAATTGTTAATGGTGTCGGGCGTGAAGCTCTTGCCGAAATTTTCAATGCCGGTGGCAGCCTTGTCGAGTTTGGTCATGACGGCGTTGAGGTCGGGCTGTTCCTCGGTCGCGATCACCGTGTTCTCCATCGCCGGTGGCGCCCCCGGCGTGCCAAAGTCAACGGCAACAAAATACTGTCCCATCAAACCGGTGAATTTGATGGTGGCCTTGCTGTCCGTCCTCACGACCGCATCGGAGTGCAGCTTCATCGTGACGCGAACCTTTTCGTCGGCCAGCGCGATTTTCTCGACGCGACCGATTTCCACGCCAGCCAGCTTGACGCTGTTGCCCACCTTCAAATCCTGCACCGTGTCGAACAATGCATTGATGTGGTAGCCGCCCCGGAACATTTCCACGCCGCCGAGGGTTTCAATGATGATCACGGCGGCGATGACCGTGAGGGTGACAAAGATGCCGAGCCGGGTTTCGAGCGAATTTTTCATAAGCCTTGGAGTTGAGGTTTGCGTTTGAAGTCTGCGTGTAAAAATTCCCGGACCAGCGGGTCGTTAAACCGCCTCACTTCGTCCGGCGTGCCAATCGTGATTATGGAGCCGTCATTAATGACAGCCACGCGATCGGCCACGCCGAACGCGAGGTCGCGGTCATGCGACACCACGAGCGACGTGACGTGGACGCGCTCTTTGAGGCGCAAAATTTCCTCACCGATGACGATGGCCGAAAGCGGATCGAGTTCGCTCGTCGGTTCGTCGTAGAGAATCAACTGCGGTTCGATGACCAAAGCGCGGGCGATGGCGACGCGTTTTTTCATGCCACCGGAAAGTTCACTGGGCATTTTGTCGGCGACATCCTTGAGCCCGACGTCTTCGAGTTTTTCAGCGACGATGCGCGCGATTTCCTCGGGCGGTTTGAGGCGGTGTTCACTCAGGTAAAGCCCGACATTCTCGCCGACGGTGAGCGAATTGAACAGGGCCCCGGATTGGAAAACGAGCGCCATCCGGTATTTGGCGGCGATTTCCGGCGTTTGGATGGATTCGCCATTGAGGAGAATCTCGCCGGCGTCGGGCGTTTCCAACCCGATGAGATGTCTGAGCAAAACACTTTTACCGCTGCCGCTCGGCCCCATGATGACAAACACTTCGCCGGGCTTGACCTCGAAATCAACGCCCCTGAGCACTTCCTGTCCGTCAAAACTTTTACGCAAGCCGCGGACCTGCAGGCTGACGCCGGAATCGTGGTTTGCCGGGTGACTCATCATTTCAAAAGGATGCGTGTGAGGATGTAATCAAAAATGACAATCAGCACGATGGAGTTCACGACGGCCTTTGTGACCGAGCGGCCGATGCCGCGCGGCCCGCCGATGGTCGTCAGGCCTTGATGGCATGAAACGACGCCGATGATCAGCGCGAAGCAAAAACTTTTGAACACGCCGTTGACCACGTCCTTGACTTCGACGATGTCGCGCAGGTCGGAATAAAACGCCTGAAACGGAATGGCGATGTGATTGTTCGCCTCCGCCACGACCGCGCCGCCGAACCAGCCGACGAGAATTGCAAAAACCACCAGCATCGGCAGCGCCATCGCAATCGCCACCAGCCGCGGCAGCACGAGG
>JBEKMU010000140.1:0-6290 GCA_049523555.1 Verrucomicrobiota bacterium | reverse complement strand
CTTCATGGTCCTTTAACTCATAGCCGAACGGCGTTTGAGCGAAATCGGATTTGCGCACGTTGATTGTGAGAAGTGGTTCACGTGCGATTAAGTGGTCTTGAATACTTGTAGCAAGCAGGTTTTCAAGTGCAGCGAGAATAGACTCGGCGAGATCGATACACGGTGAAGAGTTTTCGGTTTCAACCGTCACTTTGCACCCAAGGATTACGGAGGTGAGCGTGACCTTTCGACCTTCGTAAAGCAATGGATTGGCCGGCAAATCGTCTGCGGCAGGCTGATCGCGCCACTTGGCAAAAAAACGATAAATATTGTCCTTGCTCGTTCCTTTCGGAAAAAGGCCCTCAGGAAGACAGTCTTCATGGCCAAGAGCAAAGCGGGTTGCCTCTGCCGACATGATGAGGTCTAGTTTCTCAAGCGTGTCGGGAAGACGTGATAACTGTTTGAGTTGCCAGAGGTCGGCTTTCAGTACCAAGATTCCGACTATCGCGTCAAAATTCACTTCGTAGGAATCGAAGCGTTTGAGTTCGTAGCCTTGGTCGGCCAAAACACTTTTGATTCCGTAGTAAACTTCGTGCCAAGCAAATGTTTGAGGTAGTCGGCCAAGCCGCAACTCCAACCACCTCAATTTATCGTAACAGGCTGCATGGACAGGCGAAACCTCCGAGTAGGTACGCAGTTCATTGCTAGCGAGAGAAGCCGCGATTAAGATTACGCCCCTAGCTGCCCACAACAGGCCAACACGCTCAAAGGCGTCCCCGCACAAGTAAAGCGCACGGATCATCTCGTGGCGGCTCTCGTGTTTGAACAGTTTTCCAAGTGCTCGGCCAAGAGATCGGATCGCTTCGTAAGGTCGCTCGGCATCGAGTTGTTGAGCCCCGCGTCGCAGCAACATGCGCGCGGCATTAACTTCCCCACCGCGCGTGGCAACTGTCTGTACGATGGTTTCATGAAGTTCGTTATAGGCAGGCCTGTCTCCCAGGTAGTCTCCCAATTCAGTCAATATCTCTACGAGAGTTTCCAACGGAAAGCCGATCAATCCCGTGCAACGTTGAATGATCTTCTGTAGGTCGTGCAGTAAAGGATCTGTCTTTGTGGGTGGGCATAACATTAAATCGGCGAGTAAACGTAGTGTCTCTGCTTGGAGTGCGGAGCTTGGCCGTTCCTGCTCCTGTTTTAAGCGGTCTAACTCGCCGAGCAAAACCTTCGTTCTGGCATCGAGCTTCGCATCTTCCGCGTTGAGCAATCCTCTCCTAACGGATGATTGCAGGCCGCACCAAAGGTTTGAGAGCAATTCGAGATCGTGAACATTTTCGCTTCCTTTTGCCTTTGCCTCTACTTCTCCATATTGCTCGGAGAATAGTTTGTATTCTTCAAACCACCAATAGGTCGTCCATGCCCACTGATAAGCGACGACCAGTTGTTGGTGTTCGTTTCCATGCTCCTCAGCAACCCGCTTGGCCCGAAGAAAACGGCCATCAATGTCCGAACGCGGGAGTTCCAAGCTTCGGGCCAGTTCAGCGGCTTCGATGCAATCAGCAACAAATTGAAACCCAAACCTCTTTTGCTGAGTCGCCTCTTTGATGCGCGATTCAACTGTTTCAAGCTCACTCTTTTTTTGTAGGTCGAGCGGGCCTGTGCGCACGTTCGTGCTCACTGGCACTGAAAGCCGCAGTTCTCCAATAGCGATCGTCTGGTGTCCATTCCCGAAAACTTTGTCGAGTATCCATGAACGGTCAAATACCCGCACATCTAGCTTGTATTTCTTACTTAGCTTGTCTTCGACTTGTGCGCGTAAGCTATCTTTAACGAACTGGTTGGTAACAAAGAACGCCTTTCGATATTTGCGCCCAGTTCCTACGATTTTCGCCACATCAGACTGGAGTTTATCTCGCCATTCTTTCTTCGCACTAAACGCGAATGCCCAGCGTTCTGTCGCGGCCTCTCTGCCAATGCCAGTAAACCACGCGAGAGACAACGCATCAGCGACAGGATACGTTTCAGCATCAACCTTGCTGTCTCCGCCACCGGTTGGTCCGGTATGGGGAAGCAGGTTCGGACAGATTTCTTTCTCAACCAGTCGCCGAGCAAAATGTTCGAAGTCAATTTCTTGGCTTCGACTGGTAAGCGTGCTCAAGTGATATTCGAGCACCGAGCGATCCAAACTCGGCCTTTGTTCAACGACCGAATCAGAAAACTTTTCGGGTCGGCGCGCTTTTAGAAACTCATGCGGCGAAAAATCCTTTATAGCGCGAGGTGGCTCGTTCTTTGAACTCATTTGTCTCTGACTGACATCTGCGCCTTTCCCAACCCGCTGGCGAGCTTTTTTTCTAGCTGGCGCTACAGGTCGAGCGGTAATTGGCCGGTCTTGTAGGAATTCCGGCCTTTTCCACTCCGTCCATACTTTTCAAGGAGCCTCTTTCAGCAGCGCGTCCAAATCGAGCGCATGAGTGAACATCGCGAGGCCGCCATCGGACGTGCGCGGCCACTGCTCTTTCGGACGGTCCCAGTAAAGTTCAACGCCGTTGCCGTCCGGGTCGCGCAAATACAACGCCTCGCTCACGCCGTGATCCGAGGCCCCATCGAGTTCGATGCCCGCGGCCAGCACGCGACGCAACGCATCGGCCAGCAACGCGCGGGTCGGATACAAAATGGCCAAGTGATACAGACCGGTCGTGCCGGGCGGTGGCGGCGGGCCGCCCGCGCTTTCCCAGATGTTCAACCCGATGTGATGATGATAACCGCCGGCGGAAAGAAACGCCGCCTGCCGGCCCATGCGTTGCGTGACTTCGAATCCGAGCACGTCACGATAAAATTTCAGTGCGCGTTCGAGGTCGGCCACCTTGAGATGGACGTGGCCGATGCGGACCCGGGGGTCAATCGGCGGATTGTTCTGAGCCATGACTTGTTTTAAGCATTACCGGCTGGTGCAACAAGGATTACCTCGCGCAAAAGGCACTGTTGGCCAAGCTCGACAAGGGCGAGTTGCAACTCCTGGCCTGTGCTCCGTCAATTCAATCCAGATTGCCTCCGGCGCGTTCGACTTCGAGCCGTTGCGCTTTGCATCCGCCACGCACAAGTTTTCCCGAACCGCAATTTCCCTTGAGCAAGGTGCGGGCGGTTTCCACGGCGCGTTCGACGAGCGCCCGCGTTCCTGCGCGCAATGCCTCGCTCTGCTGCACCGCAGCGATGTTTTGCTCCATGTCCTCCGCCGTCCAGCCGCGCGAATGCGCGACAAATGGAAATTGCGGCAGATAAAAACCCAGCTCGGAGAAAAAGCTCAACAACTGCCCGGCCACACCCTGGATGTTGTCCTGTCCGCCCGTGATGATGAAGCTGACGACCTTCCGGTTGATGAGCACGCGGTCTTTGATGGTGATCTGGTTCTGCACGCAATTCAGCCGCTCGGCCATCCGGAAGTAAAGCGAACTGGCCTGACCCCAGCGGATGGGCGTGGCCAGCAGCACCACGTCCGCCCAATGCACCAGCGCCTCGTAAACCCCTGTCAACTCGTCGGTGCTGTCCATTTGCGTGATGGAACACGGCCACGTGCAGGCCTGCGCGCTCTTGGAGTAATAACCTTCGCACGCGCGAAACTTCAGCTCCGACAATTTGATCAGTTTTGTCGGGCACTTGAGCTTCCCGCGCGCATGGGCCAGCGCGACTTCCAGCAAAGCCTCGGACGTGGAATAACGCGGGTTCGCCGGGTCCTGTGCCGTGGCCGAGATGCCGACGACGCGCACCGGTCCCGGTTTGCGCCGGACGGGCCGCGCCAACGGATGCGGCGCATGCGGCTTATGCTTGCGCGCCGTTGCCGGGGTCGTCCGCACGAACACGCGGCCGCTCTTCACTTTCACCTTGTAGCTGGGCACGGCGTCATCCTCCGAGCCCGGTTCGCCGATGCCGGTGACGCGATGAAATTTCCAATTATGCCAGGGGCACACCACATATTTGCCGTTCAACCGGCCCTGACCGAGCGGGCCGCCAGCGTGATTGCACGCGCCGGAGATGACGCCGAAGACGCCGTTGCAGTGCGAGAGGGCGAGCTTGGTGCGACCGAGGGTGATTTCGGTTAAAGGACGGGCAGCCAGGTCTGCTGCCGCTCCGACATCCTGCCAATCTGTGTCAGCCATGATAGGTCGGGGCATGTTGACCACAGCCGTTCAACAGGTCAACAAGTCTGTATCCGCTCCACCCTGGTTCGACGGTTGCCACGGGACCGATGGTACAAACTCCCTTTCCCCGGCGGTGCGAAGCAGATTGTCACCAAGTTGGTTTGGCATTAAATTAAAGCGCGTCACGACGCGCGCGTTTTATGCCGTTCCAACTGCTCAACCTTGAGGGGGTCGCCAATTATTTGCACCTCACGCCCGCGGACATTGAGCAGCGGGTGAAGAACCGCGAAATTCCTTTTGAAAAGCGCGGCGACCGGATCGTCTTTCGCAAGAGCGAAATTGATGAATGGGCTTCGCAACATATCCTCGGTTTGCCCGGCCAGCGGCTGGCTGTTTATCATCAGAAATCCACCTGCCACACGCGGAAAATCCTGCCGCAAGAAACCATCCTGCCGGAAATGCTCCGGTCGGGAGCCATCGCGTCGGCCATGACGTCCAAGACCAAGGCGTCCGTCCTGCGCGATCTGGTGGCGCTCGCGGAAAAAACCGGTTGCCTCTCCGATCCCAAAACCCTGCTGGCCAGCCTGGAGGCGCGCGAAGAATTGTGTTCCACGGCGGTGCCGGGCGGATTGGCGCTGCCCCATCCGCGTTCCCATGAACCTTACCTGTTTGAGACTTCGTTCATTGTGGTGGGGCGGCCGATCCAGGAAATCCATTTCGGCGCGCCCGACGGCCAGCCAACGCACTTGTTCTTCCTGATTTGCTGCCGGGACGACCGGCTGCATTTGCACACCCTGGCCCGCCTGTGCCTCATCGTGCAGAAAACCAAATTGCTCGACCGGCTTCGCGAGGCGCCCGACGCCGGAACCATGCGCGACTCCATCATCGCGGCAGAACAGGAAATTCTGGCCAACCGAAAAGTTGTTTCGTAGAAACTGCGCTTGTTGCGGCACTCAAACTGGCACGCTTCTTTCAACAGCCCAGGAAAGCCGGATTTTGCCCTTTTCCGACCGGCTGGCCGGTTTTTTATTTGCCTTCCACCTCCGCGATTTGACTTGCCCGCACCCGCGCTGGCGCGTATTAAAATAACGCCAGTCCATTGTGCCCGCGTGGCGGAATTGGCAGACGCGCTAGATTCAGGTTTCCATTTTTGGCCATTTGTTCAGGTTGCAATTCATCACTTAAAACAGCGTCAAAAACATTGATTCTATTGCTAAAAACAGGTTTTCAGCCTTTCCGTTCAATGTCTCATTATGCGCCCCGAAAAAAGTACAACTCTAGCACAAAAACTAGCACAGACCGTAATCTGCCTTCCGCGCCTCACGGCGAACGCAGTGATCGAGGCGTAAGTCTTGAGCGAGGATGACTCGAAATTGACAAATGCACTTTTGCACACTTCCTCACAGCTCTGAAAGGCTCGTCATTATCGAGTTTCTTGGTTTCCTTGCTTCTCACAATTCAGCAGAAATCAGCGTAAAAATGGCAAACAGTGTCAGGTTGCAGTATCAGATTTTATCTCCATGTATTTCCCCTTGGTGCAAAGACTTTCGGGCTGACACGCTTCACTGTCACACCAAAAGACTTTGCGCCAACCCGATTTAAGCGTGACCAAAGCGGTGTTGCCATTCTCCGAAACGCTTCTGGCGATCTCTCCGAACCGTAACGCCGCTTTCGTCGTAAATTGTTCACCCCTTCGACAATTGTCCCTGCTTTGCCTTCCTGCTAATGTCGCCGTCATGCAGTCAAAACCGGTGAACGCTCGTAATTATTGAAGAGGTTATGCACCTTCAACAAGCAAGGGTCAGCGCGCCTAAAGGGGATATCCAATGGATGGGCCACGCCGTCTTGGGCATGGTTTGCGCCCTGGTCATTGGAATTTTTGCCTGGATCGCTGAACCGGGCTCCTCCTTGGAGTTGAAAAGTCCACGTGCGGAAGATTCCTACTATAATCTGCTGGTGCAGGGTTTTCGCGCCGGGCAACTCAACATTAAAAAAGAAGCGCCACCCGGACTTGCCCAACTCGCCGACCCCTACGATCCCGCTGTCAATGCAGCATATATAAGGCATGTGTCTGACATGAGTTATTACAAAGGGAAGTTATACCTGTATTTTGGAGTTACGCCCGCTTTGGCGCTTTTCTGGCCGTATGTGACCCTGACCAGCCATTATCTGTCCGAC
>JBEKMU010000139.1:0-6639 GCA_049523555.1 Verrucomicrobiota bacterium | reverse complement strand
GGCGGCGTTGGTCAGATTGCCGTTGTGGGCGACGGCGATCTGCCCGCGCATGCAATCCACCGTGAGCGGCTGCGCGTTGCGGAGGTGCGACGAGCCGGTGGTGGAATAGCGCGTGTGGCCGACGGCCATGTTGCCGACCAGGTCGTGCAACAGTTTGGAATTAAAAACCTGCGGCACGAGCCCCATGCCGTGATGCTTGAAAAATTTTCCTTCGTGGCAGGTGACGATGCCGGCGCTTTCCTGCCCGCGATGTTGCAGCGCGTAAAGACCGTAGTAAGTGAGTTCGGCGGCATTCGGATGGCCGAAAATGCCGAGCACGCCGCAATAATGTTTGGGATAATTTTGCTGTTGCATCGCCCGCGCTGCTGAATTCTTACAAAGGCGGGGAACACGTGCAAGTCAGAATTGAAACCGGTGTTTTGCTAGACGCGGTGAGTACGTGCCGTCAACCGCGCCGTTACGGCACGGTAATGGAATAAATGTGCCCGTCCTGCATGAGGGCGTAGATTTCACCGTCCAAATCCTCGGCAAAACTGGTGATGTTCTTCGGTTGCTGAAGCAACGTGCCCTCGGCGGTCACCTTGTGTGTGTCGTAATTGTAGCGGAAACCCCAAATCGTGCCGAGGTTGTAGTCGCCATAAACATAAACGCCGTCGAGCGCTGGATAGTTTTTCCCGCGATATACATAGCCGCCAATCACGCACAGGCCGGCGCTGTGGTCGGGGAACATTGCCTGCGGCTGCAGATCCGGCCGGTGCGGATATTCGATGACCGGGTCAATGAATTGCGCGCCGGGCGGGCCGGGTTTGAAGTGATGCGCGCCTTCGCGGACGTTCCAGCCGTAGTCGCCGCCTTTGACGACCAGGTCCACTTCCTCCCACAAATCCTGCCCGACATCGCCGACCCATAACGCG
Source organism: Verrucomicrobiota bacterium (assembly GCA_049523555.1). GTDB lineage: Bacteria > Verrucomicrobiota > Verrucomicrobiia > Limisphaerales > UBA11358 > UBA11358. The sequence continues at coordinate 5,725 of JBEKMU010000139.1, read as the reverse complement.
CCATTCTTGGAATCCCAACTGTAACGCCACGGATTGCGGAGGCCGTAGGCATAAATTTCCTTGCGCGTGCCGAGGTCGCCCATGTCCGGCTCGTTCACGAACGGATTGTCGGTCGGGATGCCATATTGCAATTCCCGCCGGTTCCGGCCCTGGCCGACCGTGGTGCGCGTGTTCACCTCAATACGCAGCATTTTGCCGAGCAGCGTGGCGGTGTTCTGGCCGCTGCCGTACGGATCGCCAGCGGCGCCGCCGTCGCCCAGGCCGAGATAAAGATAGCCGTCAGGGCCAAAAGCGAGTTCGCCGCCTTTGTGATTCCCAAATGGCTGCGGCACTTCAAAAAGAATACGTTCGGAGTTCATGTCGGCCTTGTCCGGGTCATCGGCAGACACCTTGAATTCGCTGATGACACTCCGGTAGGGAAAGTTCAGCGGTTTTGAGTGCTGGTGCGGGCTGTTTTTCTGGTTGTAATAAATGTAGAACAGACCGTTGGTTTTGAAGCCCGGGTGAAAGGCGATGCTCAACAAGCCATCTTCATTTTCAAAATATGGATGGCGATCCTCGATGTTCAAAAATTCCTTCGCGTCGCTGCCGTCCGAGTTTTTTTTGACGACGAGAATTTTCCCGGCTTGGTAAACAATAAAAAACCGGCCCGAGCCATCCGGCACCTCGGACATCCAGACCGGCCGCTCAATTTTCAAATTGGGGAACACCGGCTGCAGTCCGATTTTTAGCAGGGGTTGGGCCGTTGCAACCGTCACCCAGGTCAACAGCCCGAAAAGCCTTAGCAAAGGAACAGCAATTTTTTTCATAGTTCGCATAACAAAAGCGAAGTTTGGACAGAAAGTAAAGGGTGGCGTTCGGATAATTTCAAATCGCACAAGCAGTGGATTTGTGCTAAATTCGAGCGCCAGATGATAGCGCCCATCGAAATCAGAAAGACACGGCGCGAACGGGTTTTCCTCATCGGTGCAGCTCTTCTTGGGCTGATGCTCCCTGACTGTGCTTTGGCGCAGACCAACTTCGCCACGCTTGCGACTGACGGCGCGTGGACGTGGTTTAACGATCCCCGGGCGCTGTTCCACAACGGCATCCTTTATTTCGGCTACAACCGCGCTGCCGACGGCAAGACGGTGTTGAGCGAGTTGAATCTGCAAACCGGCGGCGTCACCAACCTTTGGGCCAGCGATCTCACCCAGACGGATGACCACGATGTGCCCGCTTTACTGGTCAAACAGGACGCCACCATGCTGGCCATTTATTCACGCCATGGCAGCGATCAGTATTTCGCCTGGCGTCTTTCCAGCAGCACCAATCCCGTTTCACCCGCAGACTGGGGGTCTGAACAGACCATTCCCAACACCGGCGCGAGCATGACCTATGCGAACCCCGTCCAGCTTTCGTCAGAAGGCGGATGCATTTACAACTTCTGCCGCAACCTGAACTTCAACCCCACCGTCTTCACCTCGACCAACGGCGGCACCACCTGGTCAGCGCCGCAGATTCTGATTCAAACCGGCACCGGCGGCACCCGTCCCTACGTGAAATATTGCTCCGACTACAACCAGCGCATGGATTTTCTTTACACCGACGGGCATCCGCGTGATGTGGCCAATTCGCTTTACCACCTCTACTATCAGGGCGGCGCGTTCTATAAAACCGACGGCACGTTCGTGAAGAATTATGCGGATCTTCCCATTCTCCACGACTCTGGGGAGCGTGGCTCCGTGATCTACCAATACAGCGATGCCGCACAGTCCGATCCCAATCAGTGGATTCCCACCGGTCGCGCCTGGTGCTGGGAAATCGCCTCCCAGACCAATGGCGCTCCCGTTTGCGTGTTCACCGTGCAACGCGACAACGTGACCGGCACAAACTGGTATGACGACCGCATTTATTACTATTACGCGCGCTGGACCGGAACGAACTGGCAGAAGCGTTTCATCGCCCACGCCGGGCGACCGCTCTATTCCTCCGAGGACGACTACGCCGGGGGCATCTGCCTCGATCCGCAAAATCCGAACACCATCTATATTTCCACCGACGCAGCCAGTCCGTTTGATTTGAGCAACACAACCAACATCGCATTGAGCGCCAGCCAGCACTACGAAATCTGGCAGGGAAATACCACCGATGGCGGTTTGAGCTTTTTCTGGCAGGCGATCACAACCAACTCGACGGTGGATAACCTGCGCCCTTACATCCCGCGCCGGAATGGCGGCGAACCTTGCGTGCTCTGGTTTCGCGGCATTTACAGCAGTTACACGTCTTTCAATTGCTCCATCGTTGGCCTTTTCACCACGCAGGTTCCACCGCAAAACACGCCAGCCAACGGCACTTGGAGCGCCGATGCCGATGGATATTGGGGCGACGCCAGCAAATGGTCGGGCGGGATGCCTGCCGACGGCGCAGGCAACACCGCCGATTTCAGCGCGCTGAACATCACGGCCGACCGGACCGTCACGCTGGATTCATCCCGCAGCATCGGCACACTCAAGTTTGGCGACATACTCGGAACCCAAGACTGGCTGCTGAACGCCACCGGCGGCAGCGTTCTGACCTTGAACAGCGGTTCGGCCAATTCGCCGCCTGTCGTCGTCAATCAAAACGTGGCCACCCTTGCTCTCTGCCTGGCCGGAACCAATGGCTTCACGAAGAGCGGCTTGGGAACCCTGGTTTTGAGCGGAACCAACAGCCTGTCCGGCACGCTCAATCTGGATTCCGGCAGCTCTTCCGCCAACGACGGCGCCGTGCGTGTCACGTCCAATGCCGCGCTCGCGAATGTCGCTTCACCGATCACGTTCCGCAACAACACCGGCAGCGGCGCAACCGCCACGTTTCAGTTGGATGGTTCGGGCGGCAGCCTGACTGTGACGCAGAATTTTTCCACGACCTGCCGTAACAACAACACGGTGCCCACGTTCGAGAATCTGGCCGGCACCAACACTCTCGCCGGAACCAACTTCGTGCAGACCGGCGGGACCAATGTCCTGTACCAAGCGGACGCCGGTTCGCTGTTGCTAATCACCGCGCCGGTCCAATACGTCGGCGGCCTGACCGCCGCGCGTGGCTTTACCTTTCCTGGCGACGGCGATGTAATCGTGTCCGGCCCCATTCTCAGGTCCCTCAACAACAGTGCGCCGATCAGCCTCATTAAAAGCGGCTTGGGCACGCTCACCCTCACCGCCGTCAACACTTACACCAACGGGACAACCGTGAACGGCGGCACCTTGCGGGTGGACGGCAGCTTGGCCGCCGGCTCGGTGACCGTATCAGGAGGAACGCTCGGCGGCACGGGAACCATCAGCGGGCCGGTGACGGTGCTGGCGGGCGGAAGCCTCTCGCCGGGCAATGGTACCATCGGTTCCTTGACCATCAACAGCGCGCTGACGAACTCCGGCGTGCTGGCCGTCAAGTTGAGCAAGACCGGCTCAACGTTGACCAACGACACCATCAATGGCGTCAGTGTCTTGTCTGGCGGCGGCACGTTGCGTGTGACGAATGCCGGGCCGGATGTGCTGACGGTGGGTGACAGCTTCAAACTGTTTTACGCGACAACTTACAACGGCGCGTTCACAAACATTTCACCCGCAACTCCCGGCACGGGTTTGGTTTGGGTCACGAACAATCTGGCCGTTAACGGCACTTTGGCGGTGGCTCTTGGAGCCATTCATCCGCGAATGGATCAAATCTCGTTGAGCGGAACGAATCTGGTGTTGGGTGGTTCCGGCGGCGCGGCGGGATACGGATGGTCAGTGCTGTGCTCCACGAATCTTAGCATGCCGCTGGCAAATTGGGCGGTGGCGGGTGTCGGCCTCTGCGATGCCGACGGCAAATGCGCTTTTACCAACGCTCTTTCTTCTGCCGACCCGCAAAAGTTTTTTATTTTTCGCATTCCCTAGCCCACTGCGGAAGATGAATTACAATCCTCGGCCAACTTCAGCGACCACTTCGCGACTGTTGATTTCCCCGGCCATTGCTTCCCGATGCGTTAAAACTGTCGAAGAAGCTCCTTTTTCCCTTCTCAAAATGCGGTTTTTCTGCAATTATTCAGTGCCGCTGTGGTGTAAATGCGCCTGTTGGTAGCATGATTCATATAGCAAACAGTTGAAAGCGCTCATCGAAACCAGAAAGACACGGCCCGAACGGGTTTTCCTCGTCGGCGTCGAACTCAAATCCCGCAGCCATTCGGACACACGCGATTCGCTCGCCGAACTTGGCGAACTGGCCGCGACCGCCGGCGGCGAAGTCGTCGGCGACGGCCTGCAAAAAGTGGAAGCTTTAAATCCCGCCACGTTCATCGGGGGGGGCAAGGCTGGCGAATTCGCGGATTTCTGCCGGCGGCACGACGTGGACACGGTGATTTTCGACGACGACCTTTCACCCGCACAAAGCCGCAACCTGGAAAAAATATTCAACTGCAAAATCCTCGACCGCACGTCGTTGATTCTGGACATCTTCGCGCAGCGCGCCCGGACGCGCGAAGGCAAACTGCAGATCGAGCTGGCGCAGCTCCAGCATTTGCTGCCGCGGCTGACGCGGTTCTGGGGCCACTTGTCGCGGCAGCAGGGCGGCATCGGCATGCGAGGCGGCGAAGGCGAAACCCAACTGGAAACCGACCGCCGCCGGGTGCAGGATCGCATTGCCAGAATCTCGCGCGAACTCGAACTGGTCCGCCAGCAGCGCGGCATCCAGCGCAGCGCGCGCCAGCGCAACAACTGGCCGCTCGCGTCCATCGTCGGTTACACCAATGCGGGCAAATCCACGCTGCTCAACGCGCTCACGGGTTCGAACGTTTTGGTCAAGGACATTTTGTTTGCCACGCTTGACCCGGCCACACGCCGTCTGCGCCTGCCGACGAACCAGAATGTTTTGCTGACGGACACGGTTGGTTTCATCCGTAAACTGCCGCACGGTCTGGTCGAGGCGTTCAAGGCCACCTTGGAGGAGGTCGTGCAGGCGGATTTGCTGTTGCACGTCGTGGACATCAGCCATCCGCAGGTTGAGGAACAGATTCAGGCGGTAAATGCCGTGCTCGCCGAAATCGGCGCGGGCGGAAAGCCGACCATCGTGGTCCTCAACAAACTGGACCGGCTCAACTCCGACGGAATCGGGGTGGGCGGCAACCCCGGCGGAAGCGGGGCGAACGGCGCGTTGAACCGGCTGCAGGAAAATCATCCGCACGCGGTCGCGATTTCGGCGACGACGGGTGAGGGCATTCCCTCGCTGCTCGCGGAAATCAGCACACAGTTGCGGCCCAAGCGGGAATTTTTGGAACTGCGCGTGCCGCACGAGCAGTCCGCCGTCATCGCGCGGCTGCACAAAGTCGGCCAGGTCATCGAGAGCAGCTATCGCGGGCCGAAGGCGCGGTTCAAGGTCCGCCTTCCGCCGCATCATCACGATGAGTTCGCGCCGTTCATCGTGCGTGATGGGCAGCCGGCGTCGTAAAATAATTTGGCAACCGCTGCTTGCCCTGCGGTCTCGGCTGGCAATATATTGCCGGTGTAATCCAGTCTATGTTGCACAGCGGCCGCCAGTCAGTCAATGTCAGCAACGTCCTGTCCGTCATCATGGGTGGCGGACAGGGCACGCGGCTGTTCCCGCTCACCAAGGAGCGCGCGAAGCCCGCCGTGCCGCTGGCCGGCAAATACCGGCTGGTGGACATCCCGATTTCCAACTGCATCAACTCCGGGTTCCGGCGCATTTACATTTTGACGCAGTTCAATTC
>JBEKMU010000138.1:0-6710 GCA_049523555.1 Verrucomicrobiota bacterium | reverse complement strand
CCCTAAGCGCAGGCGTCAGACAATTTACGGTTGCACCTTCTCCGGATCAACCCCCAGGTCCTTGACCGCCTTGGCCACAGTTTTCCGTTCAACGAGACCTTTCTCCGCCAGTGCGTAGAGGGTGGCGATGACGGTGGATTCGGTGTCCACTTCGAAGAAGCGGCGTAACCGCGCTCGGGTATCGCTGCGGCCAAAGCCATCCGTGCCCAGCGTCATCAGTCCGCCCGGCACCCACGGCGCAATCTGGTCGGGCACCAGCCGCATATAATCCGATACCGCCACAAAGATCCCCTGCTCTTTCGCCAGCACTGTCTCGACATAGGACTTTTTTGGCGCGGCGGTCGGATGCAGCATGTTCCAGCGTTTGCAGCGTAGCGCGTCGGTGCGAAGCAGTTTGTAGCTTGTCGCACTCCAGACGTCGGCAGATACCCCGTAGCGTTCAGCTAGAATTTCCTGTGCCTTGAGTGCGGAATTGATGATGGGCCCGCTGCCGAAGATGTGGGCCTTGAGTTTTTTGCCATCCGGGCCGGGTTTGAATTTATACAGCCCTTTCAGGATGCCGTCCTCAACGCCTGCCGGCATCAGCGGCATGGCATAATTTTCGTTGTAAAGAGCGAGGTAATAAAAAATGTCCTCACCTTCGGCGTACATGCGGCGCAGGCCATCAGCCACGATGACGGCGATTTCGTAGGCGAACGCCGGGTCGTAAGCCAGCAAAGTCGGGACCGTGCTCGCGTGCAGCAAGCTGTGGCCGTCTTGATGCTGCAAACCTTCGCCGTTGAGCGTGGTGCGGCCCGCCGTCGCGCCGAGCAAAAAACCTTTGGCGCGGATGTCGCCCGCGAGCCAGAACAAATCGCCGACGCGTTGCGGTCCGAACATCGAATAATAGATGTAGAAAGGAATCATCGGCACGCCGTGGGTCGCGTAACTTGTGCCCGCCGCGATAAACGATGATATTGAACCGGCCTCGGTGATGCCTTCCTCGAGAATCTGCCCGTCTTTTTTTTCGTTGTAGTAAAGCAACGATTGGCTGTCCACCGGTTCGTAAAGCTGACCTTTGGACGAGTAAATGCCGATGTCCTTGAACAGCGCATCGAGGCCGAACGTGCGCGCCTCGTCGGGAATGATCGGGACGATCTGCCGGCCGATGGTTTTGTTCCGCAACAGCACACCCGCCAAACGAACGAACGCCATGGTCGTCGAGGCTTCCGTGGTCGAACCTTTGAAAAATTCGGCGAAGTAATCGAGCTTCGGCACGTCGAGCGGCGGCGCAGTCACCTTGCGTTCCGGCAAAAAACCACCCAGCGCCTTGCGGCGTTTGAGCAGATACTTCGTCTCCGGGCTGTCCGGTGACGGACGGAAAAACGGCGTTTCCGCAATGACTTCGTCACTGATCGGAATGTTGAATCTTGCCCGGAACTCGCGCAGCTCCTTCTCGTTCAGTTTTTTCTGTTGATGCGTGATGTTGCGGCCTTCACCCGCCTCGCCGAGGCCGTATCCCTTCACCGTTTTTGCCAGAATCACCGTCGGCTGACCTTTGTGTTCCACGGCCATTTTGTAAGCCGCATACATTTTGCGCGCGTCATGTCCGCCGCGCAGCAGTTTGTGGATCTGGTCGTCGGTGAGATGATTCACCAGTTCGAGCAATTCGGGATATCTGCCGAAGAAATGCTTGCGGGTGTAGCTGCCCGGCTCGACGGAATACTTTTGGTAATCGCCGTCCACCGCCTCTTCCATGCGCTTGAGCAGCAGGCCGGACTTGTCGCGCGCGAGCAAATCGTCCCAGTCGGTGCCCCAAATGACTTTGATGACGTTCCAGCCTGCGCCGCGGAACACACCCTCAAGTTCCTGGATGATTTTGCCGTTGCCGCGCACCGGCCCGTCCAGCCGCTGCAGATTGCAGTTGATGACCCAGATCAGGTTGTCGAGATTTTCGCGCGTCCCGAGCGTGATGGCGCCGAGCGTCTCCGGTTCATCACATTCACCGTCGCCGAGAAACGCCCAGAGTTTTGGCTCGTCCTTCCATTTCACCAGGCCGCGCGCCTGCAGGTAACGGTTGAAACGCGCCTGATACAGCGACAGCATCGGGCCGAGTCCCATCGAAACCGTCGGAAATTGCCAGAACTCCGGCATCAAATACGGATGTGGATACGACGACAGCCCGCCGCCCTCGGCAAGTTCCTGCCGGAAATTTTGCAGTTGCCGCTCATCCAACCGGCCTTCGAGAAAAGCGCGCGCATACATGCCCGGCGCAGCGTGGCCCTGGAAATAAACAATGTCGCCGGGAAAATTTTCCGTGCGCCCGCGCAGAAAATGATTGAACGCCACCTCGTAAAGCGTCGCCGCCGAGGCGTAAGTCGAAATGTGGCCGCCCACGTTGGTGGTGGAATTCGCCTTGACCACCATCGCCATCGCGTTCCAGCGGATGTAGCTCTTGATGCGGCGCTCGATTTCACGGTTGCCAGGAAACGGCGCCTGTTGTTCGGGCGGAATGGTGTTGACGTAAGGCGTGTTGAAACTGCGACCGGCGCCCAACGCCACGGCGCGCAGCTTTTCGGCGAGTTTTTCCAACAACCGCGCCGTCCGCTCCGGCCCCTGGCTCTCCAACACCAGTTCAAAAACTGATTGCAACGATTCCGACCATTTGTCGCTGTTGCCGGTGCCGGACGACGAAGCGGAGCGCGAACCGTAAATTTCTTTTGTCTGAACGCTCACTGTGTTACCCACATATTCCTGTCACGCAAAACGCGCGCAGACAATAAAGCCCAATTTGGCCGCCAACGCCAGCGAAATCAGCGCAACTACAAAATGAAATTACTCGACCTGACGCTCCCCTCGCCCGCCGAAAATCTTGCGTGCGACGAGGCGTTGCTCGACTGGTGTGAAGCTGGCGCAGGTGAGGAAGTTCTCCGCTTTTGGGAAGCGCGCGAACATTTTGCCGTCATTGGCTATGCCAACAAAGCTCGCGTCGCAGTCAATATGGCGGCTTGCAAAATGAAAGGAATTCCCATTTACCGCCGTTGTTCCGGCGGCGGCACCGTGCTGCAAGGCCCCGGTTGCCTCAACTACACGCTCGTTTTGAAAATCACGGAAGACGGCCCGCTTCACAGCATCACCTCGGCAAACCGATTCATCATGGAACGTAACCGTGCGGCGATTGAATCGTTTTACCCCAAATCCGGGACGCGAGTTCCGAGACCCGAAATCGCCGTTCGCGGCCACACTGACCTTTGCATCGGCAATTTGAAATTCTCCGGCAACTCTCAACGGCGCAAAAAAAAATCCCTGCTTTTTCACGGAACGTTCCTGCTGAATTTCGACCTTGCGCTCGTGAGCGAAGTTTTGCGGATGCCATTGAAACAGCCCGATTACCGTGAAAATCGTGCGCATGCTGTATTCCTGACAAACTTGAATGTGCCCGCTGAAACAGTAAAAGCCGCATTACAAAAGGCATGGAACGCCGGCTTGCCCATGGAAAGCCCGCCATTGGAAAAAGCCGCGGCTCTGGCACGGGATAAATATGCCACTCCAAAGTGGAATCAGAAGTTCTGACGGCGGCATGGTCGGGATTGTGATGTAAACTGCCTCTGGGGATCAACCGGCGGGGAGGGAAAATTTGTTCTTTTTTCAATAATTGCCATTCAAAAAACCTGTCGTTCTATCAGTATAGTTTACGAGTTCACTTGTCGCATCCTCCATAGATCAAAGCACTTGGCTTGGCCAAGCCAACTTTGGTTTGTGTATCATTTTTGGCATGAAAACAGCTTTTGGGACACTGTCAAAACTGAAACAAAAGGTTTATAAGTGAAAAGCACGTTTGAAGCGAAAAAAATTGGACACGGCTGTCCAGCAAGTGGACAAAGGCCAGAACTCTCACTGCGGCTTCAGGAAATTTTCAGTCATTACCCGCAGAAAGCTGTCTCCGCCGGAAATTCCTCTATTAACGGTCGGAATGTGGCTACACCGCCCTTCATATTATGGCCTTGCCTTCTATCATCTAAAATCATCAAGGCAATGTTAATCCTGGTGGCGGCAGGCAGTCTGATTATGTCTGTGCGTGCGCAGGACGACGTTTATGCCGTTGAGTTCAATCAGTCAAATAACCGTTTCGGCATCCTCGATCTGTTAACTGGCAACTTTACCCAAATTTCCGTTCTGGGCGGGACGATTTATAACGATATCGCCTATAACCCTCAAAGTGGAACCTTGTATGGCATCCAAAACAATTGCGCTAATTTGGTGACAATCGACAAGACGACCGGCGATGTCGCTGAAATAGCGCCATTCAACGTGTCGGGTATTGAGTCCCTGGCTTTTCAACCTGACACAGGTGTGCTATACGGATGCGCGCAAAGCGGCCTTTACACGATTAATCCATTAACCGCGGAGGCAACTCTTGTTGGGAGTTTTGGCACCCCTTACAACCTTAATACCGCTCAGAACATCCGTTTTGATACCGATGGCAACCTCTATTTGAGCAATACAAGCGATAACACCGACATTTATCAGGTGAGCACCCAAACCGGCCAGGCGACATTCGTCGGGGAAGCCGCCGGCTACGCGGATCTGATACTCATGAACGCGGGCCAGTATATGTATGGGGTGAGCATTCCGGCGATAAACGGGGCCACCGCGCAACCTGAGTTGCTCTCCTTTGACCTCAGCAGCTTCGTTGTTGGTGGAACCAACGCCGACGGCAGCATTCATCAGGTTACAACCACATTGGTGGGCGGTGGTCCTGCCTTTCCGGTAAACTTCGACTTCTCGGGTGTTGTTCCCGCTGTGATCCCTCCTCCTTGGTCGCCGAAGCTTTCAATCGCCCCACAGGGAGACGGGAGTGTGGCAGTAACTGCGTCCGGTGGACGTCCCAGTCAAACGTATGTGTTTCAGTTTTCAACCAACATGGCCAACTGGACAGCCCTTTCCACAAATACGGCTGATTCAAACGGGGCGGCCACGATTATTGATGTGGATGCAAAACAATTTCCGGGTCGTTTTTATCGAACTGCATCGCCCAATCAAAATCAAAATTAACAGTTGATAGTCACCAGGCGACGACCAATGCCACCGACGACATCAGCATCTGAAATCAGCAAGGCCATGTTAATCCTGCTGGCGGCAGGCAGTTTGGCCATGTCGGCGCGGGCGCAGAGCAACATCGTCTATGCCGTCGAGTACAACCAGTCAACCAACCGTTTCGGCACCATTAATTTACTGAACGGCAGCTTCACCAGGATTTCCTCCATTGGCGGAGCGCTGATTAACGACATTGCCTACTGCCCCACGAACGGGATGCTGTATGGGATATCAAATACCACGGCCTTGGTGACATTCAATAAGACAAATGGCGCCATGTCCAGGGTTGCAACGTTAAGCGTGAGTGGCATTGAATCGTTGGCCTTCCGGCCAAGCGACGGGGTGTTGTTCGGAGCCACGCATAACAATTTGTACAAGATTAACATCGCCAGCGGGACCGCGACTTCAGTTGGTCCTTTTGGCAATGCCCACAACCTTGGCACCACCGGACAGAACATCCGTTTTGCGCAGGACGGCAATCTTTATGTAAGCAATACGAGCACGAACACCGATATTTACCGGCTCAACACCACAAACGGCAGTGCGACGTGGATGGGAGAAGCCATCGGTTTCCCATATCTGATCCTTGAGAACGGCGCCCAGTATATGTATGGGGTCTACATTAATTTGGGATCTTCAACCAACCCGTTTCCCGTGCTGACGACTTTCGATCTCAGCAGTTTCGTTGTTGGCGGGACCAACGCCAACGGCAGCACTCACCAGATCACAATCAATCTGGTGGGCGCCGGCACCAACTTTCCGGCCAATTTCAATTTCTCGGGCACCAACTCTCAGGCAGTCACCAATCTCACCATCCCGGTCAGCGCCGTGGGACCGGTGAACCAGACAAATTGTTCGGGTGACAACGCCTTGTTCAGTACGGTGGCTTCAGGGACCGGACCTTACAGCTATGCGTGGTTAAAAAATGGCGCGGCCATCAACGGCCAGACCAACAGCAGCTTGACTTTATACAACGTGAGTGCCAGTGACGCGGCAACCTATAGCGTGATTGTAAACGGGTTAATGAGCAGCGTGACCAACAGCGCGACGCTGACAATCAACACGCCGGTGACAGCGACGCCGTTGAACAATGTGGTGCTTTGTCCCGGTGACAACGCCGTGTTCAGCACGGTGGCTTCGGGGACCGGCCCGTTCAGCTACGTGTGGTTGAAAAATGGAACTCGTATTTCCGGCCAGAACGGCAGCAGTCTGACTTTGAACAATGTGAGCGCCAGTGACACGGCGACCTACAGCGTGATTGTCAGCGGCGCCTGCGGCAGCGTGACCAACAGTGCGACTTTGACAGTGAACGTGCCGGTAACGGTGACCGTGGCGCCAGTAAGCCAGACGACGGTGGTGGGGAGCAATGTGACCTTTAGCATGACGGCCACCGGGACGGGTTTGAATTATCAATGGTTGTTTAACGGTTCGGTGATTGGAACCAGCAGCAGCCTGACCTTGAACAACGTGACCACCAGCCAGGCCGGAATTTACACGGTGATTGTGAGCGGGGCCTGCGGCAGCGTGACCAACAGTGCCACTTTGACAGTAAACGTACCGGTAACGGTGACCGTGGCGCCGGTAAGCCAGACGACGGTGGTGGGGAGCAATGTGACCTTCAGCGTGACGGCCAC
>JBEKMU010000137.1:0-6758 GCA_049523555.1 Verrucomicrobiota bacterium | reverse complement strand
CCCAAACTTTGACCGACTTCGCGCAAGGATTTGTTCTCGAAGTAACGGAGCAGGACGGCGGCACGGTCGGTTTCGTCGAGCTCATGCATGGCTTCGTCGAGCAGCGGCTCGATGTGCGTCCAATTTTCGGCGGTGGCATTCATGTTCGTCATTTCCACGGCGATTTGCTCGCGCAACTGTCGGCGCGATTCCCTTCGCACTACGTCAATGGCCGTTCGCCGCGTGACGGCATAAAGCCAAGCGGTCAAAACCGGCGAGCCGCCGGTGGCATTGCTCAATTTGCCGGCGTTCCGCGCGAGGTCGGTGAAAACGGATTGCGCGACTTCCTCGGCCAGTTGCGGCGAGCGGACCTGCCGCAAGGCGGCGGAATACACCAAATCCACGTGCCGGCGGACAATTTCGGTGAAGGCATCCTGCGAATTTTGTCGCGCGTATTGCTGCAGCAAATCCAGATCGCTTGTCATGCTTTTGAAAGTATATCGCCGCCCAGCGGCGGAATCCGACAGAAAAGATTTACGATTGATGATATACGATTTACGCGCACAGGGATAATTGCTGAGGGATTCGTAAATCGTAAATCGCAAATCGTAAATGTCTCGCGCTTTACTTTCACCATTTTGTTGCGCAATTTGGGTGCAGCATGACACAGCGTTTCTTCAGACCTTTGATTTTGGCGTTGGCCGGTTTGCTGGCGGCACCGATTTTATCGCGCGCGGACATGACCAACCTGGCGCTGGCGAAATCGGAGATTTTGGAAGGCAACGTGGCCTATCTCCGCGTCAGCCACGTTGCCGCCGGCCTTCCCGACGAAATCGGCACGGCGAATCGCGCGTTGACGGCCACAAACAAAATTGCCGGAACCGTCCTGGACTTGCGCTTTGCCGACGGTGACGATGCGGCAGCCGCCACAGCAACGGCAAATCTGTTTGCCGCAAAAAAATTGCTACTGGCGATTCTCGTGAATGGCAGAACACGCGGCGCGGCGGTGGTGCTGGCGACCACCTTGCGTGAGTCGCGGGCGGGACTGGTTTTCGGCAGCGTGCCGGCGGCAGTGAAACCGGACGTTTCCGTCGAGGAGAACCCGGCTGACGAAAAAAAGTTTTTTGAAAATCCCTACGCGGCGCCGGCAACCAACGCAGTCGCCGCATCGCCGGGGACAAACGATTTTCTGTCATTGGTGGACCACACCAGCGAGGCGGATTTGGTCCGCGCGAAAATCAAGGACGGCGACGAATTTAAAAACCCGCCGCCGCACGCGGCCGGGCCGCAAAAGCCGGTGATTCGCGACCCGGTTTTGGCGCGCGCGGTGGATTTGATCAAGGGACTTGCGATTGTCCGGGAAGTCCACCCTTGATTTCGGGTTGACGATTCGCGGTTCGCAACTCACCTTGAACTTTGCGCGGCATGAAAACCATTCTGTTTATTTGCACCGGCAACGTCTGTCGCAGCCCGATGGCCGAAGGCCTTTTTCGCCAGGCGGCCGGCGGGCGCGGGGATTCCCACGTGCTGTCAGCGGGACTCGGCGCAATGGACGGCCAACCGCCGACACCGCATGCGGTGACGGCCATGCGCGAACTGGGCATTGACATTTCCGGACACCGCAGCCGGATGCTGACGGCGGATCTGGCGCAGCAGGCGGATTACATTTTTGGCATGACGCACAGCCACGTGGACACGATTGCGCTGTTGTATCCGCAGGCGGCGGAAAAAACCTTTTTGCTGCGCGAATTTGACGAAACGCGCGAACCATTTGAAAAAGACATCAGCGACCCGATTGGCAGTTCCTACGAGGTGTATGTGAACTGTCGCAACCAGATCAAACAGGGCATCGCGTCCCTTTTGAAATTTATGGAACAACACGAAACCTTGTCGGCCCCGCCGGCGGCCAAAACCGTGCCCACAACGAACTTTGCGGTTGGCGCCGACCACGGCGGCTACGAATTGAAAGAGGCATTGAAACAACATTTGCAGCAACGCGGCTTGAGCGTCACGGATTTTGGCGCGAAGTCGAAGGAGCCGGCCGACGATTATCCCGACTTCGCCCAGCCGGTGGCCCAAGCCGTCGCCACCGGTCGGGCGGAACTGGGCCTGCTCATCTGCACCAGCGGGGTCGGGATGAGCATGACCGCCAACAAAGTGCCGGGCGTGCGCGCCGCACTGGTGACCGGCGAACAGGCCGCGGCGCTGGCGCGACAGCATAACGACGCCAACGTGCTTTGCCTGAGCGGAAAAAGCACCCCGCCCGAACTGGGCCGGAAGATTCTTGACGCTTTCATCGCCGCAAAATTCGAGGGTGGCCGCCACGAACGCCGCGTTGACAAAATGGACGTGCGGCTCGCCGCGCCGCAACTCCGCCTGCGCAATGTGGATCCCGCCGTGGCCGAATTCATCGAGCGCGAGCGTGTGCGCCAGCAGGAAAACATCGAGTTGATCGCGTCCGAAAATTTCACCAGCCCGGCGGTCCTGGAAGCCCAGGGCTCCGTGCTCACGAACAAATATGCCGAGGGCTATCCAAAAAAACGCTGGTATGGCGGTTGCGAAAATGTGGACAGCATCGAGCAGCTCGCGATTGACCGCGCGAAAAAACTGTTCGGCGCGGAACACGCGAACGTCCAGCCGCACTCCGGCAGCCAGGCCAACATGGCGGTCTATTTTGCCGTGCTGAAACCCGGCGACAAGATGCTGACGATGGACTTGAGCCACGGCGGGCATTTGACCCACGGGAACAAGGTGAATTTCTCCGGCAAATTTTTTGAAATCGTCCACTACGGCGTCCGCAAGGACGACGAACGGATTGATTACGACCAACTCGCCGCCATGGCGCGCGAGCACAAGCCGAAGATGATCACCGTCGGCGCCAGCGCGTATCCGCGCATCATTGATTTCAAACGCATGGGCGAAATCGCCCGCGAAGTCGGCGCGTATCTGCTCGCCGACATCGCGCACATCGCCGGCATGGTTGTGGTGGGAATCCATCCGAGTCCGATTCCGCATGCGGATTTTGTGACGACCACCACGCACAAGACCCTGCGCGGACCGCGCGGCGGCTTGATTTTGTGCCGTGAAAAAAACGCGAAGGAAATTGATTCCACTGTTTTCCCCGGCATTCAGGGCGGACCGTTGGAACATGTTATCGCGGGCAAGGCGGTTTGTTTCCAGGAAGCGTTGCAGCCGTCGTTCAAGGTGTATCAGGAACAAATCGTGAAAAATGCCAAGGCGCTGGCTGAAGGCATGAAACGCAACGGCTACCGCATCGTCAGCGGCGGCACCGACAACCATCTGATGCTGGTGGACGTGGGCGTGAAAGACCTTACGGGCAAGGACTGCCAAGTTGCGCTCGACGAAGCCGGCATCACGGTGAACAAAAACACGATTCCGTTCGAAACGCGCTCGCCGTTTCTGGCCAGCGGCGTCCGGCTGGGCACACCGGCGGTGACGACCCGCGGCATGAAGGAAGCGGAAATGGCGGCCATTGCGGACATGATTTCCGAAGTGTTGCTGGACATCAAAAATGTCGAGGCCGCGCACAAGGTGCGTGAACGCGTGCGCGAGCTGACGGCAAAATTCCCGCTGCCGTATTAAGCCATGGGAATTGGTATTTCAATTTGTCTTTGCAGCATTATTTCTGCCCATACTTGCTTACGACCCACTGCAATGCGGCCACTTCGCCGAAGGCCCTCCGACGATTCTCATAATTGAGTATATCCTGATCCGACATCGTTGGCAGCAACGGTTCGGCCTGTTGCACCAGTTCCTTGACTGCCGTCCTGTTCTGGGTGATTTGGTTGAGTTGATCCTGAACCGTCTGGCCATTGTTACCGTAAGAACTGTTGGGATCCATCGCGCTGAGAGCAATTTTTTCGATGGCCATGCCGACCAGTTGATGGATCAACATCGGGTCGTTTGACGGGTTCGCGTAGCGTTGGCCCAAGTTAATGGCCATTTGAAAGGCAGCTTGCGCGGAAGCCTGGTCGCCTGATTGGTTGTAAGCCTTTGCCAGATCAACCAGGTCCACCCCTAATTTTTTTACTTGAGAAAGCTGAGGGATCATTAACCAACCATCGGAAATTCTTTCGGCTTCCGCTGCCGAATAACCCGCCGAGAGGTAGGCTTCTTCGTCATCCTGAGCGCGAGCCAACGTGTAATCGTCGGGCTGTTTGCCGGAGGCAGCGGCGAGTTCCTGGATTCCCTGATCCGTCTGGCCCGAATTGAAGTAATTGAACGCCGAAAGATAGTTCGCCAGCGCATTGTCAGGAGCAGACTTCTCGAATGTGTCCAACCATTGACGCTGCTGTTCGGGAGACAGATCCTTGTCGAGAACCGCCTCGAACGCCACTTGCGGGTCGTTGGGATATTTTTCCATTGCTTCTTTCAACAGTGCCGGGTCACCACTGGTGCGATAGGCAGCCAGCAGACTGGTCGCATTAGTCCGATTGGCTTTGAGGAAAGCCTCGACCTGCGCCGCGGTCAACTTCGGCGCCTTGTCCTTAAAACGGTCGTATATATTTGTGAATTGCAGATCTTCCGTCAGTGGCGCCTTCGGTTGAATGGCGACCGGCAAAGGCGGCGCAGGCAGTCGTGGCGTGGGCTTCGCCAGAGCCTCGCGCTTGGAGAGGCTTGCGTTGTCGGATTGGAGCCGCGTGATTTGCTGCCGCAAGGCTTGATTCTCCTCGCGCAGTTTGATTTGAGCCTGGTGTTGGACCACCAAAGCGGTCGTCGCGCCGGCAATCACCAGCGCGCCGATGCCGAGTGTGAGTTTTGTCGCTGTCATAAGTTTTAAGAGTGTAAAGGTTGTTCCAGTTCCTGCACCAGCAAGCGAAGTGCTGGCAAGCGTCGCCGCCAGACCAGCGGGCGCGATTTGAACCGCGTTCGCCGAGATCACGGAGGCCAGCGTAGCGGTGGTGGCGACGCCCCGTTGCAGAAAGGCCGCGCGCAGTTTTTCCAGCGCGCGTTCCACCCGCATCCGCGCGGCGTTCTCGCTGAGGCCGATTTTTTCGCCGATTTCGGCAAACGGACGGTTTTCAAAAAAGCGCAGCAAGACGGCTTCGCGGTCGGTCTCCTTGAGTTCATGCATGGCTTGGTCGAGCGCGGGACGAAGTTTTTCCCAGTCGGCTTTCGCCCCGGCGAAGCCTGGGTCGGGCGCGGGTTCGTGGATTGGTTCGCGCATAAATTTTTCTTCGCGGTCACGGCGGCGGTTTTCCGTTCGCGCCATTTTCGCGGCGGCGAAATGCGCGCTGGTGTAAAGCCAGCCGGTCAACGTCGCGCGGCGTGAAAGCGACGACGCCTTGCGCGCAAGGTCGGTAAAGACGGTCTGCGCCACATCCTGCGCCAGATACGCGTCGTCGTTGACCTGCCGCCGCGCGGCGGAATAGACGAGATTGACGTGCCGCCGGACGAGTTCAGCGAAGGCGTCTTCGGAATGGGTTCGGGCGTAACGACTGAGCAGCTCTGAATCCGGCGTCATGTTCAACTTATAACACCCGCCGAAATGAAAATCGCACACGAAAAATCGGATTTGACACAACGGCCAGGGTGCGTCATTATATTTGCGAGTTGACTGCGAAATTTCCCTTGCCGTATTGAGGCCGCACTGCCTCGAACGCTCGGTTGATGTAATCCATTTTGAACTTTTCCGGCCATCGGGCGTCCAATGCGTGACGGCCTTTCACGTCGGCAATTGGAATCCGGTCAATCCAACCAGTTTAATTTTGTTTTATGCCCAGAGTCTCAACCAAAAAGACCAAAGTGAAACCACCGGCAGAAGCCTTGGTGGAAACTCCCGCCGCGGAATCGCCGGATTTGAATCACGGCGGGGCCGCCACGGAAACCGCCGTTGCCGAGCCGTCGGGGACCGCCGACTTGCAGCCGCCGTCCACACCGGTCGAACTGGCCGAAGAACCGAAGGTGGAGGAACCAAGAGTGGAAGAGCGCCGCGGCCCGCAGCGTGACAAAATTGCCACGTCCCTCAACATCGCCAAGCTGCAGGCGATGCAGATGAGCGAGTTGAACCACATGGCGCGCGATCTCGGCGTCGAAAATTTCGGCACGATGCGCAAGCATGAGGTCATTTTCCACATTCTCCAGAAAAATGCCGAACGCGCCGGCGTGCTTTTTTCCGAGGGCGTGCTCGAAGTGCTGCCGGAAGGCTTCGGTTTCCTGCGTTCGCAGAGTTTCAATTACCTGCCCTGTCCCGAGGACATTTACGTTTCGCCGTCGCAAATCCGCCGGTTTGACCTGCAGACCGGCAATCTCATCGCCGGCCAGATCCGGCCGCCGAAAGAAAAGGAAAAATTCTTCGCGCTGCTCAAGGTTGAGGGCGTGGACGGCGAAGACCCGGACAAGGCGAAGGAAAAAACACATTTCGACA
This sequence comes from Verrucomicrobiota bacterium, assembly GCA_049523555.1. Classification (GTDB taxonomy): domain Bacteria; phylum Verrucomicrobiota; class Verrucomicrobiia; order Limisphaerales; family UBA11358; genus UBA11358. Next base: position 391 of record JBEKMU010000137.1, on the reverse strand, counting down.
ATCTCACGCCGCTGTTCCCGAACAAACGGTTCATTCTCGAAACCGTACCGGACGAGGTGAACACGCGCGTGCTCGATCTCGTTTGTCCGATTGGCAAGGGCACGCGTGGCCTCATCGTCGCGCCGCCGCGCACGGGCAAGACCGTGCTCATGCAGAAAATCGCCAACGCCATTCTCAAGAACAACCCGGAAACCTATTTGTTCATCCTGCTGATTGACGAGCGGCCGGAGGAAGTCACCGACATGGAACGCACCTGCAAAGGCGCGGAAGTGATTTCATCCACGTTCGACGAGCCGCCGGAACGCCACGTGCAGGTGGCCGAAATGGTCATCGAAAAGGCGCGCCGCATGATCGAACACAAGCGCGACGTGGTGATTTTGCTCGATTCCAT
>JBEKMU010000136.1:0-6903 GCA_049523555.1 Verrucomicrobiota bacterium | reverse complement strand
AAAATAGCCGATGTAACCCAGCGGTTCGAGCATCACGGTGTCGTGCGGCGTTCGCGCGTGGGCACGCAGCCACAGACCGATCTGTCGGCGCAGGCCATTCTCGATCAGTTGCTGTTGCACCCGCATTTGACGCGCCACGCACAACGTGATGAACAACTGGCCCGCCACCAGCAACAGCGCCAGCACCCAGAGCGCGCCTCGCAGCCGGCGGCGCCAATCGCGCGCCCGGCCGGCCAGACCGAGCGCCTGGTCGAACAGCAGGCCGATGGTCAGATAACCGAATACTGCCACAGTTGGAAAATACCACGGGAACGGATTTGTCAATACGGAGGTCAAAAAAAAGTTTCCCAGAAAAAAGACCAGCGAAAACAGGCGCGTTTGGGGACGCAACGGCGGGAATGGCCAGGCCAGGGCGGCCACAATCCCCGCCGCCGTGCAGAGCGGGAAAATGAATTCAGGCCATCCGCCGAACCACGCGTAGGCCGGTGTGAATACCCAGCGCAGGGTGGTCACGTTGGTCAACAATGTTTTCGGGAACACCAGCAGCTCGAACAATTGGGTGCCCGCGGAAAACGGCGGCAAATTCGTTCCCTTGGCCACGACGGGTTGCGGCACCGGCGACCCGTAGTAACTCCACGCCCACAGGAACCAGGGCAGATAGAGAACGGTGCAAACCAGGCAGGCCGCCAGAAGAATTTTCCACAAGTCCTTGCGTGATTGGCCAGCCATCCGGTTGGGTGAAAAGAGCAGGGCGCCGATCCCCATCGCGGCGATATACACGAAACTGTCCGGGCGCGCCCACATCAAGCCCGCCCAACCGATGCCGATACGCAACCTCTGGTACGGACCGGCCACCACCAGACCCTGAATCGCCAGGGCCAGGAAGAAAAACAGCAGTCCCGTTTCCATGCCGTTGATGCTGAAATCCACCAGCTTGGCGTCCAGCCCAACCAGTGCCAGGGTCAGCCCGGTGGCCAGCCGGTGCGGCTGCAGTCTTTGCAGCACGTAAAAAAGCAAAACCAGGCCGGCGGAATACGCCGCAAGGCTCGTCAGTCGAAACAGCCACAAGGCCAATGCGTCGGATTGATTGCCCGTCAGCCAACTGCATCCCGCGGGCAGCAAAACCCCCAGCGGCGAGGTGAACGTGTGCAGCCGTTCGCCGGGCGTGAAAACCAGGCCCTGACCGGTGGCCAGGTTCCGGCTGCAGCGGAATGTAATCCAATAGTCCTCCCAGACGTGTTGGGTGTAGATCGCAAAGACCAGGGCAATGAGGAACCCCGCCACCGCGATCGTGACCGCAGGTCTGCTGGCCGCCATTTTCATGGAGCACGAAGCATAGCCCGTTGGATGGTGTGGTCAAGGTCGTACGCGTGGAGCGCCCGCGCGCGCATCCCAGCGGGGCTGGGCGGGGTGTCCATGGCGGAAAGATTCATGAGATTCGCCGCCGCAGGCGTTGGTGGTGCTGTTGTAAGCGGCAGCCGTTCAAGACGGAAGCGGGGTTTCTGTTCGGGGAAATCGCGCCGGGTTTCGGAGAATGGAAACGCCGCCTTGGTCGCGCCAACATTGGGACGGCGCAAAGTCTTTTGGTGTGACCGTGCAGCGAATCAGCCCGAAAGTCTTTGAGCTAAAATCTGATACTGTAATCTGATACCGTTTGCCATTTTCAAGCTGATGTCTGCTGATTTGTGAAAAGGTCGGAAGTTAAGAAACTCAATAATGACGAGCCTTTCAGTGTTGTGAGGAAGGGTGGGGAAATGGATTCCCGAATTAGCAAACCGCCGCCTTCAGCCACTTGGCCGTCGCTCCACCACGCCCAGTGAAACCCGCCTGCGCCCGGCACTCGAGTAAATTCTCCACCGTGCGCGAAAGATTTCAAGCTTGCATTTTTGGCCTTCACACGAAAGATTGCACCCCCATTATGCAACCACAAGACACACCAACCGCCTATCTCTTCAAGTTGTGGCCGTGGATTGAGGCCAACCGAAACCGTCTTATCGTCAGTACGGGAATTGTCCTTGTCGCCATTTTTCTATATTCATTTTTTTCCTACCGGCGGGAACAAAAAGAAATCACCGCAGGCAGGGCGGTAACCCAATTGGCTCTTGCCCTGCCGTCCGATGCGAACGAGAGCCGGTGGGCCGACCTGTATTTGAAAATCGCCAACGAATATCCGGGCACGCTCGCCGGGCGGCGTGCGTGGTTGCAGGGCGCGGCGGCGCAATTTGCCGCGGGCAAATATGTTGACGCACAGGCGCAATTCCAGAAATTTCTCGACGCCCATCCCGACGGCGAGTTTTCCGCGTCGGCCACCCTCGGCGTAGCGGCCAGCCTTGAAGCGCTCGGAAAGCTGGATTTAGCCGTTGGCGTTTATCAGCGGGTCGTCAACGGCTTTTCAAGAGACGTGGTGGCGGCGAACGCCGCGAAATTCGCACTGGCGCGGATCAGCGGGCAACAAGGCAAACTCACCGACGCGCTCAATTTTTATGAGAGTATCGTCCGCTCCAGTTCCGGCGGCCCCCTCGCCCAGGAAGCCGCGTTGCGCGCGATTGAATTAAAAACGAAATTGGCGCCAGCACAGCCGGTGGCGGTCAAACCCTGAGCATGAAGCTTTCCATCGTCGGCACCGGCTACGTCGGTCTGGTCACAGGCGCTTGTTTCGCCGAGGTCGGCCACCACGTCACCTGCGTGGACAATGACGCCACCAAGATCAAACTGCTCCAATCCGGCGGCATCCCGATTTACGAGCCCGGACTTGAAGAACTCGTAAAGCAAAACACAACCGCCGGCCGGCTTTCGTTCACGACCAGCATCGCCGACGGCGTCCGGAAATCCGGCGTGATTTTCATCGCCGTGCCGACGCCGCCACTGCCGGACGGTTCGGTGGATTCGAGTTTCATCGAAAAGGTCGCGCGCGAAATTGCCGCCGCCCTGACCACCTACAAAATCGTCGTGGACAAAAGCACCGTGCCGGTCAAGACCGGCGAAAAGGTCGCCGAAACCATCAAACGTTATTGCCCGGCGAAAGTGGATTTTGATGTTGTCAGCAATCCCGAATTCCTGCGCGAAGGGTTCGCCGTCGGCGACTTGATGAAGCCGGATCGGATCGTCATCGGCGTCCGTTCGCAACGTCCCGTCGCGGCGATGAAGGAAATCTACACGCCGTTCAACGCGCCCATCATCATCACCGACATCAATTCCGCCGAACTTATCAAGCACGCCTCCAATTCGTTTCTGGCGCTCAAAATTTCCTACATCAACGCGATTGCCGCACTCTGTGAAATGACCGGCGCGAACGTGCAGGAAGTCGCCGCCGGCATGGGTATGGACGAACGCATCGGCCGCCGCTTTCTCAACGCCGGCATCGGCTTCGGCGGCAGTTGTTTTCCGAAGGACCTCAGCGCGTTCATCAAAATCGCCGAGCAGATCGGCCACGATTTCCGCCTGCTCAAGGAAGTCCAGCGCATCAATGCCGACCAGATGGAGCGGTTCATCAAAAAAATCACCGACACGCTTTGGGTGCTCAAAGACAAAAAAATTGGCGTGTTCGGCCTCGCCTTCAAACAAAACACCGACGACGTGCGGACGTCACCGGCGATTGAACTCTGCCATCGCCTGCAAAAGGAAGGCGCGGCGCTGCGCGTCCACGATCCGAAAGCGATGGAAAAAGCCAAGGCGGTGCTTCCGAACGTGACTTATGTGGACGATATGAACGCCGTGGCCGACGGTTGCGACGCGCTGGTGGTGGCCACCGAGTGGGACGAGTTCAAAAAGCTCGACCTCGAACGCGCCCGCAAATCGCTCTCCCATCCCATCATGTTCGACGGGCGCAACCTTTTCGACCGCGGGGAAATGGAGCGGCTCGGCTGGATTTACAAGAGCGTGGGAAGATAACGTTCATACTCTTAATCCTAATCTTACGCTTAATCCATTCGGCAGGAGATCAAGATTATGATTAAGAGCAGGATTAAGAGATGAAACCCGGGTGCATTGACGTTGCTGCGGCATTAATTTTTCGCGCCGGCAAACTTTTAATCACGCAGCGTCACGCGGACGCACACCTGGGCGGACTTTGGGAATTCCCCGGCGGCAAACGCGAACCGGACGAAACCTTCGAGCAATGTTTGGTTCGTGAATTGCGCGAGGAACTCGGCGTGGAAATTTCCGTTGGCGAACTTTTTGAGGAAGTCGTCCACGCTTACCCGGAACAAACCGTTCACCTGAAATTTTTCGTTTGCCGGCTGGAAGATGGCGAACCGGCGCCGCTTGACTGTGCGGCGCTCAAATGGGTGGGCAAACCGGAATTGAACGAATACACCTTTCCGGCGGCCGACGCGCGCTTGCTGGACAAACTGCGCGCTTACAACTTTCCGTAAACTTCCTCGACGACCTGGCGGAAATTATTTTCGCCCACGTTGAGGATGTTCATTTCACGTCTGGCGTTTTCCGGCGAATCGCTGGCATGCGCGGCGTTGACCATGATGGTCGAGCCGAATTCGCGGCGGATGGAGCCGGGCGGTGCCTTGGACGGATCGGTCGGGCCAAGCACGCCGCGGATTTTGGCGACGGCATTCACGCCTTCATAAACCAGCGTGATGCACTTTTCCGTGCCGGGCCTGGTCCATTGTTCGCGTGGCAATTCCGACGGCGCATGGCCGGACATGAAACGGACGATGTTCTCGAACTGATGCTCGCCGAAGGTCGCGCAGAGAACTTCTCCCAGCTTTTGTTCCTCGGCGGCGGCAATTTTGATGGGGAACTCCTTTTCCAGCGCGGTCTTGACCCTGGCCCCGATCACATCCGTGAGCTTGGTGCAGAGGAGTTCACGGACGGGTTCGTAAAACTCCATCGCCTGCGCGACGCTCATGCGGTGGACCTTGATACCCACGATGAACAGGCCGGTGCGCGAGAAGAAATCAATGACGTTGCCGGGGCGTCCGGTCGCGAAACGGAAATTGTCCGGCTTGATGAGCACGAGGGTGCGTTGGCCGGTTTCGCCGGGCTGGTAAGTAATGACGTTTTCCAACACTCCGCCGTCGCGGTCGGAATAACGCGCCCACAATTTGAGTTTTGCCTCGGCTTCCTCCACGTTGGGCGCGGCCAGCACCGCCGGCTCGAAGTAGCGCACCTGCCCGTTGTCCTCCAAAATGAAGTCGCCGTAAGTGTCGCGGATGGTTTCGCCGACACGGCGGTCCGGACCGAGATTGCCGACGACCGACCGGACCTTTCGCACCGCCTCATCGCCTTGGAACAAAAGTGTCATTACCCGCCGCCGCCGCCCGGTTTTGGGATCGGGCGAAAAATTTTCCAGGACGTATTGTTTGAGGAGTTCCTGAATTTTCCGGTCCTGTGGGTCGTGGGCCGAAACAATAGTTTCGGCGTATTGCTTTATCAGCTCGGCGCTGGGCGCGAACATGCGCGCTGCCGCCAGGTCCAGACCCGTGCGCGAAATCAGCCGGCTCAAAATTCCACCCGTGCGTGACTTGTAGAGTGAATAGGGGGTGATGATGACGTAGGCGAGCTGTTGGGACATAATTAGCCCGTCGCGGCCGGTGGGGTTGGAGTTGCGCCACTGGGAACGGCCTTGCCGCCCAAAATCTTGAACATGACCGTGCCGCAGGTCGGGCATTTGCCCTTGATCGCCTTGCGCCCGTTCTTCATCGTTTCCTCAACGCCATTGGCAATCTCTTTCTTGGCCTTGCATTTGACGCAATATCCTTCAGCCATAAAATCTTTGCCGCCCGCGCTTCATGCCCGAACGGTAGAAATAGCTTAGCGACAAGAATCCACCAAAGCAACTCGGAAAGGGAATCTGTAAAACTAATTGGAAATCAATTGGTTGCAGTCAATCAAACCGCCCAAACAAGCCCCAAAACAGAAATGAGAAAAAGCGCGCCGACAATATCCATCCCGACATGAAGGAAAGGTTTACCAGCCAATCTGGATCATCATGCGAATGGTCCAGTGTAAAATACAGCCAAAGCCCCCAACCTGTTGGAAAACCAAGAACGATTGAAAGAAACGCTGTAAAACAACGATCTTGAAGGCTTCGAGTGAAGGCTTTCATTCTGTTTTCGATTTACTTCCTCGCCGCCTGTTTCCGCAGTTCCGTTTTCAGGATTTTCCCCGTCGCATTGCGCGGCAGCGCGGGCAGAAGGACAATTTGCTTCGGCAATTTGTAATCCGCGAGTTTGCTGCGGATGAATTGGTGCAACGCTTTTTCATCGAGCGTTTGGCCTTCCGCCACCGCGATAAAGGCCACCGGCTGCTCGCCTTTGCGCGGGTCAGGCACGCCGATGACCGCCGCTTCCTTCACGCCGGGATACTGGTAAATCACTTCCTCAATCTCGCGCGGATAAACGTTGATGCCGTTGACCAGCAGCATGTCCTTCTTGCGGTCGGTGATGTAATAATAACCCTCCGCGTCGCGATACCCCACGTCGCCGGTGTACAGCCAGCCGGCGCGCAAAACCTTCGCCGTTTCTTCCGGCTGATTCCAATAGCCGCGCATCACGTTCCCGCCGCAGATGCAGATTTCGCCGATTTCACCGACAGGCAATTCGTGGCTGGCCTCGTCGCGGATGCTCAACTCCACGTTCGGGATTGGTTTGCCGATCGAGCCGGGTTTGTTGACGCCGTAAATGGGATTCACCGTGGCCACCGGACTGCTCTCGGTGGGGCCGTAACCTTCGCGCAGCGGAAACGGAAACTTCCGCGTGAATTCATTGAACACCTCCACCGGCAACGGCGCGCCGCCGCTGATGCACAGCCGCAGCGGCAGCCGGCCGAACTCCGGCACGGCCAGCAGCGCCCGGTAAAATGACGGGACCGCCGGCAGAATCGTGCCGCGATGGCGCGCGATCTCCTCCAGCACCGACTTGAACGGGTGCAGCGTTTTCAACAGCA
>JBEKMU010000135.1:0-7016 GCA_049523555.1 Verrucomicrobiota bacterium | reverse complement strand
ATTCCTGCCCAGCACGAACGCCGCGAGCAAATCGTCGCGCGCGTCGTCTTGCCGGCCATGTTGCAAATCCCACACCGCGCGCAACTGCGCTATTTGACAGACCACCTTGGCGCGGCCCAGATAGGGAAGCATAATGTTTGGGCCGTCGCTAAAATCAATGCCCCAATCGCAGGGCACAGTAGCGTGCGCTGCCCGGCGCACTAGTTCGAATTGATTGTCATGGTTGGCAACGATTTGGCCGAACCGTTCCGGGAGCTTTTGTTCCTTCCCTTGTTTCGTCGACAGATAATTCCTGTCCGCCTCGGACATCGGCTCCCACGGCATTAGAAGAGCCCGGTAATACAGCATCGCCGGATTGATGTCCGTGCGGTATGGTTCAGCGCGCAAACCGAGCACAGTTCCCGTTAAAATCAGCAAGGAAAGGGAGGTGAATTTTGTAGTTTTCATAATGGTTTTCCGATTTAGTATCTGCCCATTAATAACGGGAGTACGGCAAAAGGTTCATTCTTTTGCGTCTTTTCCCACCGGTTAGGGACACGGAGCGCGGCTTCACGCCGCTTCAACGCACGAAACGAAAGCGGGCCGGGCATTGCAGCGTCCCGCCGCTGCGGAGATTGAAGCGGGCTGAAGCCCGCGCTCCATTATCCATTCTCGCGAGCCTCGATAAAACCGGTGACCGGATTCAAGCCCGGCTTAACTCCTGCCACAACAGTGCGCTCATCCGCTGGCCGTTTTCAAAACAGTCCAAATCAAATTTCTCGTTGGGCGAATGGGCGTTGTCCTCCGGCAGGCCGAGGCCGAGCAACAGCGTGTCCGCGCCGAGGACCTTTTTGAAATCGTTCACGATCGGGATGGAGCCGCCTTCACGCAACAACACCGGCTCGCGGTTGAACGCCTCCCGCAACGCGCACAACGCCGCCTGCGCCTGCGGACTTTTCGGTGAAACCAGATACGCCTCCGCGCCGTGGCCGGCTTCGATTTCCAGACGCACCGTCGGCGGACAGATTTTTTTGAGATGGTCGCAAACGATTTTGCGGATGCGCGCCGGCCTTTGATTCGGCACGAGGCGGCAGGTGATTTTGGCGCGCGCCCAGGCGGGCACGATGGTTTTGCTGCCCGCGCCCTGATAACCGCTGGTCAGGCCGTTGATTTCAAACGTCGGCCGCGCACTGCGCTGTTCGAAGGACGTGAAGCCTCGTTCGCCGAACAGTTTTTTTACGCCGATCAATTTTTGGAGTTCGCGGGGCGTCATCGGCAATCGCTGGAATTGCTTCCGTTCGTAAGCCGAAAGCGGCGCAACGTCGTCGTAGAAACCGGGGATGGCAACGCGGCCGTTCTGGTCGCGAAGTTTCGCCAACAACTGGCTCAGGGCCATCGCCGGGTTGTCCAGCGCGCCGCCGAAAATACCGGAATGGAGGTCGCGCGACGGGCCATGCACCGTGATTTCAAAGGCGATGATGCCGCGCAGCGAATACGTCAGCGCCGGATGATCGGCATCGGGCATGCCGGTGTCGGAAACGACTACGGTGTCGCAAACCAGTTCGCGCCGGTGCGATTTGAGAAATTTCGCGAGGTTCGCGCTGCCGACTTCTTCTTCGCCTTCGATGACAAAGGTGAGGTCGCAGGGCAGGGGCGTGCCGGTTTTCAGATAGGCTTCGACGGCCTTGAGATGCGCGAAGTGCTGGCCTTTGTTGTCGGTCGTACCGCGGGCAAAAATCGAGCGGCCCTGGATGCGTGGCGCGAACGGGGGCGATTTCCACAAGTCGAGCGGCTCCGGCGGCTGCACGTCGTAGTGGCCATAGACCATGAAATGCGGTCGGGGCTTGCCGCGCCGAAGCGCAGCGGAGGCGGGCGTTTTGGCGAGCACGATGGGATGGCCCTGGGTCGGGCAAACCCGCGCGTCGAGGCCGATGTGACGGCAATGCTCCGCGAGCCATTCGGCGCACGCGAGCATGTCCTTTTTGTGCTGCGGCTGGGCGGAGACACTGGGAAAACGCAGGAACGCGCACAACTCAGCCACAAACCGGGCTTGGTTGCGTTTCAAATAATCGAGCACGACTTGCATGGTGACCAGCTAATCCTCGAAACGCGCGTTTGCCAAGAAAACTCGGTGGAGATTTCGATTTCGCGGCACCCGCAACGGAAGATACCGGATTATTGCAGCGCGGCTTTGAGGAGTTCGCGCGGATAGACGGAGCGGCTGGGAATCGTATTTGTCCCCACCTGAGCCGGTTCGCCCGTGAACCTGAAGGCAGCAATCCGCTCCGCCAACCCACTGCCGGGCTGCAGGCTCGCAACGAAGGCGTCCCATTCGTCACCCTCCTGCTGGTCCTGACTGCTGCGCCACAGGCAGTACTGCGTCAATTCATCCCCGGTCAATGCCACCCTGCCAAAATGCTCTTTTTGATACTCCTGGTCGGCTTGTGCCCAACTGGCATAACAGGAAAATGGAAAATGGGACGCATTCGTTCTGCCCTCGATGTTTGTTTCCCAAACCACCTGCTTGAGCGCCGCATCCCACCGGCCATTGCTGTGAACGGGAGACGATGGCAGCGACAACCGGACGGTAAGATGATCGGGTTGTCCAAACAGATGGAATTCGATCAGACCCGCGGCCGCATCGCTCGCCACCTCCGATGGCTCCGGTTGTTTGAGGTCGGGCTTCAGTTTCCTGTCCTTCTTCCATTGCTTGAGCTTGGCGCGGTATTGAGCCGTGCCGGCGAGATATTTATCGAACGATTTTTCCATCGTTGTCTCGTCGGCAAGGAAGGCAAGCGATGCCGGTACGGGTTCGGTCTCCAGCACTCCCATTTTGCGTGCCACCAGCCGTTGAATCCGGCGCAACTGTGCCTGCGTGTCATCGCCTGACGCATCTCTGAACACGCCCGGAATTTCTCCGATCGTGAAATAGCCGCGTTCGAGGAGGTATTGACCAAAACGTACGACAAACTCCTCGTCCGCATTGGTTTTGTAGCCGCTGGCAAGCTGCCCCTCCCACCAATACGCGCTGAGGTTCTCGAGATCATGCCGAAAATCCACATCCAGGAATTGGCGCAACTTGCCGTAGCCGGGTTCCCGACCCAACTCCATCCGGCTCCAGCCGACGAACAGGTCCGCCAACCGATCGGCAGCCTTGAAACGTCGTTCTGACATGCCAGCCAGATCGTCATTGCCGCGGAACCGCTCCACGTAGAAGCCCGCCTCTCCAAGGCTGGTGGTCAGGTTGGTATAAGCGCCCGCGCCGCCGACATCATTCGGCAGTTCACTGGTGAATTCACCACGCGCAATGTAACACCCGCCGTCGTTGGTCAGGCCAAGTGCCGGATACAGGGAGGTGATGGCCGCAAGTTCAGCCGTATCAAAGGGCTGGTAATTGGGGTTGCCAGTGTTTGTGTTCACGCCATCCTCGCAGTAAAAGACCAGCGTTCGCTCGATGGAGTTGCCCTGTGGTTTGAGTTCGACAATGTACTGGTTGTGCGGACAGCCCGTCACCACGAGGGTCATCGCCGCCATAGCAAAAGGCAGGCATTTAGAAAGTGAAGGTTTTCCGCTTATGAGCATTCCCAGTTTTTTCATAATTGTTTTTTCCCTGCCGTCCGGGATGACGCGACGCTAACACTGAGCCGGTATCGCCGACAAGCACAGGATAATGGTTCAGTGATGGGCATAAGGACATTGGCACCATCGCCACGGCTAGCTTGACGGCACAAGCTCCCTGGCCGGTGAATTTGTTGGCTTTTGCAGATGGGACGTCTGCGCTACTTTTCAAGCCGTCAAATGAAAATCGTTCCAAAACAATTCCGCGTTCGCGAAGGCGAAAAGGTGAAGCTCAAACAATGGCCGACGAAAGTGGGGCCATTTTACCAATCGAAGGAGGATTATCAAAAAATCCTCGCCGGCCACATCAAGGAATTGAGCGCGCTCCAAAGCCTGCTTTATGCCAGCAACCGCTACGCCGTCCTGCTGATTTTTCAGGCAATGGACGCCGCCGGCAAGGACGGCGCCATCAAGCATGTCATGTCCGGCATCAATCCGCAGGGTTGCGAGGTCTTCAGCTTCAAACATCCCAGCGCCACGGAACTGGAGCACGATTTTCTCTGGCGCACGACGTGTTGCCTGCCGGAGCGCGGGCGTATCGGCATTTTCAACCGCTCTTACTACGAGGAGGTGCTGGTGGTGCGGGTGCATCCGGAAATTCTCCGCGCGCAGGGAATTCCGGAGGAGTTGCTGGATGAGGAAACGATTTGGGACAAGCGTTACCGCTCGATTGTGGATTTGGAAAAGCACCTGCACCGCAACGGCACGCACATCATCAAGTTTTTCCTGCATCTTTCAAAAGAGGAACAGCGCAAACGGTTCCTCGCCCGCATTGATGACCCGGCGAAGAACTGGAAATTCAGCCGGTCCGACATCGAGGAGCGGAAGTTCTGGCAGGATTACGTGAAGGCGTATGAAGCCTGCCTGGGCGCGACCAGCACCGGCCACGCGCCGTGGCATGTCATTCCCGCCGACGACAAGGTAAACGCCCGGCTGATCATTTCCCGAATCATCCTCGACACGCTCAAGGAGTTGAAGATGAGCTATCCCAAGGCGGATCGGGAGCGGCGGAAGGAATTGCAATCGCTCCGCAAGCTGCTGGCGAAATAGAACCGGCCCACCGTCATGCCCGTCCTGCTTGCCACCGCCAATCCCAAGGAGCCAGTCATTCTGGCGATTTTTGCCATCACCTACATCGGCATTGCGATGGGGCACGTTCCCGGATTGAAGCTCAATCGCGCCGGCATCGTCTTGTTGGGCGCCATCGCCATGATGATTTTTGGCGAAGTCACCACCGCCAGTGTCGTTTCCTACATCAACTGGCCGACCATTTTTCTGCTGTTTGGTTTTTTTGTCATCTCGGCGCAACTCCGGTTGTCGGGATTTTACGACAAGGTCGCCAACGGCATTTCCGCCCGCCTCAGTCATCCCGCGCGATTTTTGCTCGTTTTGATGGCGGTGACCGGCGGCTTGTCCGCCTTCCTCAATCACGACATCGTCTGTTACGTCTTTACGCCCATCGTCGGCGCGGCGCTGTTGCGCAAACGCATTAATCCCATTCCCTTTCTGATTGCCCTGGCGATTTCGAGCAACATCGGCGCGGCGGCGACGCTGATTGGGAATCCCCAGGACATGCTGATTGGCCAGGTCGCGCACCTGGATTTCGGCCGTTACCTGCTTTGGAGCAGCGTGCCAGTCCTCGTTGCGATGGGCGCCGCCTACGGAATCATCTGGCTGATGTCGCAAAAGAACCTTCAGCCTGCGTCGCCTGTCCAAAATGAATTGGATTGCCCATCCATTCCTTTCAACCGGCCGCACACCATCAAGGGGCTGATCATTCTGGTGGTGGTCATCGGCCTGTTTTTCTCGCGCGTGCCCAAGGAAATCATCGCCCTTGCCGCCGCCGGCATTCACCTGGCCAGCCCCAGGTTTCGGACCGAAGATTTACTCGGGTTGGTGGAGTGGCCTATTCTGATTCTCTTCATGGGATTGTTTGTTGTGGCGGGCGCGTTTCAATCCGCGGGCTGCGGGGACCAGGCGGTTCAATGGCTGGCCAACAGCGGATTCAATCTCAACGCGCCGCACAATCTGGTTTTGACAACCGCCGTTTTGTCCAACCTCATCAATAACTCGGCGGCGGTGATGTTGCTGCTCAAGGTCGTCCCGCTTTCACAACCGGTCACGGGTTACCTTCTCGCTTTGGCCAACAGCTTCGGCGGGAGTTTGATTATCGTTGGCGGCGTGTCCAACATCATCGTCGTTCAACAGGCGCGGGAAATGAAGATACACATTTCCTTTTGGGACTTTGCCCGGTTGGGCATTCCGGTGACGCTGGCTGCCCTGGCCGGATTGATTGTCTGGGTGAAACTGATGGCCGGTTGAAGTCCGTCAACCATCGGCGGAGTGAATCACCGCCAATGCCCCGGTGCCCGGTGCCAGCCGTGATAGTCTTTCCACCAATAACCGCCGATCCAGACGGCGCGTGGATACGGTGGAGAAGCCCAATGACCGCCCACCCAAACCCATCCGCCATTCCACAACCATTCGCCGCCAACCCACACGTAACCCGGTCCGGGCGCCACGACCACTGTTTCCGCCGGCGGTGCCGGCGGTGCCTCTTGCGCGACAACCGTGGTGGTTTGCGGCGGCGGCGCTACCGTGGCGGTGTTCGGCGTATTGATCATGTAATTCACCACCCGGTCGCTCACGCCGGAGTTGTGCAAATCAATGATGTCCGCCGCGTTCAAACGGAAAACCGTGTGTGAACTGATGATCTGGCTGATGATAACATCGTCACCCACGCCCGCCCTGACCATCGCCTTGATGTCGGCGATGCCCAACGGCTGGCCTTGCTCGACGCGCACATAAGTTTGCGGCGCCTGCGCGCGCAATTGCGCCTGCTGCTCTTGGTCCATCTGATGTCCCATCAAGCCGCCGGCAATCACGCCGGCCGCCGCGCCAATCAAGGCGCCCTCGCCGCCATTCCGCGGCCCGCCAATCGCCGCGCCTGAAATCGCGCCGATGGCGCCGCCCATCAAGGCGCCGGTGCCGGTGTTGTCCGGCGCGCCTTCCGGCGTTTCGCAACCTGTTACCAACACGGCGGCCGCCGCCACTGCCAGAGTCAAAGGATGCCATTTCATAATTTGAGTCTCAATTAACGGACACCAAATAATGCCCGCATATTCAAAAAAAATCAACTGCGGCCCAAGGTTGAGGGTCAGTTTAACTGGTAAGGACGACCTGCTGGTCGTCCGGGGCCGCGCAGCAGCACGGCCCTACCAACAGAAAATCAAACCATGCCACTACTGCCGCCTGACGCCGGAGCGTTGACCGGCTGGGTTTGAAAATGTGCTTGCGCAAGGAACGGAAGCGGTTATTGTGCCTGCGTCTGTGAGATAACTTGTCATTTCAGGTCATGGCAAATCTTCAAGTGAACTAGGTTCAGTGATGATTTGAAACCCGATGGTCGGGAACAGTCT
>JBEKMU010000134.1:0-7034 GCA_049523555.1 Verrucomicrobiota bacterium | reverse complement strand
ACCAAGGAGCGCGCGAAGCCCGCCGTGCCGCTGGCCGGCAAATACCGGCTGGTGGACATCCCGATTTCCAACTGCATCAACTCCGGGTTCCGGCGCATTTACATTTTGACGCAGTTCAATTCCACCTCGTTGCACAGCCACATTTCGGGGACGTATAAATTCGACCTCTTTTCGAGCGGCTTCGTGGAAATCCTCGCCGCGCAGCAGACGCTCACCGACACGTCATGGTATGAAGGCACCGCCGACGCCGTGCGGAAAAATCTCACACACTTCCTCAATCACGATTTCGATTACCTGCTCATCCTCAGCGGCGACCAGTTGTATCGGATGGATCTTCGTCGTATCATCGGCCAGCACGCCGGGACCGGCGCAGACATCACCATCGCCACGATTCCCGTCAACCGGCAGGACGCGCAATCGTTCGGCATCCTGCAAATCGGCGAGGACCGCCGCGTCGCGCGGTTCGCCGAAAAACCGACGGACCCCGCCGCGCTCGACTCGCTCCGGCTGCCATCCGAATGGCACCCAAAATTTGGCATCAAAGGTGGCGGCGAATTGTTCCTCGCTTCGATGGGCATTTACGTTTTCAACCGTCAACTGATCCGCGAACTGCTGGACAACCCGCTGACTGATTTCGGCAAGCACATCATTCCGCACGCCATCAGTTCGCGCCGGGTGTTCTCCTACATTTTTCAAGGCTACTGGGAGGACATCGGCACCATCCGCTCGTTTTTCGAGGCGAACCTCGACCTCGTTTCCGAACTGCCGCGGTTCAACTTCTTCGACATGAGCGCGCCCATGTTCAGCCGTCCGCGGCAACTGCCCAGCTCCAAGATCAACGGCGCGCACATTGACCACGCGCTCGTCGCCGACGGCTGCATCATCAACCCTGCGCGCATCACCAACAGCATTGTCGGCCTGCGCACCGTCATCGGCGCCGGCACCGAGTTGAACCGCGTCGTCATCCTCGGCAGCGACTATTACGAATCGCAGGAATCCGTTGAAGCGCACGAACGCGAAGGCAGGCCGCGCCTTGGCATCGGCACGAACTGCAAGATCGAAAACGCCATCATTGATAAAAACTCGCGCATCGGAAACAACGTGGCCATTTCGCCCGCCGGCAAACCGGAGAAACTCGACCACCCACTTTATTACATCCGCGACGGCATCGTCATCATTCCTAAAAATGCCGTCATCCCGCACGGGACGGTGATTTGAAGTTTGGTAGACTTAGTACACACAGGATTGGTCGCGATTGCATTAGTTCGCAAATCCGTGCCGGCGCATCGACAAAATTTAACTGTGTGCGATTGTTCCGTTTCCCGACCTCGGTTTTCGGAATGACATAATATTTTGATGGTGATGATTGATTTTGTACGCGTAGGGATATCCAAAGGGGAATAGTGGTTTCACTGGTTGTAGGAGCACTGTTGTACCCGCAAATTGAAACCCACTTGCTTGCATCAACTTTAGCACATCGCTTTGCACCGATACTTCAGCTTTGTTTACCGTAAAATCGCTAATGATAATTGAACAATATCGCTCTGGCCGAAGCTTGCAAAAGGCTTTTACCATAATCGCCTTCAACGCTCTCAAGAAATCTTTGTACTCTTGAAAATTGCCCAAATCGCCATCAATTTCACCGTAGTGTTCAACGCCGTTTCGAGCAGCCATCCGGTAGAGTTTGCCAGACTCGTGCCGGAGGCCATTGCCGTTGTTCTTTAGAATATTGTGATAAGGAGGCGAGGTGACGATGTAGTCAACTTCACCAATTAAGTCGATTGCGCTATTGGCGTCTCCCAGAAAGTATATGTAATCGTGAAGGCCGGCTTGTGTCATGCGCTTCTCTGCTAGAGTCCTATACTCTGGGTTAAGGTCAATGCCGATCGCTTTGCGCCCAAGTTTATTGGCAGCAACCAGGGCTGTGCCGCTGCCGGCAAAGGGATCAAGCACCATCATTCCCTTCTTCGTGAAGAGCTTGATCAGCTTTTCAATATCTTGGACCAAAAAAGGTGCGGGATGTGCATACGCAGGTTTGTCGTCAACACTCCGCTCCGTGAACCAAAAACTGCGCGATAGAAGCAGCCAGTCCTTTCCCGTTAAATCGTTAATCTTGTTACGAGGGTCGTACCGGCCTGGTTTGCCTTCTTCCGATAACGGCTTTCGGGGTTTTTTCTTCCTTACGGTTTTCATACATCTAATTTTTTGGCTATCTTGATAATCTCTTCCACACTCGGCTTAGAAAAACCGACAAGCCTCCTCAGCGATTTGTAGGTGAGATATCTCCAATTGTTCTTTGAGAAACTGGCAAGAAACAATGGGTCTCTTATTTTCCTCAGTTTCGTTTCGCGACTGTCAGGCACCACCATGAATTTGCAGACATGCTTTTCGAGATTTGAGGCTCGCTGAATCGCGGACATAAAATCGGTGGTGTTTTCCACTTCGAAGATGCACTTGATGCCCGCGCCCGTTTGCTCTAACCAAATGGCATCAATCATCTCAATGCGCTCGATTTGCTGCGCGTCGTACGGGCAGCCCAAGCCAGCCAAGCCAACAAGGTCGCACCTATCTTTCAGCATCTCAGTTGGTGAGCAACGCTCGGGCTGCTCGCGCTTGCCAACGTAAATTCTGCTTCCCGCTTTCTTGCCGATTTCTATTAGTAACCGAATTATCTCCGTGTGTTCCGTGCTCTCTTTGATTGTGGAGTCCCGGATTTTCCAATTCCCCGCTGACCGGAATGCATACTTTTCAAGAATGGCTTTCACGGCCTTAATATCAGGTGTTAGGCCATTCGGATAGGTGCGGAAAAGTTCAGCCAGAATGTCGTCGTACTTCACTGAAACTTTCCGACGAAGCAGGGAAAGAATTGATTCTTCTACACGGTCCTTAATGGGTCGGTCGTGATAGTTTATGTGGCTCGCCGGATCTTGAAACCACCAGAAATCACCGGACTTGCTCGTTGTGTTTTTGGTTCGGAGGAAAATCCTACCTGGCCCTTCCTGCGCAGATAGAATTTTAACCAGTTCATCTACAGAATCCTTCGGTTGAATAAATCCTGCTTGTAGCATCTCTGGCAGAAGTCCCGCAAAAATGAAATCGTACGGTGTCGGCTCATTTCTTCGTGCGATGATTTCTATTGTTTTTTGAATAATAAAATCGTTTAGGCCGGAGGCATCATCTGTAAAATCCACATCTCGCCGCTTGACGCACCGTATGTAAAAATCTGCACCTGACGTTCCGTAGGGGTTTGCAACATTTGATTCCCCAGATCGCTTATTGTATTGGTGAGTGATCTTGTCGTACTTAAAGCCCGATACACGGAGGGCAGCATGAAAATCATTCCACTCCCGGATTTTCTGATGGTGAAACGTAATTACGATTCTGCCATCGTCTTTCAGCACGCCATGGAGAATCTTAAAGGCATTTGCTAATCGTCTTTTGTAGTCCTCGCGGGTGATCTGTCCCTCCTTAACTGTGATTTCCGCCTGAAGGTCAGGCTTGTACTTCCTGTCCAACTTTGCCAGCCAGGTTAGCCACACTAAACTCAGGTCGAGGTACTTCACCAAACCTCCGTACGGCGGATCGGTAATAATGAAATCTATACTCTTCTTTTTGACGTAATTTGGAAGATCGGCCACATCCAGCACGCCGTAATTTATTGCCGCCGCGCTTTTGATTTTCTTGGTGGTTTGTATGTTTGAGACTTTTATTCCGCGTGGAAAGGTTTTCTTTGCGTCACGAAGAGCTGCAAGAACGCCTTTCTTGTCAATGCACGAGCGAGTGAAAACAACGAGCGGATTCTGCTCCATTTGCTTGCGCCGAATCATGTAATCGGAACGCCCCCAGCTACCGCTGAAATCTCTTTGGGAGGCCGTACTCCGCGGATAGACCATCTTGCATGTCAGATGCAATGTCTGGATAAAACCGAAAAGTAACTGCTTTCTTACAGCAGCATCCGAATTCTGCTCAATTTCGTGAAATATTCGTGACAGTAGATAAAGATTCCTTTGAGTCCAAAGATATTTGAATTGATCACCACCAACGTCCTTGACGAACTTATGAGTTATCGAAGGAGTGGTCGGAAACCTGTCTCCGGGAACCCAGTAGGGAATGGCGATTGACGCCATTTCTTTGGCTTTTCGAGCATCCTGACGATTGGCCGCCAGAAATGTGGTCTTTGTCTTCTTTCCGTATTTAACTTTTGCCGCAACCTTAACTATTTTGCCGGCGAACCACCGATAGTTGAACACAGTGGCTAGCCGGCCTCCGATCAACTTAGTATAATGCTTTTGATATACGGGATCGTTCTCAATGGCGATGGCAATTCGAGAGAACCCTGCAAGAAATTTGGATTCGTCAAAAGGGGCGGACAAGACCTCGATTACGAAAGAGCTTAGAGGGTTTAAGTCAAATGCGTAAACCTTGCGGCCAATTTTCGCTGCTTCGAAAGCCGTAATCCCACTACCCACAAACGGGTCAAGAACAATTCCGTTCGGAGGACAGTATCTTTCGATATATTGACCCCAGATGTTATGGGGTTTCTTTCCCCAGTATTTCACCGCCCTATACATAGCCGGTCGCGTATCCTCAACGAGCGGATAATTTATTTCGGGCCGATTGTCCACAGCCGCTTGCGACAGTTTTTTCTCTGGTGTCATTTTCACTGTTAATGATTTAAACGCGGCGCAAAATCAACTCTGT
Source organism: Verrucomicrobiota bacterium (assembly GCA_049523555.1). Taxonomy (GTDB): domain Bacteria; phylum Verrucomicrobiota; class Verrucomicrobiia; order Limisphaerales; family UBA11358; genus UBA11358. Next base: position 2,333 of record JBEKMU010000134.1, on the reverse strand, counting down.
TTTCGGATTCGGCAAAGTGGCAGTCGTTCGCCACTCTGCCGTACGATGTACACCGATTACGGACACTCAGGCAAACTCAGCAGGTTGTCCGGCTGCTCACCGTCGGCGACAGTTTTGATGTACTTGTGGCCATAGTGACTGGTCGCAACGATGACATCAACGGTTTTACCGCCCCTGCTCACGTAAAACGACCACTTGCCACTTTCAATCCCCGCAATTGCCTCTTCTTGCGAGATTTTCCATCTTTTTCCCCCATGAATCCCGCCAACGCTAAGAATGCGCTCATGCGGGTTCTGTCTGTCGCTTTTGTTTATGCACTGGATTTCAACTCTTTCGGCCATACTTCACCTTTTGTTTGAGGCGAGTTCCACCGCGCCCCATATCATGTTGTGTCTGGTGTGAGTGGAATCACACCCCAACTTTCAGCGAAATCTTATCAGGGTGGGTAGGACAAATGCTGTCCAAGCAATTTCACAAAAAAGCGGCCTTCGTTTCCGAAAGTGACGTGGTTTTTCGGCAATTCATGCGGAAAATGGGCTGTTCGTAGTCATTCCCTGGCTGCGGCTGGCGATTGCTTAAATGTAAATCCCGGTTTATCGGCTACGCGTGGTGGGTCGTAAAACTACAAACTATCCCACTACCTGAGTTTCGCCACCATTTACTTTCCGTCACGCCGCTGCTAAAACTTCCGCGTGCTCAATGACGCCGCCATCTGGAAGAACTTCAATTCGCCGCGCCGGTTGTTTCTGATCGCCGGGCCGTGCGTGATTGAAAACGAAAAGCTGTGCCTGCAGGTCGCCGATTCACTCAAAAAAACTTGCGCGTCGCTCGGCATCTTTTATGTCTTCAAAGCCAGCTTCGACAAGGCCAACCGCACGTCGGCCAAATCCTTTCGCGGGCCGGGCCTCGACGAAGGTTTGCGCGTGCTGGCCAAAGTGCGCGAGCAACTCGGCGTGCCGGTGTTGACCGACATTCACAACGAGTCGCACGCCGCCGTGGTGGGCGAAGTCGTGGATATTCTGCAAATCCCGGCGTTTCTCTGCCGCCAGACCGATTTAATTGAAGCGGCCGTTGCCACCGGCCAGATTGTGAACCTGAAAAAGGGCCAGTTCCTTTCGCCGGCCGAAATGGGACAGGTGGTGGAAAAGGCCTGTCGCGCAGGCGCAAAAAAAATCCTGCTCACGGAGCGCGGCACGACCTTCGGTTACAACAACCTTGTCGCCGACCTGCGCTCGATTCCAATGATGAAACGATTTGGTTTCCCGGTGGTTTTCGATGCGACGCATTCGGTGCAATTGCCCGGCGGCGGCGGCGACAAATCGTCCGGCCAGCGCGAATTTGCGCCCGTGCTCGCCCGCGCCGCGCTCGCCGCCGGCGCAAACGGCCTGTTCATCGAAACCCATCCGCAGCCCGGCCGCGCGTTGAGCGACGGCCCGAACATGATTCCGCTGACCGAAATGCCGGCGCTGCTGCGGGGATTGCTCAAGATTTTTAACGCGGTGAAATAATGCTTCGCAAAAGTGACAGGTGACGTGTGACAAGTGACAAGAAAACCGGCAACGCACGGCGCGTGGCACATCCCGTCACCCGTTACCTGTCACTTGTCACCAGACTCAAGCGCATAAAACTGTTTCTCTGCGACGTGGACGGCGTGATGACCGACGGGGCGGTGTTCATCGGCGGTGCGCGCGAAATCAAGCGGTTCGACATCCGGGATGGCTTCGGCCTCGTGCTGTTGCGGCGCGGCGGTATCAAAGTCGGCTGGGTTTCGAGCCGTCCGTCGCCCGCCACGCGGCTGCGTGCGCGCGAACTCAAGATAGATTTTCTGGTCCAGCAGGAAGTCAGCCGCAGCAAAGTTGCCGCGGTCGAAAAACTTTTGCGGCACACTCGCCGGCATTGGGACGAAGTTTGCTACGTCGGCGACGACGTCATGGACCTGGGCGTGCTGCGGCGGGTGGGGGTGGCGGCGGTCGTGGGCAACGGAATCCGCGAAGTGAGAGCGGCGGCGCATTATGTGACGCGTGCGCCGGGCGGCCACGGCGCGATCCGCGAAGTCGTGGAAATGATTTTGAAGGCGCAGGGGAAATGGGATTCAATTGTCGCGCATTACGCGGAATGAAACTGAAAATCACATCCGCGATTTTGATGGCCGGCACGATTTTGTTTTTTGCCGTCCCGAACGGGCGCACGCAACAGGATGGCGTCCAGCACGCGAGCGACTTCACGTCGGTCGAATACTTTGAGCCGCCGCATCAACAGCAAATGAAATCGCGGTTGTCGGGCGCGGAAGCACAGCCCCAGGCCGGCGGACTGGTGGTCATCAAACAGCTCAA
>JBEKMU010000133.1:0-7087 GCA_049523555.1 Verrucomicrobiota bacterium | reverse complement strand
CGATGTCGAAGAAGTCGCGGATGCCCGAGCGCGGGATGTCGCGCACCGTCGCGTTGATGCGGTTACGGAGCGACACTGAGTCTTTCTTCTGCATGGCCGGATTCCATCAACACGCCGAGGCGTTTGTAGGTTTTGAGCATGAAATGGGTGGACGTGGACAGCACGCCTTCGAGCGGTGAAAGCCGTTCGCTGACGAACGCGGCCACCTCGCGCAGATTGCGGCCATCAACAAACAGCAGCAGGTCGTAGGTGCCGCTCATGAGATACGCCGAGCGCACTTCGGGAAAGCGGCTGATGCGGGCGGCGATGGTGTTGAACCCGCCTTCGCGCTGCGGCGTGACCTTGACCTCGATGACGGCCGTGACCATGTCGAGTTCGAGTTGGTCTTCATTCAGAATGGCCTGGTAACCGCGGATGACCCCGCTCTTTTCGTATTTGGCGATGCGCTGGTTCACCTCCGCGACGGAGAGATTCAGCATCTTGGCGATGGTTTCCCGCGACTCGATCGCATTGGCCTGCAAAATTTTCAACAATTCATCCATAATTCACCTCGTGGTGAGATGGCGGGAAAGTAACGGCTAACGGTGGATTGGTCGAGCGAGAAACAACCCGACGCCTACGTTAGGCCGCCAATCGCTTCTGAAGCATCCCCCGCCATTCGTCAATTGCCTTCGAATCCGCAAACTCCACCGCGCGGGCTGCGGCTGTCCGGTAGAATTCCGTCAGGTCGGCGCCACGGAGCTTCTTGATTTGATCAATAAAGCCAAGCTCATCCAGAACCGGGTTCTTGATGGCGACGGGGATTTCGCGAACTGCAAGTCCTGATGGCACGAGCCCGAGGCCCGATCTGATCTTTCTTCCGCCTCGGAAGATCAGGTCGAACAAGTTCCCGTCATATTTTTCCTCAGCATAGGCCCGCGCCGTGCTCAAAAGGAACTCCGTTGACTCGGTTCGATCGGAGAGCTTGATGATGTCCATCCCCGCCTCGCGATATGCAGAAACGTCCTCGGGTCTTATGAACGGACTGCGGAGGAATTCAACCGGTTCTGACAGAAACATGTACGAACAACGCATCAGGAAGGGATCCTGCTTGACCTCCGGGTTGCCCGTTTCCTGTGATGCGCGCCCCGAGTATTCGTAGTGGGCAACCCGCCGCGGGCAATGATCGAGGCAGGGGATGTTCGCATAAAGCTCGAGCTCGCAGCGGACTGCCTGACGGATGGCGCGCAGCGAATCGAAGTCCCGGTTGATGGTGAACGGATTGAGGTTGATGACGTCCACGCCGAGATCCTCGAACTTTCTTGCGGCGGCAACCGTGTCCACTCCGGCGATCAGAGAGACGTTCAATCTGAAATCAGGGAACTCCCGTTTGACGAATTGCAGGAGGAAGGGGTGTGCGATGGTGACGCCGCTCACACCACAGCTCGCGAGATACTTCAGGAAACCGGAAACGTCCCGCAGCCACTCGGGGCTTTGCTCCCGCCCGCCGAAGTCGGGGGCGTTCATGACGTAATTAAAGCGCAGGCCGAGTTGACGCGCACAGCACACATGCCGCTCAAAAACGTCCGGGTCTACCTGCGGCAGCCGGTACGCCGGGCGCCCGTGCCCGGTAATGCTGGTCCGGTGCGCGCCGTAAACCTCCGAGAAGCGCGTGCGGCTGTGCGCTCGATTGAGTGAAACCAGTTCGCTCAACAGCGCGTCGCTCCAGGACGTTGCGATCGCATACTGCAACGGTGAGAAATTTTCTGCCGGGACCATGCATCCATCCGGATAGGGTGCGGCGAATTTATTTTCCGCCAGGTTCATGGTTTGGACGGTATTCCCGCCTTGACCGGTGTCAATTCAAAAACCGGCGGCGTGGTTCGCGCCGAGGCGACCGGATTTCTTTTGGGTTGCCACGGAATCGCCGTGAAATAATATCACGGCCATGGACTGGCATGAACCGAAATGAATCAGAAAACAGGAATCTGTTTGGAAGTTCTTGCTACTCTAACTTGGACAGCGAAAAAAAAGACAACCTATGACGACGAAAACCAGCAGCCACAGACCCGAAAAGGCCAGACCGGTCAGGCTGGCGAGTTATTTGCCCGGAAATGATCCGGGTCTGCCGCCAATCCATTCCAACTCGTGTCTGCTCATCGGCGTTTTGGAAGGAACGGGCATCGGGCCGCAGGTCGTCCACGCGGCCTTGGAAGTTCTCAAATCCGTGGAGCAGGCGCTGGACCTGAAGTTTGAAGTGCGACACGGCGGGCTGATTGGCGAGGAAGCGGTGGCTCATTGCGGCCAATGGCTGCCGGAGGACACGGTGGAATTCTGCTCTGGAATTTTCCATCACGGCGGCGCGATTCTCAGCGGGCCGGGCGGTGGCCGTTATGTGTATGACCTGCGCCGGCGATTCGATTTATTCTGCAAATTTGTTCCCGTGCGGCCTGTGCCGGAACTGGCGTGCGCCGGCAGAATCGCCCCGCAGTTCCTGAAAAATGTGGACATGCTCATCGTGCGCGACAATACCGGCGGCGTTTATCAGGGCCAATGGGGCGACCGCGCCACGAGCAAGGGCCGGTTCGCGGAACATTCGTTCAGTTACAGCGAAGCGGAAGTCCATCGGCTCGTCGAGGTCGCCGCGCGCGCGGCGGCCGACCGCCGGGGCAAATTGCATATAATCGTCAAGGAAGGCGGCATACCCACCGTCACCGCGCTCTGGCGCGATGTCGGTGGCGCGGTGGCGCGCCGGCATGGGCTAGAGGCGGCATTCATGAACGTTGACCTCGCCGCTTATGAGTTGATCCAAAATCCGGCGCACTTCGACGTGATTGCCGCTCCCAATCTTTTCGGCGACATCCTGGCCGACGTTGCGGGCGTCTTGGTCTCATCGCGCGGCGTGACCTTCTCCGGCAACTTCGACGCGCACGGCCACGGCGTCTATCAAACCAACCATGGTTGCGCCCACGATCTGGCCGACACGGACACCGCCAATCCCGCCGGACAAATCCTTTCGCTGGCCATGCTGCTGCGTGAGAGTTTCGGTTTGGACGAAGCCGCTGCGCTTATCGAAAAGTCCCTCGCCGAAGTCTGGCGCGCGGGTTGGCGCACCGCCGATCTCACCGAACCGGGTTGCCGGATTTTGGGCACGAAAGCCATGGCTGACAAGGTTGCCGAACGGGTTCTTCGTTCGGCAGAAATTTCGCAGCTTGCATGAAGCCCGCGCTGCTGCTCGTTGATTTGCAAGGCGACCACCTGGCGACACCTGAACTCCGCCCGTCAGCAGACGCCGTAGTCACCCGGGCGGCGGTGTTGCTTGAGAATTGCCGCCACCGCCGCATCCCGGTCATCCATATCTGGACCACCATCCGCCGCAACAAAGACCGGCGGTTGCCACACTGGGAGCGGACAGATCGCTGGATGTGCATTGCCGGCACAAGCGGACACCAGCCTCCCGCCCTGCTGCAGCCGCAAGCGAGTGAGACGATCATCCACAAAAGGGGGTTCAACGCTTTTGCCGGTGCGGACTTGGACTCCACGTTGCAACGACTGAATTGCGACACCGCCATCGTCGCGGGCGTCCACCTTCACACTTGTGTCCGCCTCGTAGCCATGGGATGTCTGGAGCGTCACCTGCAAGTCTTCATGGCCGAGGACGCTGTGGCCAGCGAAGACCCGATCTACTCCGCTTCAACCCGTCGCTGGCTGGCGGAACGTTGCGTTGAATTCGAGCCGGTGAGCGCGATACTTGCGCGTCTGGACGGCGGCGCGCCGCCAGCTTTGATTCATCGGTCTCCGCGAGCCACTGACGAAGTCTTGTTTGAAGTGCCGATTGCGGGCGCAAGCGAAGTCGCATCCGCTGCGGCGGCGGCACAGGATGCCTGGGCAAATTGGCGACGAACACCGCCATCGGCCCGACAACAACTGCTTGAAAATCTGGCGAACAGATTGGATGCGGCAGGGCCGGATCTGGCGCAGCAGATGGCCATTGAAATTGGGAAGCCCATTTCACAGGGCTTTGAAGAGGTTCACCGCGCCGCGCAAAATGTTCGAGACGTGATCCGACGCGCCGCGGAATTTGAACCGCTTAAGCGCGAGCCTGCCGGGCTCGTTCGCCTCCAACCCCTGGGAGTCGTGGCGGTCATCTCGCCGTGGAATAATCCAGTCGCCATCCCCGTCGGAAAAATCGCCCCGGCTTTGGCATACGGCAACACCGTCGTTTGGAAACCCGCGCCGGCGGCGTTAAGGATCGCACAAGTAATTCTGCGGCTGTTGCACGAAGCCGGAGTGCCCGCCGATGCGGTTCGCCTGTTGACCGGCGATCACAACACAGCCCAACAGCTCGCCGCAAATGAAAATGTCAATGCCGTGACGTTCACTGGTTCGGTTTTGGCCGGTTACTCGATCCAAGAAATTTGTGCGCGCCGCATCGTGCCGCTGCAGGCCGAACTTAGTGGCAACAACGCCGCGATCGTCTGGGACGATGCCGATTTGTCGCACGCCGCCAGGCAGGTGGCTTGGGGCGCTTTTGCGTTCGCCGGGCAGCGCTGCACGGCCAACCGCCGCACGATCGTGTCCGCGCCGCGCTTCGAAAACTTCCTGCAGGAATTGAAAGACGCCGCCGGAAGGCTGGTTTGGGGCGACCCATTGGAAAAAACCACCGACATCGGCCCCGTCATCAATTCGGCCAAACGCGACGAGCATGCCGCGCTGATTGCAAGGGCACAGGCCGATGGCACTCGTCGCGTCGAGTTTCCTCACGCAATGCGCATTAGAGAACCGTGGGTGAAAACCGGCGCTTATGCGCAACCCGCCATCGTCGGTTGCGATCAACCGAACCACCCGCTGGTGCAGGAGGAAACAATGAGTCCGTTGCTAGTGGTGCAACGGGCGGAAAATTTCGAGCACGCCCTAGCCTTGTGCAACGGCGTTCGCCACGGGTTGGTGGCCGCCTTCTTTGGCAACTCGCCCGAGCTTCAGCAAAAATTTCTTGCAGAAGGCAGGGCCGGCGTACTCAAGTTCAACACGTCCACCGCCGGCGCGGACACTTCGCTGCCGTTCGGCGGTTGGAAGGCGTCGGGTATCGGCCCGCCCGAACACGGCGGAGGCGACAGGTTCTTTTACACGCGTGCGCAAACGGTCTACGGCGCGGAAAAACTTCGGTTGGGTTAAAAGCAATGCGAGCGAGCGCCAATTCATCGCCTGCGACCATTCCCGGACGCTTTGCCGAGGTTGTCGCGCGTCATGCCGGGCGGATCGCCATCAGCACACCCGGCGCGAAATGGACTTACGCGGAACTCGACCAACGTTCAAATACCCTCGCTGCCCGCATCCTCGACCGCCTGGGCGCAACTTCAGAACCGGTCGCGCTGCTCATGCAGCACGACGCGCTGTTGATGGCCACGATTCTAGGCATGCTCAAGGCGGGGAAAATTTATCTGGCGCTGGACCCGGGCAACCCGACGGAACGGTCGGCTTCCATGCTGGCCGACTCGCGCGCCCGACATTTGTTGACCGACAAATCCAACGCAGTGCCGGCCAATTCGCTTGCATCCGGGCAATTGCAGGTTTTGGAAATTGCGGATGATTTCCCCGTCGCTTCAACAAGCACGACTTTGCCCAAAGTTTCGTCTGAAGCCGGTGCTTGGCTCATGTACACCTCCGGCTCGACCGGCGCACCCAAAGGCGTGTGGCAAAATCATCGCGGTGTCGTGTGTCGCACGGATGTTTACGGCGAATTGATCGAACTTACCGCGGACGACCGCCTGTCGTTGCTGGCGCCGTGCAGTCTGGCAACGTCGGCCACGCCGCTGTTTGGCGCACTGCTGAACGGCGCGACGTTGTGCCCTTTTAACGTGCGTTCCCAAGGCGTCGAGCGGCTGGCAGACTGGCTGCGCCGGGAGCACGTCAGTGTTTACCACTCCGTGCCGACGGTATTTCGTCACCTCGCGCGGGTGGCGGGCGACAAACGTTCTTTTGAAAGTTTGCGCCTGATTCGGCTTGATGGCGAACCGATGTTGCGCGGCGACGTTGAAATTTTTCGGCAGGATGCTCCGGCCAATTGCCGGCTGATGCACGCGCTGAGTTCCACCGAAACCGGTTTGATCAGTGCATTGATGATTGACCGGCAAACCGTCCTGCCAGACCGGCGGGTACCTGTCGGCCAGCCCGTTCGCGGTGTCGAGGTGTCACTGCTTAATGGACAAGGCCGACCCGTCAAAACCGGTGATGAAGGGCAAATCGCCGTTCGCAGCGCGCAGTTGGCACAGGGATATTGGCTGCGACCGGAAGCGACGGCAGAAAAATTCCGCGCCGACAACCGCGACCCGCGAATTCGGATCTTTGTCACGGCTGACGTGGGACGATTCCTGCCGGATGGCAATTTGGAACACTTGGGACGCGCGGATCAATTGGTGAAGATTCGGGGGCAGCAGGTGGATTTGGGAGAGGTGGAGGCGGCCCTTCAGGCAATCAAATCCGCTCAAGAGGCTGTAGTTGTGGCGCACGAGGATTCCTCCGGTGAACGGCAGCTGGTCGCCTATGTCGTTCCCCACCCCGGGGCGGACGTGCCGCCGCAAACATACCGGCGCGAATTGCGCGAGCAATTGTTGCCGGAGCACATGATTCCGAATGATTTTGTGACGTTGGCCCGATTGCCGCAAATGCCGGGCGGCAAAGTTGATCGGCTGGCGTTGCCGCTGCCTCCACGTGAAACCAAGGCTGCCACGGGTCGCAGCCAGAAACCGCGCGATTTCATCGAGGGGGAACTGGCGCGGATTTGGCAATCGGTTTTGGGCATTTCGCCGATTGGCCGGCATGACGACTTTTTTAATCTGGGCGGCACTTCCATCCAGTCAGCACAGGTCTTGGTCCGAATCGAAGAAGCGTTCGGCACCTCGTTGCCGCCTTCGACGCTGGTCGAACATGAAACGATTGAAAAACTGGCGGCACTGCTGGCTAACCATGCGGTGATTCCGTCGCCAAGTCCACTGGTCCCGTTGCGCGCGGCGGACGCCGGACGACCGCTGTTTCTCATCCACAGCGGGCAGGGCGACGTGACCACCTATGGTCTGCTGGTGCGGCGGCTGCCGGGGCGCCCGATTTA